>JAADHK010000092.1 GCA_013151835.1 Deltaproteobacteria bacterium
AAACGCAGACGTCAATGGAAAAAGAAAAAAGGGAAATATTTGTTTAACGAATTTGCGATGGCCAAGGTTTTCCGCGCCCGTTTTCTGGCGGTTTTAAATAACGCCGGACTTTGCCTCCCCAAAAGCGTTCCCCCAAAATGGGTAGTTGGTTGCTCGCAGGCAGAGAAAGGGATAACCGCCCTGAAATACTTATCCCGATATTTATATCGCGGCGTTATCAGCGAAAAAAAATTGTCATTTGTTCAAGTGGAAGAGTGGGTTTCATGGCGCTGTTGTTAATATTGCAAGTACATCTTCAATCTGAATTCAGCTATTCAAAAACCACCTTCCATGCTGATACTATTGAGTATATGAATATTCCGATTGTCACTGCATAAAAAGCGTACTGAACTATATCTGATAGCGTAAAAATTCGATATTTTATAAGTTCATTCCAATGTTCATCGCACCATGCCCCAGTTGTTGGCAGCCTGGGATGGGCACGCATATGCCCTGGTTTTCCACATATTTCACAGAATCCACAATAGCCTGTCGGAATGCCTCTCATTTCTTCCGATAGTTTCGGATTAGATGCTCTCTCTTTGCAATAGCAAGCCATGTTTTCTAATACCAGTTAACGCCTGTGGTCACCGGTTTCCAAGGCATTCCACTAAACCAGTAAAAAACAATGAATTTTTAACCGGCGATGTTGCCCTTCGAGTTCGCGGATTAGTAAGGCAAACATGTGAAGCATTTGAAATCCAAATCATCAAGGGTGGCGTCAGTAAGGACCAAGTTCATGTTTCAACCCACCGGCTTTTAGCCGGTAGGTGTTGAGTTATCTCAAAATTATCAAAAAAGTGCGGTCCTTGGAAATCCATGGGAATCACTTCGTTAGCTGATATATTCCATCTCTTCTTTGAGTCTTTCCGCAATCCATATTTTGATTACAGCTTGCCTGGCAACACCCATTTTACTTGCTTGACGATCAAGTGAATGGATCATCCATTCTGGGAAATCCACATTGACTCTCCTCGGCTTATGCCCTGGTCGCTCCGCTGTAGATACAAATGGTAATCTCTATGGGTAAATATTATATCTACATTATACCAAATAAAGGTCTTTCTGCAAGGGAGATATGAGGATTTGTTTTTCTTCAGCTAACGCCAAAGTTGATGATCTCGTAAAAAGTCGGGCAACCCGGTTACGATGGCATCGTTGCAAGTTCCATATACAGGGCGTAGTGGTGTCGCGAAAGCGGAGGCATACATATAGTATTCCGAGCATTTCGCGACCCACTGCAACGCAGTAGATGGGACTTTTTACGACGCCATCTTGATTGTTTTTATTTTGTTTCCACATGAATAACGTACTTCCATTTTACCACCTCACCCAAGAACCGTTATGACGATTGCGGACATTCGTTTTATTATTGCGGCCACGATGGCCTCTTCGTCATTTTCAAGATCGTAACCTTGCGCCCGATTTGACCCATTTGCGATTAAGCCCGGCATCATTGTTAAAAATGGCCGTCGCCTGTTGACATCGCCGATGTTTTATCATATTGAAAAATTCATCTAAAATAGTGCCGGAGTGGTGGAATTGGTAGACGCAGAGGACTCAAAATCCTCCGCCAGCAATGGTGTGCGGGTTCAAGTCCCGCCTCCGGCACCATAATAAAACGATCTCTGGGATCAGCAGTTGCGGTCCTGCGAAGATAGGGTTTGCCGTTGTCATTCCCGGGAAATGGGAGTTTTGAGATATAGCCCATCGAGGGTCATGAATGCCAGTGCTTGTGGGGGTGAGAATGGGCCGCGCCCCGGTGTATGTGCCGGTGCCGGTGGATGAGGTTGGCGCTTAAAAGGATTTCGTCGTTTTCGAGGATTTCGGACGAGGGGCCGTGGGCAAGAACACCGTGATCCTGGCCCAGTACATAACAGTCTTTTGTGGCAACATAGGGGATTTCAAGGTCGTGGGTTGCGATGACAGCGGTCTTTTTTCTCTGTCCGAGTTCGAGGATGAAATCGATTACCCATCCCTGGGATCTGGGATCAAGGCTCGCGGTGGGCTCGTCCATGAGCCAGACATCGGGATCAAGCGTTAAAACCGAGGCAATGGAGACCTTTTTCTTTTCTCCCTCGCTTAAATGATAGGGAGCCCGGTCCTTTAACCCGAACAGCCCGAGCTGGTCCAGGGCGTCGGATGCAATTTCTGCCACATCTCTTCTGGGAAGCCCCATCTGGAGCGGAGCGAACGCCACCTCATCCCAGACCGTGGGGAGAAACAACTGGACATCAGGGTCCTGGAATACGAACCCCACTTTTTTATGAAAGGCCCTTGCCGTCTGTTTATCGGCCATGATGGATTCGTCTATTTTTTCGTTGAATCCGAAGAGTTCGCCTTTGGAGCAGAAATAAAGTCCGTCCAGCAGCTTTAAAAGGGTTGATTTTCCGGAACCGTTTGCCCCCAGAACGGAGACGCATTCCCCCCGCTCTATGGTCATGTTTATGTTATTAAGGGCGCGATCCTTGCCAATGTAATCATAGCAAACGTCATTGAGTTTAAATATATTATCTTTTTCCATTATGAAGTCATCCCGATATTGTGACAAGAAAAACAAGCGTTGCGGTCAGGGCCAGCCAGAGCCGGTCGATGCGGCGGATTTTAAAATCGTTCATAAGTCTTGGGTTTTCCGACCATCCCCTTGAAATCATGGCAAGATGTACATCGTTGCTCATCCGGTATGATTTTCCCACGAGCACGCCGAGCCGCGATGCGAGCCAGCCGTGATCTTCCGTGAGTTTTACGTCGGAAATCTGCCGGCTTTTTCTGGCAAGGAACATCCCCTCCACCGTGCGCATGAAAAGCTGGATGTACCGGTATGTCATGGCCAGGATCAGTATCAGTATTTCAGGCATCCTGAGCACGCAAAGGGCCTTTAAAAGTTTTTCCCACCGGGTGGTCAGCACGAGGAGAACACCGAAAGACACCGATGTCGCCACCCGCATTACCAGCATTGCCGCGCTTGCCGCGCCCTGGGCTGTTATGACAATTTCTTTGGGAATTGAAAAGGGGCCGAAGTGATGGGGCGAAGCAAAGCTTAAAACCGTAAAGACCGGGTGTCCCGGCGTTATGAAAAGGGCAGGAATGGCGATGATCCCGGCGAAAATCGGGATAAAGGCCCATACCCGTTTGATAAAGAAAAAAAGCGGAAGCCTTGAAAAAACGGCCATCACAAGTGTAAGGCCGTAAAGGGCGCACAGCACGCCGATATCCCGGGCAAGTCCGGTCACGATCAGGAGGGCGAGCAAGCTTACAATCCTGATCCGTGGATCAAGGCGCTGCATCAGCCCGTCTCTGTCCGCAAAACCGCCGGCAAAAACGGAATTTTGTATGGCCGAAGATGTTTCGGCCAGGGTTTTTGCTACAAAGTCTTTTTTCATAAAACGGGTAATGTCCGGGTGAATATGGGCAAAAAGCCGCCCGGATTCCTATTCATCGTTATGGGTGAAAATTTTTCCAACCGTCCAGGTGAGTAAAATAACAAGAAGCATTCCGGAAAATGCCGAGATAATATAACCGGAAACATCCCCGGTACCTGAAATAGTGTAATCCGCAAAAGGGGCGGAAAAGAAATCCGAAAACCGCTCTAGTCCTTTTGGGACGAATCCGACCATATCCTTAAAGGCTTCGGAGCCCCATTCTCCCCAGGCATCCCCGGTGGCGAGAAGCCCCAGGGGTGTGAGCAGGCCCATAATACCCAGGCCGATCCATAATTTTGTGATATTTTTCATGGTTGTTTCTCCTTTTTATGTAGCCGCGAGGACTTCGGGCATGCTTTTTTTCAGAAAGACCAGCACTCCCGCCGTAACCAGGCCTTCCGCGATTCCCGCAACCGTCATGTGCGCAAAGAGCATGGCGGGGACCGCCTGGGATATATTATACGGACAATAAAGGGGGGTTCCGTTGGCCGTGTGAAACAAAAGTGGCTGAAGTCCGAACTCGATGGCTGCGGCCAGGGCCGCCATGTTGATTCCAACATACCCGCCCAGGGCCGCGCCGAGCCATTGCCGTGACGAACCGGGCCCGGAAGATCCGGCCGTCAGTTTATATATCCAGTACCCCACAAAAGGAAGTATGACCGCCATATTAAATACATTGGCGCCAAACGCGAGTATTCCGCCGTCTCCGAAAAAAAGGGCCTGGATGAACAGGGCGGCCGATACACCCATGACGGCGGCCCACGGCCCGAGTATGATTGCGATAAGAACCCCGCCGGTTGCATGGGCCGTGGTCCCTCCGGGCACGGGGGCGTTAAACATCATTATGACAAATGAAAACGCCGAGAAAACGCTCAGCAAGGGAACCATCTTTGATGACAGGTTTTTTTTCAGCTTTTTTGCGGCCGTATACCAGAACGGGGCCGCCGCCGCATACATGACCGCACATGTCTGCGGGCTTAGGTATCCATCGGGAATGTGCATCTTATTTCTCCTTTATTTGACGACTTCGTAAAAAGTCCGTCTGTTTTTTTATGAGCCGTTAGAATATGAATCCGGTTTCCGCCGCGAGATACACCCGGCTGTTTTTCACGTTTCCCCTGTGATCGGCAAAGGCGCCATCCGCGCAGACATAAGCGGACAAGGCTCTGCAATAGCAATTTTCGGTAAAGTGCCAGGTTGGCGTGATGCTTGCCGAGTATATCCGTTTCGCCTGTGTGCTGTCACTGTAAATCATGCTCTTTCCCTGGTTTACGAATTCCATGCGGACTGGGCAGGAAAATCTGCCGGCCGAAGGCTCCACGTAAAGGGCGCACGCGCTTGCCGACCTGCGGCCGTAATAGTCCTTCATGCTCCTGTCCCACCGCCAGTAATCGGTGTTTATCGCCACGTAGAGGTTGTCCAGCGTATATTCAAAAATAGCGCCGGTCAAGTTTCTCAAGCCGTTAATTCTGTAATTGTAGACCCCTATGTCAAAGCCTTCGGCGAGGTTCATGGTTGCTCCGATCTCCCAGGAATTATCGGCAAACCTGCCATTGGCGCTGTATTCCTCGTTATCCAGGCGGGTTTTATAATATCCGGCATAGGCTGTCACGCCGAAAAACCCGTAAGCAACTCTTGCGCCGTATGCGTTATAAGGCTGCTGGGAACCGGTCACCGAGCAGATCGCGTTTTTATCATTACAGGTATATGTATCCTCGTATCCCGTATTGGGCTGAAGCAGCCCGGCCTCAAGGGTCGCCCCGGCAAACGGGGGAAGGATAACCGATGCGTATTCTATGTCAAAGTCAATGTTGTTCTCCGGCGCATCCAGAAGCGACGGCGTGGATACCTCGCCAAATGCGCCCGTAAACGAGACTGGAAGATCGTTTTCCCCGGATGAAAGCTCGACAATAAAATTGGACAATAAAAAATCATTGTCCGAAACATCTTTTCCCGGATTTGACGCATAAAATCCGCCCGCGCTGATACCGCCGGACAAATTGATGCCTGCAAGCGCGGAGACGAGCCTGTTGCTTCCCTTTTCCCCGTGGCTAAGCTGGTGTTTGAGACCGGCCATCTCTCTTTTCAGTATTTCAACGTCGCTCCTGAGACCGGTGTTTTCAGATTCGTCCCCGATTGCGGGAGCGGCAAACGCGGTGACCATGCACATAGCACACAGCATGGCCGTAATTACATCAAGATTTTTTTTCATTTTGCTCCCCATGGTTCCTCCCTTTTTGAAAAAATATGAATGCATAAAAATAAAAAAGCCACGGCGGCATCCGGCGGTTTAACGCCAAAAGCCTTCGTGGCTTTACTCGTTTATGATAATTAATCAGATTGTATGTATGCGTGAAAAAAAGAACACGGCTTCATGCCGTGATTTATCCCCTTTTATGAAACCGGTACGCCCATGTCAAGATTTTTTCGCCAAAATCCCAAAACGGTCGACAAGCAATGGGTCCGGCAGTCTATGGATAGGGAAACAATCGTTGAGGATAATACATGCCGTACCCAAAACCGGGCGCGTTCACCCCGTATTTTCGTAATGCCTTGATCTATGTCAAAGAATTAATGGTGCTGTGTGGTATTTATGATTGTCAAAACAGAGATCATATGGTATTGAATAGTTTCATTTCAAATTGTTTCATCCTGATAATCTGGTAAAAAGTCGAAAAACAGCACGGTCGTTAGTGTAGTGCAAGTCGCCATTGTTTTCTTTGTTCCGCGAGAACTGAACCACGGTCCGCGCCGGGGACTTTTTATGAACACATTACCTGCTCAATTTTTTTTAACTAGTGCGTGAACGAAAACCTGAAAATTTTTTCAAGTTCAAGGCGGGCGAAAATTTTAACCGCAGGAATACTATGAGTATTTTGAGGATTAAAATTTGATGGCGTCGTAAAAAGTCCCATCTACTGCGTTGTAGCGGGTCGCGAAATGCTCGGAATACTATATGTATGCCTCCGCTTTC
>JAADHK010000038.1 GCA_013151835.1 Deltaproteobacteria bacterium
CCGGCGAAGCGCAACGCCGCAGACGGGCTTTTTACGGAGTCGTCAATCCTGGCCGACCTGGAAGCGGGAAAACCTTCGGATAGTAATCTTCTCCCCCGTCTTGGCGATGGTGTCATTTAACAGGTCAGCAATCGTCATGCTAGCGTCCTTGACATATTGCTGATTCATCAGACAGGATTCCTTGTAAAACTTGCTCATCTTGCCGTCAATGATCTTGTCGATCATCTTTTCCGGTTTCCCCATCTCAAGGGCCTGCTGACGATAGATTTCCTTTTCCCGGTCAACCACCTCCGCCGGGACATCTTCCGGCATCACACCCATGGGACTCGTGGCCGCAATCTGCATAGCAAGGTTCTTGGCAAACCCGGCAAATTCGTCTGTTTTTGCCACAAAGTCGGTTTCACAATCAACCTCGACAAGCACACCGATCTTCCCGCCCATGTGTATATAGGACTGGACAACCCCTTCACTGGTTGCGCGTCCCGCTCGTTTCCTTGCCGTAGCAAGCCCCTTTTTGCGAAGGAAATCCGCCGCTTTCTCCATATCCCCTTCACATTCGATAAGGGCCTCCTTGCAATCCATTATACCGGCTCCGGATCTTTCCCGGAGTTGTTTTACCATCTGAGCCGTAATATCAACCATTTTCTATTCTCCCGCTTTTTCAACTTGAGCGTTTTTATCCGGTTCTATCGTTTCGGCGCTTTTTTCCGTCTCTCCGGCCGCCGCCTTCCTGATAACCTCGACAACCGGTCCGTGTGTACCGTCGGATACAATCTCCCTGTGCACCGGCCCCTTGGCCTTTACCGGTTTTTCTTCAACTTCCTTTTCCTTGTCTGCCTCGGCCTGCCGTTTTTCCGCAAGCCTTTGCGCACCTTCAATGCTGGCATCGGCAACTCTGCTGGCGATTAAACGGATTGCCCGAATGGCGTCATCATTACCGGGAATGACATAATCGATAAGGTCCGGATCGCAGTTGGTATCGGTAATCGCCACGACGGGAATACCCAGCCGTATACCTTCCTGGACCGCAATCGCCTCTTTTTTCGGATCCACTACAAACATGGCGCCCGGCAGTTTCTTCATGGACTTGATACCGCCAAGGTTGTTATCGAGCTTTTCACGTTCCTTCATGAGACGGATCCTCTCCTTTTTCGGATAGAGATTGATGGACCCGTCGTTTTCGATACTGTTTAAGTGATTCAGTCGCTCGATACTCTTTTTGACCGTCTGGAAATTGGTCAGCAGACCACCAACCCAGCGATTATGCACATAGTACATTTCACAGCGGTTCGCCTCCTCATAAATCGATTCGCGGGCCTGCTTCTTAGTCCCCACAAAAACGATCGACCGCCCGGAAGCAACGGTATCCGCAATAAAATCATATGCGGTTTTACAAAGTTTCACGGTCTGCTGCAGGTCTATGATATAGATCCCGTTCCTTGCCCCGAAGATGTATTTCTTCATCTTGGGATTCCAACGCCGTGTCTGGTGCCCGAAATGGACACCGGCCTCAAGAAGTTCCCTCATTGTTACATAAGCCATTTTACAACATCCTTTGTTTTTCGGTTTTTTCCTCCGCCCCCGTCACCCCGGCTGTAGACCCGGCAAGAACACCTGCCTTGCCAGGCACCATACAGACGGTCGAGGGGCGTGTGTCATTGATCAATAAATCAAATTTATATATCAAACCATAACGGCCGCCGCAAGGATTTTTATTTTTTTAAGGCCATCGAAATAAATATTGTAAATGCAGGAAAAGGCTGAGAAGAAAACAACACCCAGTAAAAATTTTCTGGCAATTGTACAAAAATGAGTTTAAAAGAGAGATTAAATAAAGCAAGTATACAACATACCAACCCCAAAGCATAAACGGAGGGAAAAATGATTCTTAAGGCTTATCAAACCGTAAGATACCGGACGCAGCACAAAGTAATGAAATACTTATCCATGGTACTCCCATTCCCTGTTCCGGACATACTGCAGGGTCCGGGCAGTGTCAAAAAACTGGCGCGGCGGATCCAGGCTGACGGAGTTAAGAATGTGATCGTGGTTACGGATAAGGTCCTCATGGAATTGGGACTTCCGGATGTTTTTCTGGATTCCCTCGATGAATCGGGTATCGAATATACGATATATGACGAAGTTATGCCGAATCCCACCATCGAATGCATAGAAGATGGGGTCAAGGTATACAAGGCGGAAAAATGCAACGGCATCGTTGCCTTTGGGGGCGGATCGGCAATGGATTGTGCCAAGATCATCGGCGCCCGGGTATCAAACGGCTATATGCCCATACGAAGGATGAAAGGAAACTTCATGGTCTGGCTTCCGCTTCCACCGCTATATGCCATCCCCACGACTGCGGGAACCGGCTCTGAAACCACCGTGGCGGCGGTTGTCAGTGATCCAAAGACGCACGAAAAATTTGCCATCAACGACCTGAAGCTCGTCCCCAAGGTGGCGGTGCTCGACCCTGAACTGATGGTCGGCCTTCCGCCGCATATCACGTCCACAACCGGCATGGATGCCCTGACTCATGCGGTAGAAGCATATATCGGGTTAAACGGCAACCCATTTACCGATGACAAGGCGAAAGCAGCGACCCTGCTGATATTCGAGAACCTGGAGAAAGCCTATTCAAACGGCTCTGACCTGGAAGCGCGGAACAATATGGCGCTTGCCTCGTATTACGCGGGAACCGCCTTTACAAGGGCTTATGTGGGATATGTACATGCTATCGCGCATAATATGGGTGGAATGTATGGTGTTCCCCATGGGCTGGCCAATGCGATCATTCTGGCGCCAGTGCTGGAATTCTGCCGCAAGGAGTCAGAGAAAAAGCTGGCCGATCTGGCCATTGCCGGAGGCATCGGCGAGCTTGGCGAGCCTGCCGAAGACCTGTCGATCCGGTTTATTGAAAAAATTAAGACCATGAACAAAAACATGAAGATACCCTCCACGATCAAGGAACTTAAAAAAGAAGATATCCCCCTGATCGCCAAGCGCGCCCTGGCCGAAGCCCATCCGGATTATCCGGTGCCGAGGATCATGACGATGGAGGAATGCAAGAAACTGATCGGCAAGCTGCTTTCCTGAGCACTGCCACCCGCTCGATTCCCGCAAGGTCCCGGACAAACGAGATCTCCGCAAACCGGCCGGATTCACGGGCAAGGCGGGCGACTTCTTCTTTCTGGTCATGCCCTATTTCAAGGAGAAGATGCCCGCCGTCCGCCAGGCAGTGCGGGGCACGGTCCATGATCTGCCGGATGGCGAAAAGGCCATCCAGCGCACCGTCCAGTGCACGGCTCGGCTCATGTGCCCTGACCTCCGGCTCAAGTGTCGGAATATCTCCGGATGGGATGTATGGTGGATTGGATACGATCAGGCAAGCCTTAAAACCGTGAGCAATGGGCGTAAGCCAGTCGCCGGCAAAAAAGTTTATTTTCTCCTTTACTCCATGTCTGCCGGCGTTTGCTGCAGCAACCGCAAGTGCCGCCATTGAAATATCCGAAGCCTGATATTGGTAGCCGGGCCTTGCGAGCGAAAGGGAGACAATAATGGCGCCCGAGCCCGTGCCTGCATCCAGAACCCGCATGGGACAAACCGGATTTTCATCAAGAAGCCCCAAGGCGGTTTCAACAAGGATTTCGGTCTCCGGCCTAGGTATCAGGACTTGCGGAGATACGAAAAACCCACGCCCGAAAAATTCCTTTTCCCCTGTGATATAAGCCACCGGCTCACGATTGGCTCTTCTTTTAATCATTTGTTTGAATTTCGCCAGTTCGCCTGACAAAAGAGGCTGGTCATACTTCAGGTAGAGATCGATCCTTTCAAGCCCCATGGCACGGGACAGAAGAATTTCCGCAGTAAGCCTAGGGCTGTCTATACAATGATCCCTGAAAAAGGATGCTGTCCAGGACAGGAGTTTGAGTATGGTCCAGGGAGAAGATTGATTCGACATTTAATTGGAGTCTGGGTTCTGGAGGGCTTCGGCCTGGTAATATGTGGTCAGCCCGTCTATAATCTCGTCAAGATTGCCGGTCAGAACCTGTTCTAGTTTGTAGAGGGTCAAACCAATCCGGTGATCGGTTATGCGGCCCTGCGGGAAATTATATGTCCGTATTCGTTCGCTCCGGTCGCCGCTTCCCACCTGGTCTTTTCTGGTTTGCGAAATTTTTTCGTTCTGACGGCGCGTCTCCAGGTCATAAATACGGGCGCGCAGGACTTTTAAGGCCTTTGCCTTGTTCTTGTGTTGTGATTTTTCGTCCTGGCAGATGACAACAAGCCCGGTGGGAAGGTGGGTAATCCGAACTGCGGAGTCGGTCGTATTAACACATTGTCCCCCCGGCCCTGAAGACCGGTAGACATCCACCCTTATATCTTTCGCATCAATGTTGACCTCCACATCTTCCGCCTCGGGAAGCACCGCAACCGTTACAGCCGAGGTATGAATTCTCCCCTGGGTTTCCGTGACCGGAACACGCTGAACCCTGTGAGTACCGCTTTCGTATTTCAGGCGACTGTAGACACCGGCTCCTTTGAACATGGCTATGACTTCCTTGAATCCGCCGGCATCGGTAAGATGGGATGTCATCATATCGATAGTCCAGCCATGGGTTTCGGCATAGCGAGCGTACATCCTGAACAGGTCGGCGGCAAACAGCCCTGCCTCCTCCCCCCCGGTTCCCGCCCTGATTTCAAGGATTACGTTCTTATCGTCATCGGGATCCTTTGGAATAAGGAGTACCTTCAGCTTTTTTTCAATCTTGTCCGCCCGATTCGCAAGGCTTTCAAGTTCGCTTTTAGCCATTGCCTTGATTTCAGGATCAGTGTCGGACAATAACTCACGGCTATCTTCCATCTCCGCCATGATTGATTGGTATGCCTTGAAAACCGGTACGACCTTTGATAATTCGGCGTGTTCCCGGGCATACTTTGTATAAAGCGCCCGGTCGTTGACGATGGCGGGATCACTTAAAAGTCCTTCAACTTCAGCGTACCGTATTTCGAGCCCTTCAAGACGTTTAATCATAGGGTACAAACCAATAATGGATCAAGGCGTAAAAAAGCCAAAAACAACACAGGATCATTTTTGGCCTTTATAAAAATATTATTTTTTGGCAGTCTGATCCTGAAACTTGGCGTATTTTCTACGGAACCGCTCGATACGGCCAGCCGTATCGACCAGTTTCTGCTTACCCGTATAGAACGGATGGCATTTGGAACAGATTTCAACCGAGACACCAGTCCTCGTGGATCCGACGGAAAATTCGTTCCCGCAGGCGCACCGGATCGATGTCTCGACATATTTCGGATGGATTTTCTCTTTCATGTAACACCTCATGGCCGTATTATATTATAGTTACGAATTCATTGATTCTAAAAATCCCTTATTATCCTTCGTGCCCTTCATCTTATCGAGCAAAAAATCAATGCTGTCAATAGGATTTAATTGTGAAAGGAGTTTGCGCAAAATCCAGACACGGCTCAAAACATCGGGTGCCATGATCAGATCTTCCCGCCTCGTTCCGGAGCGGTTGATATCCATAGCCGGATAAACCCGACGGTCGGCAAGCTTCCTGTCGAGGTGAAGCTCCATATTGCCGGTCCCCTTGAACTCCTCAAAAATAACGTCATCCATACGACTGCCGGTTTCCACGAGGGCCGTGGCGATAATAGTCAGACTTCCGCCCTCCTCGATATTTCTTGCAGCGCCGAAAAAACGCTTGGGCCTGTGCAGGGCGTTTGAGTCCACACCGCCGGAAAGGAGCTTGCCGCTGGAAGGCAGGGTTGCGTTAAAGGCTCTTGCAAGACGGGTGATGCTGTCTAAAAGAATAATCACGTCTTTTTTGTGTTCAACAAGACGCTTCGCCTTTTCAATAACCATCTCCGCGACCTGAACATGACGTTCGGAAGGCTCGTCAAAAGTAGAGCTTATGACTTCAGCATTGACTGACCGCTGCATGTCGGTCACTTCCTCGGGGCGCTCATCGATCAATACCACAAATGGAACCACATTCTTGTGGTTGGTGATGATGCTGTTGGCGATATTTTTCATCAACACCGTTTTACCCGCCCTGGGCGGGGAGACGATCAAGCCGCGCTGGCCGAATCCTATGGGGCTCATAAGGTCCATGATCCGCATGGAATAATTGTCGCCCTCTGTTTCGAGGCTGATCTTACGATTCGGAAAAAGGGGGGTTAAATTGTCGAAAAGGATTTTGTCCTTTGCAACCTCGGGGTCCTCGTAGTTTATGGCCTCTACCTTCAAAAGGGCGAAATACCGCTCGGAATCCTTTGGCTGACGAATCTGCCCGGAAACCGTATCTCCGGTTTTCAGGTTAAAACGGCGGATCTGTGAAGGTGAAACATAAATATCATCGGGTCCCGGAAGGTAATTGCAATCCGATGACCGCAGAAACCCGAACCCGTCCGGGAGTATCTCAAGCGTCCCTTCACCGTAAATCAGGCCGTTTTTTTCGATGTGCGCCTGGAGGAGCGAAAAGATAAGCTCCTGCTTTCTCATCCGGCCGACATTGTCGATATTGAACTTTTTCGCCATCCGGGTCAGTTCACTGATTTTTTTGTTTTTTAATTCAATTAGATTCATAAAATTATTCAGCCTTGTTTCATGGTAAATTAGTTAATTGGTTAAAGTTGAGGCTTTGTAAAAGCTTCATCAATTCTTACAATATAGTATTGACCGGAAAGCAATCCATTCAGAGATGCGGGTGTTCAACACGACAAAAGCCTGAAGGCAACACAAAGATTATATGAACATTATATAAGGTTTCGGAAGGCCTGAGTCTATGGGGTTAAAAAGGAAAAAGCCACAATTTGTCCAGCGGGAAGGTTCGCTTGTTACCTAACTATATATGCGGATGCAGGCGTTGTGTCAAGCCTTTTCATCCCTGTTTTCAAAACAGGTCATCAGCATGTGATAAAACCGGTCAACCGCAATCTTTAAATCATCCCTGCTCCCTTTATTTTCAATGACAAAATCCGATTTCCTGATTTTTTCATCTTCCGGCATCTGTATTGCAGCCAAAGCCTCCGCCTGGCGCCGGCTTACGCTGTCACGTTCCATGAGACGTTTAATGCGGATATCATGGCAGACTGTAACCACGGCTACATAATCAAAAAAATGTGAAAGCCCGGTTTCAAAAAGAAGCGGCACCTCCACGCCCACAACCGTCTCCCCTTTTTTGAGTGCTTCTTCAAAACAGGCTGTCATCAGACGAATCACCTCGGGATGTATCAGTCCCTCGAGAACATCTTTGACCGCCATGTCGGAAACAATCATGCGTCTTAATTTCGGGCGGTCAAGAGAATTGTCTGCGCAAAGGACATCGGGTCCGAATCGGGCAACGATCCCGTTATATGCGTCGGTCCCCGGCCCAACCGCTTTTCGTGCGAGTTCATCCGCGCTGTAGACGGTGATCCCTTTTTCAGCCAGAAGATCGCAGACGACTGATTTACCCGAAGCAATTCCCCCGGTTATCCCAAGGGTCAATGTCGATGGTTTGCAGCCCGGATTGCCGTTAATCACGATAAAACCTTGATTTAGTTTGGGGCTATGTTCTATTGATGATGAATTCTCAACCTGTAATTAATTATGCGGAAATGGCATACCTTAAAAAATGGAACTCTTCAACATAAAATTCATCCCACCCCTGCCCGGCATATATTTTGTTGGCGGAAGCGTGCGGGACAACCTGGCGGGACGGCCCTGCAAAGACATTGACATCGCGGTCAACGGCGATCCGGGATTGGTGTCCGCCCGAATTGCAGCCGCAGCCAATGCTCATACTCCGGTCAGGATCGGCAGAGAAGGCAAGTCAATACTCAGGGTGGTTTCGGATTTATACATCTTTGACGTTGTTAAACAAAACGGCGCTTCAATTGAAGAAGATCTGGCTCAAAGAGATTTTACCGTCAACGCCATGGCCATTGAGGCCGAATCCGGCCGTCTTATAGACCCTTTGGGGGGACATTCCGACATAAACTCAGGCATTATCAGGCATGTTTCGAAAAACGCCTTTAAAGATGATCCCATACGGATGCTCCGGGCATTTCGCATAGGAGCGGAGCTCGGATTTTCAATCTCCAAAAAAACACTTGAAGCCATATCGATCCATGCCGACTCGATTTACCAGAGCGCGGGGGAGAGGATAGGCGAGGAATGGATACGTTTTTTATCCATACCCGGATCATTCAAATATCTTGTTCAAATGGAGACATGCGGCCTTCTTGACAAAATATTTCCGGAACTTATTGCGTTAAAACAATGCAGCCAGAACCGTTATCACCGCTATGATGTTTTTATTCACAGCCTGGCCACATACCGCTGGATGGAAAAAATTCTCGAAAAAGAGACGCCTCGCCTTTTCAAACCGCTTTCCAATGTATCGCAAATTACCGATCCGGTGCTTATAAAACATGCGGCACTACTCCATGACATAGGAAAGCCGGCCTCAAAACAGACGGATGCAAACGGGAATGTTCATTTTTACGGTCATGAAAAAAAAGGGGCAAAACTGGCTGAAAAGATTTCGGACCGGCTCCGCTTTTCCAACCAGGACAAAGCCTATATCGATTTTCTCATTGCAAATCACTTAAAACCGCTTTCGCTGTTTTCAGCCCATTGTCGCACTCTTTTGACCCGCCGGATATCCACCCGTTTTTTCATCCGCCACGAGCCCTGGATACCGGATCTTCTGGCTATTTCAACGGCTGACATGTCATCCAAGGGGTGCAAAAAAAAGGCTGGGAAATACCTGACCTTTATACGCGAACTATCGCGCAATCGGCGGGATTACTACCTGCCGGAAAAGGCTAAAGAACGGCTTATTACCGGCCACGACCTGATTTCATATTTTTCGCTTACCCCTTCCCCGCTTTTCAAAAAAATTTTAGAGCATGTGGACATGGAACGGCTCTCCGGAAGGATAGGGACAAAAGACGAGGCCATCCGTGAAGTTTCTGTTTTTCTTAAACGGCGCATAGACCATTGACAACAAGAAACTCATAATATAAAGCTATAATCTTTTTTTCTCACCCGGAATTATTTTTGCCGGGCATAAAAACAAACGGCAACTAAGGAGGTATACATGAACAGCTTATTTTTCGGCCCCAACGGAAGCGGCAAAGGAACCCAGGGCTCTATTCTAAAAGGTAAATACAAGATCCCCCATATAGAATCCGGAGCTATTTTCCGGGATAATATTTCAAAAAACACCGACCTGGGCAAACAGGCCAAATCGTACATTGACAAGGGAGACCTTGTCCCGGATGAGATTACCATTCCAATGATTCTGGACCGCTTAAAGTCCGATGACTGTAAAGACGGATGGTTGCTGGACGGCTTCCCCAGAAATAAAAATCAGGCGATAAAGCTTAACGAAGCATTAAATGAGGCGGGAATCAGCCTCGATGTCGTGGTCGAAATCCTTCTGGATCGCGAAATTGCAAAGAACCGGATAATGGGTCGCAGGCTCTGTGTCAACGACAACAACCACCCCAACAACATCTTTATCGACCCCATAAAACCCGACGGGGACAAATGCAGAGTATGCGGCGGTGGGCTTACGACCCGCGCGGACGACCAGGACGAAGATGCTATTAACAAGCGTCACGGTATTTATTATGATAGTGAAACCGGCACTCTTGCCGCAGCCTATTATTTCAGGGATATTGCTGAAAATAATACTGAAATGAAATATATCACCCTTGACGGAAAAGCGAGCGTTAAGGAAGTTACCGACGAACTCGTTTCCAAACTATAGGCGGGCGTGAAAGTATAGTGCATATCAAAAGACTTGACATGTGCGTCCGCATGACGATATAGGGTGTCGTTACGGATTCCGGCCTGCCGGGCGGGATCTGAATTTAAAGGTAAAGGGGGGGAAATATTTGAAGGAAATCACGGTTAGAGTCGATGACAATGACCTTGAAAGGGCTATGCGTATTCTGAAAAAAAAGATTCAGAATGATGGCCTGTTCAAGCGGCTTCGTATGAAGAAAAATTACGAGAAGCCATCTGAATATCGACGCCGGAAAAAACGCGAGGCATTGAGACGTCAGCGGATTGCCTTAATCAAAAAAAAGACGCGATTCCAGAGAACATAATTTTATACAATCCAACTATGCATCTAACAAAACCCGGCTGCTAACTCTTGCAGCCGGGTTTTTTCTTGGCCAACGAAGATGAAAAAATCATACGACAAATGTTTAAATGAGATGTACGCCCTGAGGCGCTTTGGAATCAAACTCGGACTGGATGTTATCGGCAACATTCTTTCCGGCCTGGGCAACCCGCACCTTTGTTTTTCGGCCATCCATATCGCCGGAACCAACGGCAAAGGCTCCATTGCCTCGGCCCTCGCCTCGATCCTGAACGCAGCCGGTCACAAGGTCGGGCTTTACACCTCGCCTCATCTTGTCCGATTCAACGAACGGATTTGCATAAACAACCGGCAGGTAAGCGACGATGATGTTGTGGAAGCCTGGCAAGCTGTAAAGAAGGTTCATACGGGAAGCCGGGAGCCGACCTTTTTCGAATACACTACGGCCATGGCATTGTATTTATTTAAAAAAACCGGCGTGGAATTAGCGATCATGGAAACCGGCATGGGCGGACGGTTAGATGCCACGAATATTGTCAAACCCGCTCTTTGCCTTATTTCAAACATTTCTCTTGAACACCGGTTTTATCTCGGCAACACAATATCTGCAATCGCCGGGGAAAAAGCCGGGATAATCAAACAAAAAACGCCGGTTGTATGCGGCATAACCCAGCCCTCCGCCATTGATGTCATAGAAAAAAATGCCGCCAAACACGCGGCCCCGCTCTTTTTGCTTAAAAAAGATTTTCGGGTGAGAAGTTACGGGAAAAACACATTCACCTATTACGGCAAAGAGGTCAGGTGGCCGAAAATGTGCACCCCGCTTCCGGGAGATCATCAAAAGGATAATGCGGCCCTTGTATTGGCTGCATGCGAAATATTGATGAAAGAGGACCCGCTTTTAACAATTGATGCAATACGAAAAGGGCTTGCAGCCGTAAGATGGCCAGGAAGGCTTGAAATCATCGGCAAACCTAACGATATTCATCCTGAAATTATTCTTGACGGGGCACACAACCTTGACGCGACCCGCAAACTTGCAAAGTTTCTCAAAACTTATACCGCCGGCCGTAAAATAACGCTGATCATCGGCATTCTTGATGACAAGCCTTATAAAGGAATGCTGAATGCAATCATCCCCCTGTGTAACAGGATAATCATCACCGAGCCTGATATCGACCGGGCGTTTCCCCCTGCGCGTCTCCTGCCTGCCGTACTAAAATTCACCCGGCACACGGAAATAATTCCCCGGGTCAAGGATGCTGTTGATCATGCCATTAACACAACTTCATCAGAGGACATGGTCTGCGTGGCAGGCTCACTATATGTTGTCGGTGAGGCTCGACAATTCCTGGAACAGCTTAAACTTGTATCCGATGTGAATTATCATAAGAAACGGGTTCTGCCCCAACTAAAGCTTGGCTCTGAGGGCTCGTAAAAAATCCGTTAACCTGTTAAAGATGGCACAAGTATAAAGTTCCATATACAAGGCGTAGCGGTATCGCGAAAGCGGAGGCATACATAAAGTATTCCGAGCATTTCGCGACCCGCTACAACGCAGTAGATGGGACTTTTTACGACGCCATCAATATTTAGCTTGCTTTTATGCATATAAGTGTTTATCTTACTCTATCAATTAAGTTCCGTGTTAATTTACGGAAGGGTTTCTTTCTGCAGGTGTTATCCGTTTATCAAACGCCATATCATCCTTCAGTTTGTAACGTTGAAATTTTTTGAAAGGAGGTTGATATTATGATAAATGGAACTGTTAAGTGGTTTAATGATCGCAAGGGTTTTGGATTCATCGAACAGGAAAACGGACCGGATGTATTTGTGCATCATGCATCACAGCGCAATCAATGCAACCGGGTTTAAAACGCTTAGTGAAGGTGCCAGCGTAACCTTTGACATCGAGCAAGGGCCAAAAGGTCCTGCCGCTGCCAATGTGACCGTTGTCTAACCTTTTTAAGAGCAATTAAAGGCATCTCCCGTTGCACGGGAGATGCCTTTTTTAATCCAGGGAGAATCAATGGCAAAACCCAATTACCAGTTTAAAAAACGTCAAAAAGAATTGGCCAAGAAAAAAAAGAAAGAAGAAAAAAGGCTTCGCAAGTTGAAAAACAAAGAGGATGAAGCCAATGAAACCGAAAAAGACCTTACCCCCTCAACCGAGGACCAGAAAGAAGAGTGATCCTCCGGCGCCAATTGTTCAGGCTGCACAATGGTTATAATCGAATATAAAAAAAACAGCGCCCCCGGAAAACAGGTTGATTTTATGGAGGGCCAAAAAGTGACATTGCGTATCTCCGCTCAAACCGATATGGGTTTTATCGCTCTTATCAACGGCACCCACAATGGCGTCCTGTATAAAAATGAAATATTTCAGCAGTTAAAAATCGGACAGGAAATCGACGGGTTTATAAAAAAAATCCGCGATGAT
Source organism: Deltaproteobacteria bacterium (assembly GCA_013151835.1). Lineage (GTDB taxonomy): Bacteria > Desulfobacterota > Desulfobacteria > Desulfobacterales > Desulfosalsimonadaceae > JAADHK01. The sequence goes on from JAADHK010000038.1 coordinate 12,565, forward strand.
AAAAAAATAGACCTCTGCCTGCAAAAGCCTGGTTATACGGCCATCGGCGCCCTTTCCATAAAGATCATGGATACCCTGCGACAGCAGGGCGGATTTATCAAGGTCACCGATAATAGCCAGCCCCAGGCAATCGCCGACATTTTCGGCATAAGCAAAAAAGCATTCAAAAAGGCCGTGGGCAACCTTTACAAAAAAAGGCTGATCACCCTTGAAGAAGACGGCATACGTCTGCGAGAAAAAAAACGAAAATTTGCCGGCCGTTATTTATAGTAAAATCAAATTATTGCAATGCCATAATAACTGGGACCGGCCTTATCACGAAGCTGAATATGCCTATGCCTGGAGTTAAAAACTAAAAACACAGCACTTACCCCGGCACGGCCGTGAACCCTATATTAAATTAACCTGTCTGACCGAAAGAATGGGGGCAAAGGCTCTGATCTCATCAAGAACACTTTCATCCACCGGGGTGTCGATGTTAACCATGCACACCGCCCTGTCATCACGCCTGCCGAGCTGGAAACGGCCGATATTGACATTGTGACAACCGAGCGTGGAGCCGATATGGCCGATAACCCCGGGCTTATCTATGTTATATATGGCAATCATATGCCCTTCGGGAATGGCGTCCAGATATACATTGCCGATGCGGATCAGCCGGGGATATTTTTTCTCGTACAGGGTTCCCCATATTTCATCCGGTTTTTCATCGGTCCCCTCGAGTTTAAGTTTGATCAGGCTTGAAAAACCGCTTTCTTCGTGACTCGATGTTTCTTTAATGCCGATCCCCTTCTGCCTTGCAATGGCCCTGGCATTGACATAATTTATGGGATTGTCGGTAAATACGCCGAGGAATCCCTTGAGCAGGGCATGGGTTACCGGCTTTATGGCGACGTCGGTTATATCGCCGATATAATTGATCGTGATATCATGAGGCGCCCGGATAAGCTGGCCCATCAGAGAACCCATTTTTTCGGCAAGATTCAGGTATGGACGGAGCCGTCCCATTTCCTCCATTGAGACGGACGGAAAGTTGACCGCATTGGTAATCGCGCCGTCAATGAAATATGCGGCCATCTGTTCGGCGACCATGCGAGCTACATTCTCCTGGGCCTCGCCAGTGCTGGCGCCCAGGTGCGGGGATAAAACAACCTTGGGATGACCGAGGATGGGAAGGGATGGGTCCGGGGGTTCTTTTGGAAAAACATCCAGGGCCGCGCCTGCCACATGGCCTGTTTCAAGAGCCTCATAAAGATCATCCAAATTGACTACTTCACCCCGGGAACAATTAATAATGCGAACGCCCGGTTTCGTTTTAGACAGGGTGTCGGCATTGATGATGTTGGTGGTCTCCTTCATGCGGGGAACGTGGAGCGTGATAAAATCGGATTCTAAAAGCAGCTTATCAAATGGAACCAGACGGACATCCAGTTTATCTGCTGCATCCTTGTGAACATAGGGGTCCGTGGCGATAACCTTCATCTTAAGTCCCCTGGCCCTGTCCGCAACAATACGCCCAATCTGCCCCAGCCCGAGTATTCCCAGTGTTTTTCCGGTAACCTCGACACCGATTAATTTTTTCTTTTCCCATTTCCCCTCACGAAGGGATGCGGTTGCCCGGGGGATATTGCGTGCAAGGGCCATCATCATGGAAATGGCATGCTCGGCCGTTGTTACGGAGTTTCCTCCGGGTGCGTTCATGACGACGACCCCCTGCGCGGTGGCGGACTGTACGTCTATGTTATCAACACCGATCCCGGCCCGGCCCACGGCCTTCAGGCGTCCGGCATTTTGCAGAACTTCGGCATTTACCCGCGTGCCGCTCCTGACGATAAGCCCGTCATATTCCCCTATGATCTTCGAAAGTTCTTCAGGGTTGTTGGATGCCTTGTCGTTATCCACATGCACCTTTATTTTACCGGTCGCCTCTAACACTTCTTTTGCAACCGGCGACACATTGTCACGGATCATTACCTGAAACATTGGCTTTCCTTTCTCTACATGCCGTCATCCTTTTTTGATGAGCTGTTTACGGAGCAGTCGACTCAGTTATCAGCCAGTTCCCGGGCATGATATGAACTGCGGACAAACGGTCCTGATGCTACTTTTGAAAATCCCATTTCAAGGGCCTTTTCGCGCCAGAGATCAAATTCGTCCGGACGGACAAATCGTGCCACCGGCAAATGCGCCCGGCTCGGCTGCAAATATTGACCAAGGGTAAGAATATGGCATCCTGTCCGCAGAAGATCGGTCAACACCTGTTGAATCTCGTCTTCTCTTTCTCCAAGACCTAACATTAAGCCCGATTTTGTCCGCACATTTTGATCCAGCCCTTGCGCCCGGGCCAGCAAATCAAGGGAGCGCCCGTAATCGGCCTGGGGCCTGGCCTCAAAATAGAGGCGAGGCACGGTCTCGATATTGTGGTTCAATACATCCGGCCGCGCCGACACCACTTTTTCAAGGGCGTCAAGGTCACCCTGAAAATCCGGGATCAGCACCTCCACGCTTACCTTTCGGTTTAATTGTCGAATTTGTGCAATGACTTCGGCAAATAGCCCCGCCCCCCCGTCCGGCAAATCGTCACGGGTAACCGAGGTCACCGTGACGTAAAGAAGCCCAAGTTTGAAAACGGCGCCAGCCACCCTTGCCGGCTCATCAGGGTCCGGGGGTGCCGGTATGCCGTGTTCCACTCCGCAGAACCGGCAGTTTCTGGTGCATCTTGCCCCCATGATCATGAACGTGGCGATCCGCTGAGAAAAGCATTCACCTATATTCGGGCATTTTGCTTCCCGGCAGACTGTATTCAACCGGCTGTTTATAAGCAGAGAACAGACGCGTTCATATTCAGGGCCCGAAGGAATCGACCGCCTGAGCCATGACGGTTTTTTTAAACCCATGCCGGGTTCATGACGGGTCATTAATTTTATCCCGTAAAAATTTCATGTAAACGCAAGACGGCTCCGTAAAAAGTCTCCGCCACCTGCGGACCGCGTTGCACTTTTCCCTACAGCACAACAGCAAACTGACTATTTACGAAGCCGTCAAAAACATATGCCGGCAAAAGGTATTCGCCCCTGCAAGAGGCATACAACAAAAAACGACCGGCGCAAAACCTTGAGCGGACATCACGGACTAGAGGTCATTTAATATTCTTTTCCCCCAGTTTCTCCAATAGGGGTCGCGGGTCAGGCGATTGACCTGGCTCACGAGGCGTTTCACCTCGCGGGCGTTCTTGTTTCCGCCCCACATGCTCGAACCGGTGTCGGAGAGAAGCTCCGCAAGATAGATATGGCCCTCTATGCTGTCAGCATAATATTTCGTGCGCTGAAACTCACGATAAAGCTTCATCGCCTTGTCCTTGTCGGAAAACGGGAAGGGTACGACCTGCCAGAAACGACCCAGGGCAACTATGGTTCCCCCTTTTTCAAAATCCTTGTCCATTTTATAGGCTTTTTCAAGGTTCGACTGGGTCTTGTCCTTGAGGCCTTCGCGCAGGGCCGTGATGATTCCCTTTCCATCCGCGTAAATGCCGACGCTCGCGCCATAAAAGAAATAGCCGTTCACCTTGTCGGGCCGTAAACGAATGGCCTTTTGAGCATATTGCATCCCCTTTTTGCCGTATTTCGCGCAGATGTCTTTCCATCCCCTGACCTCACGTTTCTTGGCCTCCTCGCCATATTCCCGGTATGATTTCGCGCATCTCCAGGCGGCTTCGAAATTGTTTGGATCAGATTTTAATATGGATTCACATGCGGCAATGGCTTTGCGGAAATTGTCGAGGCCTTTAGCGTCCAGAAGGGCATCGATCACTGCCATGGGGTCTGGTTTTACTATAACGGGTTTTAGTGTTTCCACTGCTGCCTTTACAGCCTCCGTCTTCACTATTGCCTTAGTTGCCTTAGTTGCCTTAGTTGCCGGGGTTGCAGGCGGCTGGGCCGCGCAAATAGTGACAAAAACACCAAACACGATCAAAGCCATCAACATAACGGTTTTTTTAAACATTCTTCCCCCTTCGTCATTGTGTTTGCAAACCCGGCAACAAAAGACAAGGCCACGGCCGCATGTGAAATTGCACCACAAAATCCCTTTTATTCAAAATAGATACAAAAACCTCTTCGTATGTCCGAAGAATAAACGACGGATGCACAATGAAATTTTATATATCCGGAAAAACTATGTTTAGCAAGCGAAAATTGACGGGTTCGCAGGGGGAATAAAAAAGGGCCGAACCGTGGTTCCGGCTCGACCCTTATATTCATTTGGAGGCGGCAACCAGATTCGAACTGGTGAATAGCGGCTTTGCAGGCCGTTGCCTTACCACTTGGCTATGCCGCCAAAAAAATGGAGCGGGAAACGAGATTCGAACTCGCGACTTTAACCTTGGCAAGGTTACACTCTACCACTGAGTTATTCCCGCTCATCAAAAAATGTAATACCCTATTAAGGATTTTTCATGACCTTGTCAATAAAAAATCATCATCGATTGCCGTCACGCCGGGATAAAATCGACCGGCCGCATCTCGCTCATGGATATGGCCTCTTCCGGACAGGTCGGGCGACAGAGTCCGCAACCCATGCATTTATCCGAAAGCACCCGGTAAACATCGGCCCCGGTATCTTCAGGTGGGGCGATGGCGTTGAACTGACATCTCTCAAAACAGGTTCCGCACGCCGAGCACAAACCGGGATCAATCCCTGCCTGGTACCGGCTCGGAGCACAGAGATTCAGGCCTTCCGAGATCACGAGCGGCAGGGCCTGGCAGCAACAACTGCAGCAATTGCAGATAAAATGGCCGCCTTGTGCCCGGTTCATGGTCACATGGACCAGCCCTTTTTTTTCGCACAGCCGCAGGATGTCCAATGCCTCGTCCCGGCTTAATTCACGGCCGGTCCCACGATCGAGGGTGTAGCGGGCCGCGTTATCAACCTGGATGCATACTTCCAGGGGATTATCGCATTTATGGGCGATGACCCGGCAGGTGCAGCGCGTAACCGCGAGTTTTTCCGCCGTCTCTATGATCCTGTTTGCGCTTTCAAAATCGAGGATCTCCTGGCCGCCGGACTCGACGGATTCTTCAACCGGAATAATCCGGGTGAATGCCTTTGGAAAGAACTGGACCGCAAGTCGGGCGAAATCCGGCCACTCGGTTTCCATGAACTCCTGCCACAGATCCAGGTATTTACGCGGGGCCTCGGGCCACAGAATGGTTGCGTCATGGAACTGAATCATGTCCCGGCACATCTTGTAGGCCACCGTGCCGGTTTTGTAGGATTTAAACACAACTCCCCTATGATACAGGGATTTGCAGAGCGCTTCCATTTCATCTTCCGGCTGGCCTGTCTTTTGGGCAAGTTGTTTTGGTGTGCCCGGCATGGTGAGCAGAAGTGCTGCCTCTTCTTCATCCACGATCATGGAAAAAAGCTTTGGGATGATCGCAGATCCCGTGAGCATGATCTTGTCAGTCAAAGTCTGGAAGATATCTTTTTCGGTCATTTAAGCTCCTTTTCCCGCACTACATGAACTTGCTGAAATCCACGCCACGGCCTTCCCCACGCACCTTATACCAGTCGTTTTCATCAACCGGCGGGACTGCGATTTCCGCTTCCGGTTTTTCCAGCAGCGAAATCGCCTCTTCCGGACAGGTTGACACGCACAGTCCGCATCCGATGCACCGGTTTTTGTCGACAGCGTAATAATCATCGACTTCTGATATGGCGTTGACCTGGCAGCGTTCATCGGCGCAGATACCGCAGGCAATGCAGGATTCAGCATCAATCCGGGCGTAATATTTTGAATTTACCGCATCCGTATATCCGTACTCGTTTATTCCCCTCAAAATCCCGCAGCAGCAGCCGCAGCAATTGCAGATAAAATAATGGCCGGACTGGACATTGTGGGTCATGTGCACAAGGCCGGCTTTCTCGGCCATCTTGAGGACCCCGTAAGCTTCCTCCTTTGTGATGGGCCTGCCCCAGGGCGACTTATCCATGACGCCGGGCACGGGCGCCACTGCCATGCACACCTCCATGGGCTTGTCGCACCGCAGGTCCAGTAAAGCCTTTTCCTTCTTGCAGATGCAGTCGGCCACGGCAAAGGACTGGCCGGCTTCGATTATCGCCGATACCTGGTCGTAAACCAGGGTTTCACTGCCCGCAGGCACGTCCTCCTCAATGGGAACAACCTTCATGAATTGAGGCTTGTTTTCAAAAAATCCCTTGGCGAAATACGGGGCGTATTCTTCACACATTTGTGCAAACTCCCGGTCCATGCGGTTCAACTGGAATTCATATACGCCGAGGACCCAGGGGATCATCTTAAAGAGCTTGACACCGCCGAGGTCAACTCCAAACACCTCGCCCCGCTCCCACATGGAGGTTAGCATCCCTTCAAGCCCCTCTTTCGGCCTTCCGGTCCTGTCGGCAACCTGGTCGGCGGTTTCCATTGTGAGCCTGAGATCGCAAAAAAGATCGGCCTCATCGGGTGTAAAAACCTTTTTCAACAATTTTATCTCGACTCCTGATTCAGTGGAGGGAAAGCCGTTTGGCAGGGTATCGAGCACCTTTGCAAGCCTGTGATAAATTTCATCGCTCATTTGCTGGTTCTCCTTAATTTGTATAAAGTCGAAAAGCGGTTGCCGTACACTCAGGCATGTGCTAGCCTTTTAAAGCTCGGCATATGCTGAATATAAAAAAGCCTAACCCAAAACAGACTCATCTTCAATCTTAAATTTCGGCATTTTTACAAATGAAAGCAAGCCCTGAAATAAACCAAAGAAAAACCACCCGGCAAAAGAGCGCTTCCGCTGATACCCTTCCACCCGGCCACACAGCAATAAAAGTAAAAAACATAGGCCTACGGTTTGGGGAAAAAATCGTAATTAAGGATTTTTCCCTCACCCTTTTTCCCGGGGAAAAAGTTGTGCTCACCGGCGATTCCGGATCTGGAAAATCGAGCCTTATCAGGTGCATAATGGGATTTTGCGCCCCTGATTGCGGAGAAATTTTCATTAACGGCACGAGGCTTACACCCGAATCCGTCTGGAACCTCAGGCAGACGATCGCCTATGTCCCCCAGGAGCCGGATACCGGGCCGGGAACGCTAGAACAATGGCTTGCCCGGCCATTTTCATTCAGGATAAACCGCAATATCCGGTCAAACATTGAAAAAATACCCGGACTCGCACGCAGGCTCGGGCTTTTACCGGACATTCTTAAAACCGATTCCTGTCGGCTTTCCGGGGGGGAAAAACAGAGGGCCGCGCTCCTTTCGGCGCTTCTGCTCGAAAGAAAAATTTTAATTGCGGACGAGCCCACGTCCGCCCTGGACTGCGGTTCTGCCAAAAAAATCACACAATTTATAACCGACCTGCCCGGTGTCTCATGCCTTTTGGTTTCACACGACAGCAAGCTTGCAAAAAAGGCCGACCGGGTGGTGAATATCCCATAACAGGTTATATTATGCAAACAATTGATATCAAAATTATAAGACTTGCCGCATATTACGGACTGCTGTTAATCCCGCTTTCCATATTGCTCTGGTTCAAGGTGCCGATCATCGGCAAAACCATTATGGCCGTTGTCCGCATGACGGCCCAACTCCTTTTCGTGGGACTCTATCTCCAGGTTGTATTTTCACTCAACAATCCATGGCTCAATCTCTGCTGGCTTATGGTAATGGTTGCGGTTGCCGATTTTTCAATAACAAGGGGATGCGGCCTTAATACGAAAAGATTCGTTTTCCCGCTTTTTTGCGCCATAGTCTTTGGGTCCGCGATTCCACTCCTCATTTTTGTCGGCCCCCTGCTTGACCTGCCGAACCTCATGGACGCACGATACGTTATACCCATCGGAGGGATGATACTCGGAAACTGTTTGCGCGCGGATATCATAGGGGTAAAGGACTTCTATGAATCGATTAAAAAAGATGAAAAACGCTATATGCTCACCCTGTCCCAGGGAGCGGACCTGCACGAGGCCATCCTCCCCTACCTTCGGGACGCATGCAGGGCCGCTCTCCTACCGACAATAGCAACCATTGCCACCATAGGGCTTGTGGCGCTGCCGGGGATGATGACCGGGGTGATCCTCGGTGGCGCGGACCCCATGATGGCCATAAAATACCAGATCGCCATAATGATCGCCATATTTTCAGGAACCGCGATCACCGTAGTGCTTGCCATACTAATGACCGCACGGACGGGTTTTGATCCCTACGGGATGCTTGATCTGGAAATATTTACGGATCAGACATGAGTTTAGTACTCGATATAGCGCCTGAAGCGGACAAAATAATCAGCTCCGGACCAGAGCGTGACCGCAAGGGCGATCCAGAGGAGGGTGAAGCCTACCTTATGAAAATCAATACCGAAAAATGAAAAATGGATAAGCAGCGGGATGATGGCCGCAATTTGAAACCCTGTCTTGTATTTGCCCAGCGTTGAGGCGGCCACATCTCCGCCCTGCTCGGAGATGATATTGCGCAGGCCGGTTATTGCAAGCTCGCGCCCGAGAATCACACAGACCATCCAGGCCGGGACCCTGCCAAGGGGTATGAGCATGATCAGGGCCGATGCAACCAGGAGCTTGTCGGCCAGGGGATCCAAAATCTTTCCAAGGTTGGAGACCAGGCCGTAGCGCCGGGCGAAATAGCCGTCAAAATAATCGGTAATGGCGGCCACCGAGAACACAAAGGCGGACAACAGGGCGCACAGCCGGTTCCCCCATGTGAGCAGGATGATCAAAATCGGAACTGCGGCAACCCTGAAAAGGGTGAGTGTATTGGGATGCTTCAACACCGTCCAAATTTTTCCCCTGGTCTCTTTCCAGTCTCTCATGCTGCCTCTCGAAATCGGTTTCCGGTTGTCAGTTGTCAGTTTCCAGTACCCAATACCCAGCTACTTGCCGGCCTTTTCCCAGTCACTCAAAAACGCCTTGATCCCTTTGTCGGTCAATGGGTGGGCTGCAAGTTTTTTAAGGACGGCAAACGGAATGGTGGCGATGTCCGCGCCCAGAAGAGCGGAGTCGAGCACGTGAAGCGGGTGCCGAACACTTGCCACGATAACCTCGGTCGTATAATCATAATTTTCGTAAATGGTCACGATCTGCTCCACGAGCTGGAGGCCGTCTGCGGAAAGGTCGTCCAGGCGGCCCACGAACGGGCTGACATAACTCGCGCCCGCCTTGGCGGCCATGAGGGCCTGAAGCGGGGAAAAGACCAGGGTCACATTGGTGGCGATCCCCTCTTTAGACAGGATCTGCACGGCCTTAAGGCCTTCCACGGTCATGGGTATCTTGACAACTATGTTTTTGGCGATTTTCGCAAGTTCCCTGGCCTCGGAAACCATCCCGTCTGTTTCAAGGCTTATCACCTCGGCGCTGACCGGCCCGTCAACCACCTCGCAGATCTGCGCCACGATATCCTCGAATTTCCCCCCCTCGCGAGAAATCAGGGTAGGATTGGTGGTAACACCGTCGGCCATGCCCATTTCCGCAGCCTGCCGTATTTCGTCTATGTTTGCGGTATCAATGAAAAATTTCATGCTGTTCTCCTTGTAAAAATTACAAACAACCGCAATAGGCTGTTTTAGTTATTACTTCGTTCTCATCTAATGGCACGCACTCCCCGCTGCTTTCATCAAGTCCGGAAAGAAGCGTATTCACGGTCATACCGAGAACCGGATGCACGAAATCCGGGCATATATCCGAAAGCGGGTGGAGCACAAACCCCCGGCGATGCATCCTTGGGTGGGGTATCACCAGTTTTCGGGTATCAATGATCAGATCATTATAAAAAATAATATCAAAATCAAGGATTCTCGGCCCGAAACGGATGCCGCCGGTTTTACGGCCCATTACCTGCTCCGCCTTCTTCAGGTGCAAAAGAAGCATATCCGGAGACAGCCGGGTCGTGATTGCAAAGGCCGTATTTACAAACCAGGGCTGGTCCGCGTAATCCATGGGGGCCGTGGAATAATACCCGGCCCGGGCGCGTATATCAACATCGCCCGAACGGGTAAGCGCCCCGGCACCGCGTTGTATATTTTCGATCCTGTCGCCGAGGTTCGACCCGGCGGATATGTATGCCGTATTTGTCATCGCAGGTCTTCTTCCGGGACAGCCCGCAGCCCGGCATCCGGTGGCAGAAACACGGCAACCGTTGACACCGGACCTTCGATTCCATGCTCATCAACACATCCGACCCTGTATTCGTAGCGACCGGGGCTTTTCGGCATATCAATAAAGGTGAAAACGGCCTCGGTTTTATACGAAACCCGGGCGATCGGCACGGCCCTTACCGGACAGGTCGTACAACCAACATACCCCCTGGAGATGAAAAACCCGGCCGGTTCTTTTTTGCTATGATCCGCTATTTTCCAGCGCAACACGACATTCCCACCGTCAAGACTCGCCTCAAGAGCTGAGACAGACGGCGGCATGCTCGATTTTTCGGGCAGCGGCGGCCCTTTCCTGCCGCAGCCGGCAATTGAAGAATACGCAACCGTTACCAGCATTACAAGGCTTACGATAAAAAACCTTTGTGCGGCGATGATTATATTTTTTGAACCCGCCACTTATTCTCCCGTCTTCTCCTTGCAGATTTCCGAGCCGTTCACGGCTTCAAGCGCCTCTTTTGCCCGGCTGATGGCCGCGATCACGTTTTGTCTGGCCGTTCCGCCGTATGACCTGCGCCTTGAAATCACGGTATCCAGAGAAAGGGCATCGAAAATATCATCCTTGATCAGGGGCGAAAAAGCCCTGAGCTCGTCTAATGACAGTTCATGAAGTTCTTTATTCTGCTTTATGGCGTATGCCACGGCCCTGCCCGCGCATTCATGGGCCTGCCTGAACGGCATACCCGCAGTCGCAAGCCAGTCAGCAAGGTCTGTGGCATTAAGATACCCGCTTTGCGCGGCCAGCTTGGTGGTTTTGTTATTTACCCGGATATTGGGCACAAGACGCGAATAGATATCAATACATGCGAAAAGGGTGTCCATGCTGTCGAAAACCAGGGGTTTGTCTTCCTGCATGTCCCTGTTGTATGCAAGCGGCAATGACTTCATCAGCATGAAAAGGGCCGTCAGATCCCCTATGACACGGCCGGTTTTGCCGCGCACCAGCTCCGGGATGTCCGGATTTTTCTTCTGGGGCATGATGCTGCTTCCTGTACAGAATGCGTCATCAAGGCTTATAAACGAAAACTCGGATGACGACCAGAGGACCAGCTCTTCGGAAAAACGGCTCAAATGGATCATGCATATCCCGGCAGCCGACATGGTCTCCATCATGAAATCACGGTCCGAGACGGCATCAATGCTGTTTTCGGAAATCTGCGAGAACCCGAGCAGGCCTGCGGTGTAGTGCCTGTCGATGGGATAGGTCGTGCCCGCAAGCGCCGCGCTTCCAAGGGGCATGACGTCCATGCGGGAAAGCGCGTCTGAAAACCTGGCGCAATCCCGTGTAAACATTTCGTAATAGGCCATTATGTGATGGGAAAAAAGGATGGGTTGTGCCCGCTGGAGATGGGTATAGCCGGGCATGACGGTATCAATCTTCCTTTCTGCCAAATCGACCAGAGCCTCTCTTAACCGGGCCAGGCCGGATATGATCCCCGTTGTTTCCTCTTTGAGATAGAGCCGCACATCAACCGCCACCTGGTCGTTTCTGCTCCGGCCGGTGTGGAGTTTTTTTGCCAGATCGCCCACATGCATGAAAAGCCGGTCTTCAATGTGCATGTGGATGTCTTCGAGCCGGTCTTCAAAAGCCATATGATTTGACTCGATATCGGCACAAACCTTTTTAAGGCCCTCGATCAGTGCTCCCGCCTCGACGTCCGTGATCACCCCGGCTTTTGCCAGGGTCCGGCAATGGGCAATGCTTCCGGCGATATCATAGGGGTAGAGCCGGCTGTCAAAGGTGATTGAAGAGGTAAACGCCTCCACGGCCGCGTCCGTAGGCCGTAAAAACCGGCCGGACCAGGGTTTTTTATTTTCCGTGTTGTCAGCGCTCATGATACTGCGGATCTTTTCATAAGGTTCAGTATTTTCAGGCGCAACGCGTTTAAACGGATAAACCCGTCCGCATCGGCCTGCCTGTAAACGGAATCGTCCTCAAAGGTTGCAAAATCAAGATTGTAAAGCGAATTTTCGGACTTTCTCCCCACTACCATGCAGGAGCCTTTGTAAAGCTTGAGCCGGGCAGTGCCGGCAACCTTCTTCTGGGTCTCGTCGATCATTTTCTGCAAAAGCCTGCGCTCGGGCGAAAACCAGAACCCGTTGTAGATTAATTCGGCATATTTCGGCACCAGGGAATCACGAAGGTGCATGACCTCGCGGTCCATGGCAAGCGATTCCACGGCCATGTGGGCAAGGCGGAGTATGGTTCCGCCCGGGGTTTCATACACCCCCCTTGACTTCATGCCCACAAACCGGTTTTCAACCAGATCGATCCGGCCGATGCCGTGCTTTCCGCCCAGGCGGTTGAGCTCAGCCAGGAGATTTGCGGGACTAAGAGGATTTCCGTTTACGGCAACAGGATCCCCGCATTTAAAATCAATTTCCATGAATTCGGGCTCGTCAGGCGCTTCTTCGGGCGAGACCGACAGGGTGAACATGTCTTCCGGCGGGGTAGCCCAGGGGTCTTCGAGAATCCCGCCCTCGTAGCTGATATGGAGCAGGTTCCGGTCCGAGGAATACGGCTTGGCCTTTGTGGTTGGAACCTCGATACCGTGCTTTTTCGCAAAACTCATAAGCGCGGTGCGTGAATTTAAATCCCACTCCCTCCAGGGAGCGATCACGCAGATATTCGGGTCAATGGCATAGTAGGTCAGCTCGAATCTCACCTGGTCATTCCCCTTGCCCGTGGCCCCGTGGCTGACCGCATCGGCGCCCTCGGCAGCGGCGATCTCCATCTGCCGTTTTGCAATAAGGGGCCGGGCGATGGACGTTCCGAGCAAATATTGGCCCTCGTAGACTGCGTTTGCCCGAAATACCGGAAACACGTAGTCTTTGACAAATGTTTCCTTAAGATCGTCTATGTAAACGGCGCAGGCCCCGGTCTTTTTCGCCTTTTTCTCAACAGGCGCAAGCTCTTCGCCCTGCCCCAGATCCGCGGCAAAGGCGATTACCTCGCAGTCATAGGTCTCAATCAGCCATTTTAATATCACCGAAGTGTCGAGCCCTCCCGAATAAGCGAGAACCACCTTGTTTATATTCTTGTTCACTATCTGGTCTCCATTTTAGCGCAACATTTTTCTCATTCGAATTCCGACCTGGGAATTCCGGATTGACGAATAATAGACCTCAATGTTCCTATCCGTACTTCCTTATGATCCGGAACCATAACAGTAATAGTACTGCCAGCTAACCTTTTCTGCATGGCTATGTGACTTCCACGACGTCTTACCTGGTAAAATTCATACTTTTCCAGAATACGGCAGATATCCTTACCGGAAAGAATACATAACCTCATCCAACAGCTACCTCTACGTTGGTAACATAGACTTCGCCGTGAAATCTTTGTCTGCATTCCTCGGGAGATGCGGTCTCAAAAAAAAGCTCAATGGCTTCCCGCAGATTATTTCTGGCCCCGTCAACAGTATCGCCCTGACTTGCGATATCCAGCTCCGGGCACAAAGACACATAACCATCGTCTTCCCGTTCTATGATAGCTGTCAATAGTCTATTCATTATATTCCTTTTTTTACCACCGGTTAAGCAGATCATATATGATTATGCCCCGGCCACCAGCATCTCCAGCAAGGCCTTGTGCATATGCAGCTTGTTTTCTGCCTGGTCCCAGACCACGGATTGCGGCCCTTCAAGAACTTCCTCGGATATTTCCTCGCCCCTGTGAGCCGGAAGGCAGTGCATGACAATGGCATCTTTATCGGCAAGCGAAACAAGTTGCGCATTCACCTGGAACGGCTCAAAAACAGATTTCCGGGCCTCGGCCTCGGCCTCCTGGCCCATGCTGGCCCAGACATCCGTGTTTATGACGTTTGCGCCCGAGACAGCCTTCACGGGATCATTGCATACCAATATCCTTTTCCCGGATTTTTTAGCGGCCCGGTCCAGCACCCCTTGATCTGGCTCGTAACCAACGGGACAGGCAAGCGACAAACAAAAACCGAGAACCGATGCCGCATTTATCCATGAATGGGCCATGTTGTTTCCATCACCCACCCATGCAATCTTGAGATTCTCAAGGAATTTTTTCTTTTCCATCACAGTCATGAGGTCGCTTAAAATCTGGCAGGGATGGTACATATCCGACAATGCGTTTATCACCGGAATGTCGCAATATTTTCCGAAATCCGCGATAGTGTCCTGGGAATACGTCCTGAGCACAAGGGCATCCAAGTACCGGGAAAGAACCCGCGCAGCATCGGGTATGGGCTCGCTCCGGGCAAGCTGGGTATCGGTTGCCGAGATAAAAAGCGGAGTGGCCCCGAGCTGGGCTGCGGCAGCCTCAAAAGAAATCCGGGTGCGGGTCGATTTTTTCTCAAATATCAGCCCAACGGTTTTTGCCGCAAGCGAATTTTCAACGATCCCTTTTTTATGCCGGTCCTTAAGCTCAAATGCCCGGTCGAAAAGATTGTGAAACTCGTCCTTTGTGAAATCCGAAAGGCTTATTATGTCTTTTTTGCTCATTAGACTATTCCCCACAAATTGACGGATTTGAAAAAAGCCCGTCAAGGCACTCGATAAGAGAATCTATCTCCTCTTCCGTAATAATCAGAGGCGGCACAAAGCGCAGAATATTTTCCTGGATACAATTTATGATAAACCCTTTTTCCAGACATGCCGAGACAAAAGACGCTCCGGGAACCGAAAGGCGCATTCCGAGCATAAGTCCCATACCCCGTACGTCTTCTATGATTTCATGCCGCTGCGCCAGCCACTCAAGGCGGGATTTGAAGTACGCGCCGATACGCGCACATCGTTCAACCACCTGCTCCCTTTCCATGAGCCTTACCACCTCAAGGGCCGCAGCGGTGATCACCGGTGTTCCCCCGAATGTCGAGGCGTGAGCGCCCGGGGAAAACGCGGATGCCACCTTTTCGGTAGCCAGCATGGCCCCTATGGGGAGCCCGTTTCCAAGGGCCTTGGCAAGGGTCATGATATCGGGCGTGACATTGAAATGCTCGTATGCAAAAAACTTTCCCGTCCGGCCGATGCCGGTCTGAATTTCATCAAAAATCAGGATGGTCCCGGTTTCGTCGCACAGGTCCCGGAGAGACTCGAGATACCCGGGGTCCGGAGCGCGCACACCGCCCTCGCCCTGGATCGGCTCAATAAGCACCGCGCAGATAGTGTCGTCAAGGCGTTGCCGGACAGCGTCCACATCATTAAACGGCACGAAATCAAACCCCTCCAGGATCGGCTCGAATCCCTCGCGGACCTTTTTCTGGCCGGTTGCCGAAAGTGCGGCAAAGGTGCGGCCGTGAAAGGAGTTTTCCATGGCGATTATCCGACACCGGCCTGTCTTTCCCTGGTCGAAAAAAAACTTTCTCGCAAGCTTGATGGCAGCCTCGTTAGCCTCGGCCCCGGAGTTGGCGAAAAACACCCTGTCGGCAAAGCTGTGGGATACCAGCCAGTCGGCAAGCTCAGTCTGGGGCACGGTATAATAAAGATTTGACACGTGAAAAAGCGTATCCGCCTGCCGGCACAGGGCCGACGCTACCTCGGGACAGGAGTGGCCCAGGTTGCACACCGCGATCCCGGCTAAAAAATCGGTATATTTCCGGCCCTGATCATCCCATAGGGTGCAGCCCCGCCCACGCATGAAAACAATGGGTAACCGGCGGTAGGTGTTACAGATCACCCGGTCCGACAAGACTTTTATGCCCGTTTTTAAATTATTCATCTTCTTTATCATCCAGTAACTTGAGTTCCTATCCCCTGATTGGTAAAAAGTTCCAGGAGAAGCGCATGTCTCCGGGTTCCATTTATAATCTGGACCTTGTCCACGCCTTTTTCAAGGGCGGCGATGGCATATTCCACCTTTGGAATCATCCCCCCTGAGATCGTATTGTTTTCAATCATCCGTTTTGCCGCAACAGCATTAATCGACGTAACCAGTTCTTTACAGGAGTCGAGGATTCCGTCCACATCCGTAAGATAGATCAACCGGCCGGACGAAAGCGCGCCCGCAACCTTTGCGGCCACAAGATCCGCGTTTATGTTATACGTCTCGCCGGACGTGCCGGCCCCCACCGGTGCGATGACCGGGATAAAGCCTTTTTGCGAGAGGGTGACAATCAGTTCGGTATTGATATTCGTGACCGTCCCCACGAGTCCGGGGTCGATGATCTCCGGAGCCCCGGCCCCCTCCCCCTGGTGCAGGAGCTGGAGCTTGTCGGCCATGATAAGGTTCCCATCCTTTCCGGACAGGCCCACGGCTTTGCCGCCCTGGCGGTTTATCTGGGCCACGATGGCCTTGTTCACCTTGCCGCCCAGAACCATCTCCACCACGTCCATGGTCTCGGAATCGGTGAAACGCATGCCTCGGACGAATTTTACGGAAATCCCCATCTTTTCCATCACCGAGTTAATCTGGGGTCCACCGCCGTGGACCACGACCGGATGAAGCCCGATAAGCTTCATTAGCGTGATATCCCGGGCGAAATCGTCCTTTAAAGTTTCATCCACCATGGCATGCCCGCCGTACTTGACCACGATGGTCATGCCGGAAAAATACCGGATATACGGCAGGGCCTCTATGAGTATGTCGGCGACACTTGGTGTCATGGGGCGCTCCTTCATCACAGAATATACCGGCTCAGGTCCTGATCCTCGCGCACATCCTTTAAGCCATCCATAACAAAGGAGCGGTCAATAACGATTTTACGGTCATCCATATCCGGGGCCTCAAACAATATCTCTTCCAAAAGATGCTCCATGAGCGTATGGAGCCGCCGGGCTCCTATGTTTTCCGCCTGGTTGTTCACATCCTCGGCCATGGTCGCGATCTCGTTGACCGCCTCGTCATTAAAGGAAAGATCAATGCCTTCAGTGCGCAAAAGCGCCATGTACTGGAGGAGAAGCGCGTTTTTCGGTTCCGTCAGTATCCGGAAAAAGTCCTTTTTATGCAGGGAATCGAGTTCCACCCTGATGGGAAACCGGCCCTGTAATTCGGGGATCAGGTCGGACGGCTTGCTCACGTGAAATGCACCTGACGCTATAAACAGGATGTGATCTGTCCTGACAGGCCCGTATTTCGTGTTTATGGTGCTCCCCTCTATGATAGGCAAAAGATCGCGCTGGACCCCTTCGCGTGATATGTCCGGCCCGCTCCCACCAGTATTTCCGGCGATCTTGTCAATTTCGTCCAAGAAAATTATGCCCGACTGCTCCACCTTGGTTTTTGCTTCGGAAACGACCTTCTCCATATCAACCAGACTCTGAGCCTCTTCCTGGGCAATGATTTCAAGGGCCTCCGAAACGGTCACCCGCCGCTTCCGCGACGTTCCCTTGGGCATGAGACTTCCAAGCATATCCTTGAAATTAATGCCCATCTCCTCGATACCGGCGTTGGAAAATATCTCCACCATGGGCATGGACTTGTCCGGGACTTCCAGATCGACCTTCCGTTCGTCGAGCTTGCCGGCCCGCAGCATTTTTTTCAACTTTTCCCTGGTGGCGGTCATGGACTGCCTGGGCGCGGATGCATCCGGAGCGATTTCAATCACGTCATCACTGCCCGGGTTGAGTGCCGGGTCCGGGGCCGGTTTTGCCGACTGCTCCCCACTTTCAGGCAAAAGAAGGTCTAATACCCGTTCCTCGGCAATGTTAGCGGCCTTTTCCGTAACCGCCTCCTGCTCCCGGACCTTAAGCATGTTGATGGTCATTTCGAGAAGATCCCGGACCATGGACTCAACGTCGCGGCCCACATAACCCACCTCGGTGAACTTGGATGCCTCCACCTTGTAAAAGGGAGAATCCGTGAGCTTTGCTAAGCGCCGTGCAATCTCAGTTTTTCCAACTCCGGTGGGGCCGATCAGGATAATGTTTTTCGGCGCGATCTCGTCGGCGAGTTCCGGGTCCACCTTGCGGCGGCGCCACCTGTTTCGCAAGGCGATCGCCACGGATCGCTTTGCCCGGCCCTGGCCGATGATATATTTGTCTAGTTCAGACACGATTTCCGATGGTTTAAGGCTGCTCATAATATTCCAGTTTTCGGTTATCAGTTATCAGTTGCCGGTTGTCGGTTTCAGGCTTCTTCTATTGTAAAAACATCATTTGTAAACACGCAGATACCGGACGCGATCTTCATGGCTTCCGCCACAATGCCGTTTGCATCGCAACCAATGGTCTCTGCGTGGGAAAGAAGCGCCACAGCAGCGGCATGGGCCGCAACCCCACCCGATCCTATGGCGATCACGCCCTCGTCCGGCTCGATCACGTCGCCGTTTCCGGATATCAGGAGCATGTTCTTGTCGTCCACGGCGATCATCATGGCCTCGAGCCGCCGGAGATACTTATCCGTGCGCCAGTCCCGGGCCAGCTCAACCGCAGCCCGGATCAGGTTGCCGTTGTATCGTTCGAGCTTTGCTTCAAGCTTTTCGGACAGGTTCAGGGCGTCGGCGGTTGCGCCCGCAAACCCGACCACTATGG
Source organism: Deltaproteobacteria bacterium (assembly GCA_013151835.1). Lineage (GTDB taxonomy): Bacteria > Desulfobacterota > Desulfobacteria > Desulfobacterales > Desulfosalsimonadaceae > JAADHK01. The sequence goes on from JAADHK010000038.1 coordinate 31,179, forward strand.
TGTCGTTAAAAATCCTGCGGACCTTCTTTGCCCTGTGCTTGACAATGGTATTATTGAGCGTGACCTGGCCATCGCCCGCCACAACCGTTTTTCCGTTGTAACGGACCGCGAGTATTGTTGTGCCGTGAAAAGAATCCATCATTTAACACTCTTTAAAAATAAGGTTGTCATTTTGCAAAAGATGGCTAAGTCAAAAGCTCCATATACAAGGCGCAGTGTTTTTTCAGGAACGAAGGCATACATATAGTATGTCGAGTGACTGAAAAAATACTGCAACGCCGTAGATGGGGCTTTTAACGACGCCATCATTTCCTTGGATGAGCTCCGTCATACGCGGCCATCAAATGATCGATGCTGACATGCGTGTATTTCTGGGTGGTGGAGAGCTGGCTATGCCCCAAAAGCTCCTGCACCACTCTTAAATCAAGACCGGCATCAAGCAGATGCGTGGCAAACGTGTGCCTAAGCGCGTGCGGCGAAATGGGCGTCGCAAGATTTGCCGCCCTTGCAGCCTCGTTTATGATCCGGCCAACGGACCTGTCGGTAAGCCTGCTCCCGAAAAGGTTTAAAAAAAGCGGCCCTTTCCAGATGTCGGGCGGCGGTTTTTTAATTTCACCCAAGGCATCGCGATACGTTCGTATGGATTCAATCGCGTATCTTCCCACGGGAACTATCCTCTCCTTTGCTCCCTTTCCCATTACCCGGATCATCCGTCCGGAAAAATCGATATCCTCCACGTCCATACCCACGAGTTCGGACACGCGCACACCCGTTGAATACAAGGTTTCGATGATAGCGCGGTTCCTTTTTCCGGAAACAGTGTCCACGGGCACGGATTCTATAAGCCGAAACACGTCATCCACGGTCAGGTAAACGGGAATCGTTTTTTCCTGTTTGGGCGTCAGGACCGATGCAGCAGGATTTGTGGAAATCACCCCGTATTTTTCAAGATAGTTAAATAGCGAGCGGATGGACGAAAGCTTTCTGGATATGGTCGTCCGGGTCAGTTTCTGCTTGTAGAGAAAGCCTAAGTAACTGCGGATCACAAGTACGCTGATCGCCTCCACGTCCGCCGCGTCCGTATCGGCCTCCCCCTCGGCCGCAGGGTCCACCAGGGCGCGATTGGCTGCGAAATAGGACAAAAAATCCTGTAAATCCCGTGTATACGCCCTGCAGGTATTCGATGAATACCCCTTCTCAACGGAAAGGTAATCCACGAATGAATCGATCAGATGCGTTATAGCCGCTGCATTCATTATCCTAAAATCCATGGTGGACAAGGGGGAAAATGTCCTTAAAAATTAATCATCTCCTCAATTTCGTTCCAGGATGAAACCTCTAAGAACGGGTGCGGTTTTCTATTCCACGGCTGGTTGAAGACAATGGGCGTAACCCCTGCCTCGGCCAGCACGAAGCAGGTCTCAAGCCGGTCATCCACAAACCAGGAAACCCCTTTTTCCAAAAGCACGTCCTTTTTATCCGAAAAAGACCCGGTTGCAACAATCTCTATATCGGAAGGCGAAACGTCCAGCCGGGCCAAAAGCCACTCTTCAATATGTTCGGCATCCGGCCGGGCCGTCACGAAAAGAGTTGGCCGATGCCGTTTATTCAACCGCTTTAAGATATGAATGGCTCCGGGAAGCGGATACAGGGAGAATGCATGTTCTCCGGAAAGTATCCGTAATATTATCTGCGTAAGCGCATCGTCGTCAAGGCCTGTGGATTTTCTCACGTCATATTCGGTGATATCTTCATAGCGAATGCCCGTAACACCGAAGTCTCCGGCAATGGAAAGAAAAAGCGACATCGTATCCGCCACCACGCCGTCGATATCAAAGGCGATGCGCGACGGGTCGATCTTTATACCATCTGCGTACATGTATCAGGCGAGCTGCCTGGTCTTTTTCTTCAACCTGCTTATCTTCCGTCGATAAATATCGGCCATTTTACGGTTGCCTTCCTGGTGAAGGGCTGTCCTTTTCTCTTTAAGATCGCGAATTTTAATCTTTACCGAGCGGACCGTGGCATCGCTGCGGCTCTTTTTGGCGTTCGGATCCTCAATTCCCTTTGCCTTGCGGATGGCGGCCAGAAGTTCCGACTTGTTCAAGCCGTGAGCGCCGGTAATTTCCGGAATTTCCTTGGCCTCATCCCGCAGTTCCTTTGCCGTCATCTTTTCTATGGGCTTTTTCTTCTTGTCCTTATCCTTTTTCCCCATTTGAATCCTTCTCCTTGCAATAACATGTTTCCATAAATCCTCAAAAACAAAACGGAGGCTTACGGCCCCCGCTTGCCGGTTAAAAACAGACTGTAATCTTAAAACATCCGGTTTGATTATGTCAATGTATAATTGATGGTCTCGTAAAAAGCTTTTTTACGGAGTCGTTAAGACAGCGTAAGCCTTGCCATGACCTGTTTCAGATCATCCCACACCGCGCGTTTTGCGGACGGATTTTCAATGAGATGGGCTGGGTCGTGGGTGGTCATGACGGGTATGCCCCGCAAATCCTGGAATCGGCCGCGCAGGCGCGCGATGGGTTCGGAAGTTCCGAAAATAACCTGTGCGGGATATTCTCCGAGAGCGATAATAATCTTCGGCTTAATGCGCTTGATTTGAGCATCCAGATGAGCACGGCAAAATAGCCCGGCCATCCGGTCGAAAACCTGACCGCCTTTTGGCCTGCATTTCAAAAGGTGCGTGATATAGACCGAGTCACGATCAAGCTTCATGGCCCCTATGATGCGGGTAAGGAGTTCGCCTGCCGAACCGGAAAAAGGGATACCGGATTCTTCGTCTTCGGGCTCGGGGATCCCGCCCACAAACATAACCCGGCAATTGTCCGGCCCCGCGCCAAAAACCGGGCGGCAATTAAGGGGAAAAAGGGAACATCTGGCGCAGACCCGGCGCATGGACGGATCAGAAAAACCGGGCGGACCCGGTGTCGACTCCATGCGATCCATGATCTCGAAGGTCCTGCCGGGAATCATGGCATCCGAGCAGCCCATTTGTTTTAAAAACAGAAGGCATGCCCGGACCTCGTCGACTGCGGCCGCAAACTCATGCGGTGCAATGGGGGCCGGCTTGTTTGAGTTAATATTCATGGGATTTCATCGATTATCCGTCTTAGGCGTTTTTCATCACTTCGACTATCCGGTCCAAAAGCACATGGGCTGCTTCGTCCTTTTCCATTTCCGGGAGGGCTTCATCACGGCCGTCCGGGTAAAAGAAACGTATCCGGTTGGTTTCCACACCAAATCCCGAGCCCGGCTCGTTGATGAGATTTGCGGCAATCAGGTCGAGATTCTTGGCCTCCAGCTTCTTTACCGCATTTTTTTCAAGCTCCTCTGTTTCAGCCGCAAACCCCACGAGAACCTGGCCGGGTTTCTTAAGCCTGCCAAGCTCGGCCAGAATGTCAACCGTTCTTTCGAGTTTCAAATCGGTGCTTGCGGTATTTTTTTTAATCTTTTGTGCTGCCGGACAAGACGGCCGGAAATCAGCCACAGCCGCGACTTTTACGATCACGTCCGCATCAACGGCGCGGCGCAAGACCTCGTCCGCCATCTGGGCTGCCGTGGACACACGGACAGTCTCAATGCCCAGGGGATCGGCAAGGGAAACAGGCCCTGAAACCAGCGTAACTTCGGCGCCCCGGCCGGCTGCGGCACGGGCTACGGCATACCCCATCTTTCCGGAAGACGGGTTGGAGATAAAACGCACGGGATCGATGACCTCGCGTGTGGGGCCCGCAGTGACCAGAACCCGTTTTCCATTGTAATCATTGACAAGCAGGGCACGTAAAATATTTTCCACTATCCCAGGCGGTTCCGCCAGACGCCCCGGCCCCACATCACCGCAGGCAAGATCGCCGACGCCCGGCTCGACGATCAAAAATCCGTCCTGTTCCAGAGTATCTATGTTCCGCTGCACGGCCCGGTTTTCATACATATGAACGTTCATGGCCGGGCAGATGAGCTTTGGCGAGGTGACCGCAAGGACCAGGGTCGTTACTGCATCATCGGCGATCCCATTCGCAAGCTTTGCGATTATATTGGCCGTTGCGGGTACAACAACAACGGCATCCGCCTCCTGTGCCCATGAAATATGGCGCATGGGATCACCTGCGGGCGCAAACATGTCCATAAAGACCGGATGCCCGGAAATCGCCTCAAAGGTGATCGGTCCCACAAACCTGGCCGCATTTTGCGTCATGGCCACGTGGGCAACGGCCCCGGCCTTTTGCAGAAGCCGAACAATCTCCACGGCCTTGTAGGCGGCAATCCCTCCTGAAACACAAAGGACTATATTTTTGCCTGAAAGTGTTGTGCTCATTTTAATCCTTTTTGTCAATTCTGATATCAAACAGGAAATCCAACGAAAAATCTACGCGAATAATCATATCCGAAAGCCTTGCGAATCTTGCTGTCAATGCTCTGAAAATATCAATTTCTTAAATTCAATCCTGTCGGCAAAAGTCATCCTGGAAGAAGATATCAGAAGATCAATATCCCCGCCTTTGGCATTATCATCTTTCCTGGAGCCAAAAAGATAAACCCTTGCCCCGGGATCGATCCGGCGTAGCGCCTGAAGAATAACCGTTTTTTCTTTTTCCGTGAGCCGCATTAGTTTGCCTTATTTTTCGGCAGCATTTTTCCCAAGCACCACAAACTGATTACAAAAAAACTGAAACCGTTTATATTCCAATATGGTTAAATCAAATTCATTCGCCAGATTCTCAAACCTGCGCCTGTTATAGATCACCACATGATCATCCACGGCTGATTTGGCAAAAAGGCCGATCTTCGCGCCGGCAGTATGAACAATATCGTTTCCAAACGGGGTCGGAGTTGTGATAATGATTTTGCCGTCGGATGTTAACAATCTTACCAGTTGCTCAATTAAAAATTTCTGATTCCAGATATGCTCGACAATCGCAATCATGACTATCAGATCAAACTGCTGATCAATTTCCAATGCGTCATTATCCAGATCTCTTGCAATAAAATTGGCTTGGGGGAACTTTTTTTTAAGATCGGCAAATCGTTTTGTACTTAACTCCACACCACAATAGCTATTAATCTGATCCCCAAATTTTTGAAGGATAATGGAATTTCCACAGCCGATATCAAGCACATCTCCTCTGATATAGTCAGAAATCAACGAATGCCGCCAGTCGGCAAGCATTTTACTCAACAGTGCCAATGATCGCCCCCTTTGCAATGCCCGTTATAAAAGTTTCAGGCGCCCTGTTTCATACACATACCGGCTCCGGCAGGCCGGACATGAAAGATCTTTATCCAATTTTTCACCGCAGGCACACACCCACCCCGCACGGGCCGCAGGATTGCCGAAAACCAGGGCATGGTCCGGCACGTCCTTTGTGACAACAGAGCCCGCGCCCACAAAGGCGTAAGCCCCTATGGTATTTCCACACACGATTGTGGCGTTTGCGCCTATGGTAGCGCCTTTTTTAACCAGCGTCGGCCGTATCTCGTCCATACGCCGAATATGAGCACGGGGGTTATACACATTGGTGAAAACCACGGACGGCCCGCAGAAAATATCGCCCTCGAAACGCACCCCCTTGAAAATCGACACGTTGTTCTGAATCTTGCAGCCATTTCCTATGGAGACATCCGGCCCTATGACAACGTTCTGGCCGATATTGCACTGACTGCCGATGCTCGTTCCGGCCATGATGTGGCTAAAATGCCATACCCTGGTTTTTGGCCCTATGATAACCCCATCGTCAATATAGCTCGATTCGTGGATAAAAAATTCCATCGGATTTATGCCCCGCGCTTTAAAAAAGGATGATACTCTCCCCGAATACCGACACTTTCGGCATTCCGTATTGCATAAACAGTTTCTATACACGGCCTGGCAACAGAGGCACTAAACCCTCCACCGCTCAGAATGTCTTCATAACTTGTAGTGTGAAGGTCCGTAAAGCCACCTGAAAACTCAAGCTCATCTCCGTTTACCGCGATGGACCGAAAAGTCTTCTGCCCCTTTTTCGCAATCTCTTCCGGCAATGTCGAGGCATCAACACTTAAAAACCAGCGCACGCGCGCGTTTTTCAGTTCCAGAAAACCGGCTGCGGTATTTTGGGTCAGCAGATGCACGATATTTTCATGAACCGGCCCGAAAACCCAGATGAGCATGTCGAAGAAATGGATTCCGATGTTTGTGGCAATGCCTCCGGATTTATGAATGTCCCCCTTCCAGGATATGAAATACCATCTCCCTCTTGAAGTGATATAGGAAAGATCAATATCATATTTCTGATCCTTGGGCCCGTTTTCCACCCGTGCCTTTAAGGCCCGTATAGCCGGGTGAAGTCTAAGCTGCAGGATGTTGTAGACATTCTTTCCGGTCTCCTTCTCCATCTCTTCAAGCCCGTCAATATTCCAGGGGTTCAGCACAAGCGGCTTTTCGCAAATGGCATGGGCATGGCTTCGCAGGGCAAACCGGATATGCGCGTCGTGAAGGTAATTGGGAGAACATATGGATACATAATCGACTCCGTTATCCTTTCGTCTCAACTTGTCCACATGCCTGTCGAAACGCTCGAACTCGGTAAAAAAATGCGCCTCCGGAAAATAACTGTCGATTATTCCCACGCTGTCGCTCGGGTCCATTGCAGCAATGAGCCGGTTCCCCGTATCCTTGATGGCCTTCATGTGCCTCGGGGCAACGTATCCCGCAGCTCCGAGCAATGCAAAGCTTTTCATTTATGATTCCTTATAATTACTTTAGTTGTTCGAACTATGGAACATTAAAAACCATTCTAAAAGCAGTTCAACTATCTTCCGGCCTGCGTGCCCGTCTCCGTAGGCCTGCCCGGTAAAATTACCGGAGCCCGATTTTTTGACCGCAGCCACAATGGCATCGGTCGCGGCTCCCACAATAACATTGCACCCTGAATCAAGTGTTTCCACCCATTCCGTCTCGTCCCTGAGCGTAACGCACGGCTTCGAAAACCAGTAAGCCTCCTTTTGCACGCCGCCGGAATCGGTCAGTATCATGCGCGAGTTCTGTTCAAGAACCAGCATTTCAAGATAAGAAACGGGATCGATACACCTGATATGGGGCAGATCCAGTCCGAGCGCCGCAATCTTTTGCCTGGTATTCGGGTGCAGAGGGACAACAACCGGAAAACACTCAGCGCCTATGATATCAAGGGCCTGAAATATAGACCTTAATCTTTCCGGGTCTCCGGTGTTTTCGGCCCGGTGAACCGTGGCCAGAATATATTGGCCGGAAATTAGACCAAGGCTCTCCATTATCTCGCTCCGTCCGTCCGCAAGCCCCTTATGGAAAAGAACGGAATCATACATCACGTCCCCGACCAGACGAACCTGCGAATCGATCCCCTCGTGTGAAAGGTTTTCCACCGCAGTCCGTGTGGGACAAAATAACAGGTCTGAAATATGATCGGCCACCACCCGGTTGATCTCCTCGGGCATCCTTTTATTGTAGCTCCTGAGTCCGGCCTCGACATGGGCAACCGGAATATGGAGCTTTGATGCGGCCAGGGCTCCTGCAAGAGTTGAATTCGTGTCCCCGTACACCAGCACCAGATCGGGACTTTCTTTCTTGAACACATCCTCAAGCCCCATCAGCATCCTGCCGGTCATCTCTCCGTGGTCGCATGAATTTACACCTAAATTCACGGCCGGCCCGGCCGGCCGCGGGATCCCCAGCTTATCAAAAAAAACACCGCTCATGGAGTGTTCATAGTGCTGACCTGTATGAACCATCTCTTCAACAATACGCGGGCCTGAATTTTTCTCGTTATAATCCCTGATCGCCCTGCTCACCACCGCAGCCTTTATAAACTGGGGACGCGCGCCGACAACGGTTATTATATGGATTCGATCCCGCTTACCATTCATCATAGATCTCGTTCTCCGCCAGATGAATTCAGAAAATCTCCGGCATACGAAATTCACAAAAGATCCCGGGGCTAAACCCGGCCACAGTCCTTTTCATACGAATCCCATTTAACACCTTTGAATATGGCCGGAACATTTATCTTTTCCTTAAACTTAAAAACGGTTTCCATCATCTGCGCAAGGACATCTTCGGTAAGGTAATGCGGAGTTAAACCGATATCCGTAAGACCGGTATGTACGGCGTTATAATAATGTTCCTCCGCCTCTTTTCGCGGATTGGGTAAATTTTTCACCTTCACATCCAGTCCGAAGCGTTTTCCGAGCTTGCGTACCCTTTCCGCAAGCTCGTTTACCGAGAAGAGTTCAACAAACTGGTTAAATATCCTCAAGGTTCCCTGATCAGGCGGATTTTCCAGGGAAAGCCGCACACACTGAAGCGTGTCCCTGATATCCAGATACCCCCGGGTCTGCCCTCCCTTGCCGTAAACCGTAAGTGGATAACCGATAACGGCCTGGACGATAAAACGGTTTAATACCGTCCCGAACAATTCGTCATAATTAAAAAACGGTAAAAGCCGTTCATCTCCCGCAGTCTCGTCCGTGTGCATCCCGTAAACCGGCCCCTGCATGAGATCCGTCACCTTCAGACCCCACATGCGCACGTAAAACCACAACAGGTCGGTATCCATTATCTTGGTGGTATGATACAGACTCCCGGTCTGCCGGGGAAAGAGAAACTTATCCTTTTTTCCCTTATGCTCGATGGTAATCCATCCCTCCTCGATATCGATATTCGGCGTTCCATATTCCCCCATCGTGCCGAGCTTGATAATATGGGCTTTCGGAACAAACTCCTTTACCGCGAAGATAGTGTTTGCCGTGACTTCCAGATTGTTTTTAAGCGTCTGCATCGCGGTCCTTCTGTTCAACATGGAATATGGCGCCGAGGGCTGTTCCGCATAATGGATCACTGCTTCCGGGCGAAATTTGCAAAAAAGTTCCGAGATGAAATCCCATTCACTAAGGTCGCCTATGAATACTTCCACTTTTTTGCCCGACCGTTTTTCCCATATCCTCGCCCGTTCATTTAGATTCGGCACGGGCCAGAGCGGTTCCGCGTCTGTTTCCCTGCAATTATTTCTCCTGAGATAATTATCCGCTACCGCAACCTCGTGCCCGCAGGCGCTCAGATTCATGGCGGTGGGCCAGCCCAGATAGCCGTCTCCACCCAATATCAGTACGCGCATTTTCTCTCCTTTAACTGGTTTGCGTTATCCGCTCTTTTTCAATGTGAAGAAGGCCAGTAGCTCGTGTCCGGATGCTCACTCTCATCGCATTCGTTTAACAGTCCATTTGTTTTTAAAAATTTTTTCAGCCCGGCTTTGGAGAGCCTGGGCTCATTTTCC
>JAADHK010000136.1 GCA_013151835.1 Deltaproteobacteria bacterium
CGGATAATGTGGATGCAACGGTTTCGGTAGTTGTAACCGCTAATACGGTGAATGTATCAGCCGTTGGCAGCTATACGGTGACCTACAGCGCCACGGACACGGCGGGCAATATTGCAACCGCCACCCGCACGGTAAATGTGGTCGCCCATTTCGCGGACCTTGAAGTGGTGAACAGCGCGACATCGCAATTTGTCGATGCCGGCGGTAGTATCGGCTTTATTATCACCGTGACCAACCACGGTCCCGGCAATGCCGAAAATGTTGTTGTGACAGATGATACGCCGGGTATTGACACCCCGGAATTCTCCCTGGACGGCATCACCTGGAACAGCTGGAGCGGTTTGGTTAATCTCGGATTCCTGAATTCCGGAGATTCGATACAATTTGAACTGCGGGGCATGGTTGCCGCCAACGCTTCAGGCGTCATAAGCAATACGGCCTTCGTGGATTCCGAACTGGATGATAGCAATTCCGGCAATAACAGCAGTCTTCAGCAGACCCTCGTGCGGGCGGAAAATGTGCCTCCGGAGGCGGTCAGCCCTGAAAGGGGAGCCATCATCGCACCGGATACTTATCCCGTGGCCCTGGAAAGCAGCCCCTTTGTCGATACGGACGGTCATACCCATCTTGCCACTTACTGGCGGGTGAGAAGGTCAGATATGGATTATGGCCATGCCGGCTCGGATGAATCATTTGCCGCGGAAGTAACCAGCGGAGACATGACCCATCACGACATAACCGGCGGCCTGCTTGAAGGTCTGGAATACATGTGGCAGGTGGGCTTTCTCGATTCCGGAAGCGACCGTATATTCTGGTCCGAAGAAAGTTCGTTCCTGGTGGGTTATAAGAACACCTCCGATACCAGGACCGTGAAAGCAGGAACCGGTATCAGCAGTTACGCGATGGTGTCCATTGATTACTATCCTGAAAACAATACTTGCGTATCTGTGTTTGATCTGGCTGATGTTGACAGCTCCGGATACCGGATCGGCACCTATGATCCGTTGACCGGCACCTATCTCGAATGCGGCGACGACCTGAGGGTCAAGCCGGGCCGTTCCTATTGGGTGCTTGCCCGGCATGGATTGGATGTGACGGTCCAGGGCGTGCCGGTGAGTACGGATGTCGATATTGAAGTGAAGCTTCAGTACGGCGATAATGGAAATGGCTGGAACATGATCGGCGTGCCCAACGGCAGGGATTATTTCTGGGACGACATACAAGTTATTCAATATGATGATGACGGCGCACTCTTGACAAAAGACCCATTATCAGTCGAAAGCGCGGCATCCCGGGGACTGATAAATCCCAATGTCTGGATATGGGACGACGGAGTGTATGCCCGTCACCTGCCGGGAGAAAGCCCGATGTTTAAGCTGGTCCATCGGGAGGGATTCTGGGTGAAGGCTTTACAGAAAGGCGTTGCGCTTCGCTTTGTCGCCGGGGCTCCTCGGCCTGTGGTATCATCGGGCATGGGGCAATTGATTGCCTCATTAGACAAAACAGCCACGGCATGGCTGGACAAATGGTTTTTCGCTAAAACGGCCAATGCCGATGCCGGCGATAGCCCGCCATTGCCCATGGAAGGCCTTGATCTCTCAGGCGGCGCTTCTGACGGAGGGGGAGGCTGTTTTATCACTACCGTCAAATTTAACGGGAGTAAATGAATGCCCACACCAAACTCTAAACCCCGCCCAATGGCAGATTCCCCACCTTTTAAGCTGGATGACGGTTCTCAAGTCGCGGTAATTGGCGGCGGCCCGGCCGGTTCTTTTTTCAGCCATTTCCTTTTAGATTTGGCCAAAAGGGCGGATATGAATATTGCCGTGGATATCTATGACCCAAAAGACTTTTTGCGGTTCGGGCCCATAGGCTGCAACCACTGCGGCGGAATCGTCTCCGAGTCGCTGGTTCAGATAATGGCGGCCGAAGGTATCAACATACCTGAAACGGTAGCTCAAAGGGGTATCGATGCGTATGTTTTGCATACGGATGTGGACAGTGTTCGAATTGATACTCCCCTTCAAGAAAAGAGAATTGCAGCAATGTTTCGAGGGGGCGGCCCATTGGGCACAAGTGATGCCACGTGGGAAGGTTTTGATGGCTTTCTGCAAAATCTGACCAGGGATTCAGGGGCTAAAATCATACCTGAGAAGGTAAAAGCCATAGATTTTGACGATACCGGCCGGCCTGTGGTGACTACGCGGGGTGACACATCTAAAACCTATGACTTGCTTGTGGGCGCGGTAGGGGTAAATTCCCCTTTCTTAAAAGTCATTGAAAAGCTGGACTTTGGATACCGTCCCCCGGAGATCACCAAAACCACTATTTGCGAATTTTACATGGGCCAGGAGCTGGCGAAGCGATATTTTGGCGATGCGATGCATGTTTTTCTGTTGAACATTCCAGGCCTTAGGTTCGCAGCCCTCATTCCGAAAGGCAACTTTATTACCCTTGCCCTTCTGGGCGAAAAGATAGACAAGGAGTTTTTGGACTCGTTTCTGAAAAGCCCTGAAGTAAAAAAATGCTTTCCGCCTGACTGGGATTTGCCCAAAGAATATAAATGCCGCTGTTCATCCTATATTAATATCCGGGGCGCGCTTCAGCCTTTTGCGGACAGAGTGCTGCTGGTTGGCGATTGCGCTGCATCCAAACTATATAAAAATGGGATTGGCGCAGCTTATGTTACGGCCAAAGCCGGCGCCACCACCGCTATTTTGCATGGTATCTCCGCCGGGGATTTTAAACAAAACTACTGGCCGGCCTGCAAGTCAATCAATACGGATAATGCTTTTGGCAGGATAATTTTTGCCATTACCCGCCAGATTCAGAAAAGTAAATTTCTCAAACGAGGGGTTTTGCGTGTGGTGGCCAAGGAGAGTAAAAAAGAGGGTAAGCATCGGCATATGAGTTCGGTATTATGGGATACTTTTACAGGGAGTGCACCCTACAGGAATATTATCCTGCGAAGCATGAGGCCGGGATTCTGGCTGCCCTTTATTTGGGAAACAATCGTTGGAATGCTGCCTTTCAGGAAAAATGGAAAAGGCGGAAAAGGGCAGGTGATATCATCAAATGCACTGGGCAAAGTATACCGTGACGGCGAAACAATTATCAACCAGGGAGATACCGGCGATTGCATGTATGTCATCCAGTCGGGTAAAGTCCGGATTATGGGGGTTGAGGGAAACAGGAAAATTCATTTGGCAGTGCTTGAGGAAGGAGATTTCTTTGGCGAGATGGCCCTTTTTGAGAAACAGGTACGTTCCACAACCGTGTGTGCCATAGATGAGACCCGGATTCTCACAATAGACAAGAAAACCCTGCTTCGCAGGATACATGAAGACCCTTCCCTGGCGTTTCGCATTTTGCAGAAAATGTCTTCCCGGATTCGTGAGATGAATTGTCAACTCAGAGATGTACAAAATTGACGGGGAGCAAAGACGATATGCTTTCATGTGAGGATTTACCATCAACCCCAAAACCTGAAATAGGAAAAATTCTGATCACCGGAGCCAGTGGTTATGTTGGAGGCAGGCTTGTCCATGAACTCATTGCCAGGGGCTATCAGGTACGGGTTATGGCAAGAACAAAAACCACTGCCCGGGAAGAACGATGGCCCGATGCAGAGATTGTTGTCGCAGACGCCCTGGAATTCAGCGATTTAAAAAAGGCCCTTAAAGGGGTGCACACTGCATATTATTTAATTCACTCATTATTGCTGGGGCATGGAAATCTTGAGACCAAAAAAATCCATGAAGAAGACATACAGGCGGCAATAAATTTCAGAATAGCGGCTGAAGAAAATCATGTTAAAAGAATTGTTTACCTTGGCGGACTCGGTGGTACCCGAACAAGCCTGTCTCCTCATCTTAAAAGCGGAATGCAGGTGGCAGAGGAACTGGAAAAGGGAAAAGTCCCTGTAACACGCCTTTATTCAGCAATGATCATCGGCGCCGGCAGTGCCCCCTATGAAATACTCAAACACCTTGCAATTGATAGCCCTGTTCTTTTAATACCAAGATGGGCAAGAACAAAATGTCAGCCGATCTGTATCAGGGATGTAATAAAATATCTTATCGGGGTGCTGGAAGTAGATGAAACGTCAGGAAAGTCATTTGATATCTGTGGTAAAGACCTGTTGTCATACGAAATGATGCTGAAAATCTTTGCGGATCTTCTTGGGGCAAAAGTTTTTTTTATTCCTTCCCCTGTTTCAAGTGTCACCTTTTTTTCCTATGTTACCAGCCTGTTGACCCCTGTCCCCATGCCGATCACCAGGAGTCTTATGGAGGGCGTCGTAAATGAGGCCATCTGCGGCAATGATATGATAAAGCAACTGGTTCCCATTGAGCAAATGTCCTATATCGAAGCGCTTCAGAGCGCCATGTCACGCGAAGAAAGGGATGCTGTTTATTCAAGCTGGTCGGATGAATATCCCCGGGCGCATGAATTGTCGCTCAAGCTTAACGAACTCAGGAGCCCGCCGACTTTTTCGATTTCATATTCCCTTCTGACTCCAAAGGGCGCCGCTTCGCTGTTCCAATCCATTTGCAGGATTGGAGGCAAAGAGGGTTGGCTAAAGAACAATTGGATGTGGTGGCTTCGGGGGTTATTAGATCGAATGCTCATGGGAGTAGGCTCTTCCCGCGGCAGAAGAAGCTCCAATGATCTGAGAATTAATGATGTTATTGATTTTTGGCGTGTCGAAGATATTAAGCCCAACCAGCGGCTTCTGCTCAGAGCCGAAATGATGCTGCCGGGAAGAGGATGGCTGGAATTTTCAATTAACCGGGAAGATAATGCAAACCGGTTATCTGTAACCGCTTACCATAAAACCAATACGATGTGGGGAAGAATCTACTGGCACATATTCATGCCGTTTCATAAAATCATCTTTTATGATTTGATAGATCGTATAGAAAAAAGAGCTTCGGATTAAATATAGTCCCGGGGCCGCATCTTTTTGGACCCCTTTGTTTTTCCGGCGGTTTTTTATGAAGGCGCAACCCTTTTAACCTAGAGATCAAGAAAACGGCTGGCAGGGACATTGAAGATAGCAGAAAGCTTTTTAGCGGTGGCCAGGCTGATGGCTCTTTTACCATGCTCCATATTGGAAATGATCTGACGGGGGACGTTGCCCATCATTTTGCCAAGCTGCGCCTGGGTTAATTGCTTGTTCTCCCGATAAATACGCATTGCGTCACCTGGGGTGCTTTTTGTTTTAATTTCTTTGTACCAGTCCGTTTCCGTTATTTCGACGTATTCATCTTCCCCTTCAAAGATTTTGAGTTTGCCGCCATACTCACTCCGGAGCACCTCAAGAACGCGGGAAGGAATGTCTCCCTGAATGTGGATTTCAGTATGGGGCGTTTTCACGAGAGCCTGCATGGTACACCTCTATCTCTATAGTTCCCTTTTCCATGCGCCAACAAGCTACCCATTTGCGGGCAAGGTGGCAGTGGTATTCGGTAGCCGAGAGCTTATTGTAATTAGGCCAGCTATGAGCTACCGGGCCATTATTTTTTAAATCATCAATCAAGAACTCCATTCTTTTCTGAACATTATCAGGCAATTTCCTGATGTTTTTCATGGCTTTCTTTTTTATGATGGCCCTGTATTCCATGTTATATGAATGTAATCATATATTGATTACACGCCAAGAGCAATTTTATTTTCAATGCAACTCCTTTATAATAATTCCTTTCTTATGTTTGGAGGTGATCCTACCTCAGGAAAAGCCACACCGTATTGGCAACTTGGTGAAAATAGATATTTCAAAGGTTTGCAAAAAGAGCGCCTCGATTTTAAGGAGCCTCCGGCAGGCAATAAGACAATTTTTACGGGCGGACG
>JAADHK010000017.1 GCA_013151835.1 Deltaproteobacteria bacterium
CGGCCTGGCGTTGGAACCGGTTTTTCCCTTGCAATGTCCGTGGGAGACCGCGGCAGGGAGGCGTCCCTTAAAAATGCCGTGAGCGGGGCCGGCCGGTTTGGTTTGGGTGAGGATGAAGCCGGGATTGTTGTGGAGAACCTGGTTGGGATTGTACGAACCTGGCGGGATCATTTTGCATCCCTCGGATGCCCGGATGCGGAAATAAAGGCGTTGGAGCCTTCGTTTGACATCCTTTTCTCATAATGTGCCGGTTCGCCCGTTGCGCCGGGTTTTCAGCTATCGTTTCCGTAAAACCAGGCTCCCCACGGAATAGCCGGCCCCGAATGAACAGATCACGCCGACATCGTCTTTTTGAAGATTTTTATTGCAGAGATGAAAGGCGACAATCGAACCGGCTGACGCGGTGTTGCCATAATTATCCAGTATTGTAGGGAAATTATCGGCCTTTTCATTTTCGCCCACAAGCTCTTTTATGACCATTTTATTCATATTGATATTTGCCTGGTGAAGCCAGAATCTCTTGACATCACGGGGTGTCAGGCCAAGGCTTGCCAGGTGTTCCCGGATATGCCCGGCCGCCATGGGGCAAACCTCTTCAAAGACTTTACGTCCCGCCTGGTGAAATAATTTGTCCCATCCGTATGGATCAACATCCGTGGCGCGCGACATATGCCCGAACCCGGAACGGATATTGTTTGAAAATTGCGTCTGCGCTTTTGTGCCCAGCACGTCGTAACTGTTTGTTGCAGTGCAGGTTTCAGCCCGCTCCATGATTATTGCCGTGCTCACGTCACCGAAAATAAAATGGGATTCCCGGTCGCAATAATTTACCTGGGGGGTGACCAGTTCGGGATTTATGGCTAAAACGCAGCCCGCCGAACCGGCAGCCAGGCTGTCATAGGCCCGGTGAAGGCCGAAGGTTGCGGCTGAACAGGCCACGAGCATATCAAAGCCGAATCCATTAATGCCCAGCGCATTCTGCACTTCAATGGCAATGGCGGGATACGCCCGCTGGGTATACGCACAGGAAACAATGACGGCGTCAATATCAACGGCGGTCTTTCCCGCTGCGGCCATGGCCTTGCGCGCCGCATGGACGGCGATTTCCGCCTGGTTGCTCAGCTCGTCTTCCCTTCGTTCACAAAATTTGGGACACATGCGGTCAATATCTAAAATGCCGTGTTTTTCATAAACGTACCGCGCCTTTATCCCGGAAGCCCTTTCGATGAATCGCGCGCTGGACAGGGGCTTTTCATCGACTTCACCCGATTTTATGGCCGCAGCATTTTCGGTATTGAACTTTTCGGCCCAGGCGTTATAGCTTGCCACCAGTTCTTCGTTTGTAATAACGTCTGCGGGCGTCCATAAGCCCGAACCGCTGATCACGATCTCGGGGGTGGGTAATGCTGTCATGGTATTTTCCCTTTATCTACGATTGATGGCGTCGTAAAAGTCCCATCTACTGCGTTGTAGCGGGTCGCGAAATACTCGGAATACTATATGTATGCCTCCGTTTTCGCGACACCACTACGCCTTGTATATGGAACTTTTTACTTAGCCATCTTTACCGGGGTGCCTGACTTTTTACGAGTCCGTCACGATTGATGGCGTCGTAAAAATCGAACCTGTGGCAAAAAAAGCAAATGCCACAAACCTGTTGTCATGGCTCAGGCTGATATCAAGATCGGCCTTTTTGCCATTAAAATATACGATGGGCGGGCCAAGCCCTTGGGCCATATTATCTCTTTGTATCCGTATGTCGTTTCCGTGCCGGCCGGTATGCCGGGCGATCCGCTCTTTTGCAAATTTTCGCACAAATGCCGACTCGCAGACGTGCGGATGCTTGTTTTTTCCACCAGGCGATATTGCCCTTACGCCCCATGAAATTTCATTCAGCCCGTTACGGGCAGCCGTTGTCCCGATACAATGGACATGGTTTTCATGAAAAAAAACCCTTATTCGTGCTGTCGCTCCGGGTGTTTTCACCCGGCCATCCATGTGGCCGGACAGTCCGCCGGGCTTCGGGCTGTCAAACATTACGTAAAAGCGCCCGGGAGCCGAAGAAAGATCGGGATATATTTTGCTTACGGCCTTGTACGCAGTTTCCTTTGCCGCCCAGAACGCCCACAACAGCGTGTCGGGAGACTCCGAGCGTAAGAGTTCATGACGCTCCTCAACGGTCAGGACTCTTTGCACAAAACGCGCATCGCAGGCCTTACCACAGGCTCCGGGAGCCCTGAGGTCAACAATGTCATTTCCCACATATCCTGAAATGATTTTTTTCCATTTGAGAAAGATGGTTTACAATCTGCCCCGCGCAGTCTCTTTGCGCCTTAAGCCCTTTTAATTGGGTTGTCGGCCGGCATTCTTCGACGACTGCTGAAAATGTTTCGCCATATCGCGGAAAATTGCTGTATGTCTTCTGCCCATCGCCCCGAAGATAAATACACATTACCCGGCATTTTGGTATATTGCGGACCAGGCGGCCCACGCCATAGGGGAAATTCACGGTATCGACCCGGCCGTCCCGGGACCGGGTCCCTTCCGGGAAAATCATCAGGCTTTGGCCTTTTTTTAAAAGATACGCGCATTTTTCAAGGCTTGACTTCACCTTCTCCCGGTCGCCGCCACGTATCACCGGAATACATTTGGTCAGGTAACATAAGGCTCCCACGAATTTATTGGCATTAAAATTCATCTTTTCGGGAAGGTTCCACGCCAGCAGTTTGAAACTCCATATATAGCGGTACACGGGAAACATGGCATAGGCCAAAACAACCGAATCGATCATCGTGAGATGATTTGCGCAGATCAGCCAGGGCCCCTTATGAGCGGACATCATGCCGCTTACTTTACGCCGGAATTCTTTCAGGTTCCGAATACGGTATCCAAAAAGCTTTACGACGCATAAAAGCGCGGGCGCGGTTACTATTATCGTAATCCGCCCCAGGAAATACTGAAGGTGCAAAAAGAATTTTGCTTTCGCATTCATGTTAATTCGTTTTTTTTGTCTCAAACAGCTATTATCTGCCTGCAATGCTTATCCACAACGGCTTTGTAAAAAGCTTCGTATGCAAGGCGCGTGAGCCGGGAAAGGTGGAGGCGTACTTTTTGTACGGTAGCACTTTCCCGGCGAAACGCAACGCCGCAGACGAGCTTTTTACGAAGCCGTTACACGTAATTTGTGTTCAATAACGTTCACAACATCCCCTATGGTTCGGATCTGGTCCGCGTCATCGTCATCGATTTCAATGTCAAAGGCGTCTTCGGAATTGATAATAATATCAACAAGCCGTGCGGAATTGACCTTGAGATCATCAATGATTTTAGTCTCCATTGTCGCGGTTTCGAGCTTTTGCACATCTTTTACATACTTCTTGATAAGCTGAACAAATTGGTCAAAAATTTCCTGTGTTTTCATTGTGTTCTCCTTTTTATTGTTCATATTTTCGTAAAATCAGACAACTATTCACATCGCCAAACCCGAAGCTGGCCTTGGCCATGGTTTTCATTTCAGGATAATCAAGACAGGTTCGGACAACCCGGTCGGCAAAGGGCTTTATTTCCGGATGGATATCCTCGCAATTGATGGACGGATGGACAAACCCCCGAAAAAGCTCAAGCACCGCAGCCACGGTTTCAATGGCGCCGGCGGCCCCGAGGCAGTGTCCGGTCATGGATTTTGTGGAATTAATATATGGAAAGGATTCGGGGCCTCTTTCCAATGCCGCGGACCAGTTTTTAACCTCGCCCGGATCCGCGAAGGTTGCGGTCAGGTGTCCGTTGATCGCATCGATTTCATCGCCTGTTATACCGGCGTCATTTATGGCCCCCCGGATACAGCGCACAACGCCCCCGGGGTTTGGAGCGGTCATGGAGCCGCCGTCCCGCTGTCCGCCGCAATTGACCATGACCCCGATAATCTCGGCATAAATTCGGCTGTTTCGCGCCAGGGCGGTTTCAATATCTTCTAAAACCAGGGCGCCGGCGCCGGCACCGGGAACAAACCCACAGGCCGAGGCGCTCATGGGCCTGGACCCTTTATCGGGCTGATCATTAAATTTCCGGGAAAGGACACGCATGGAATCAAAACCGCCCCAGGTGTATGGAGACGCCCCTTCAGATCCGCCGGCAATCATCCGCTTGGCAAGCCCCGCCCGGATTCGCAACGCGGCGTCGATAATCGCTTCGGTCCCCGTGCTGCATGCGGATGAGTTTGAGGTCACCTGGTTTCCCAGCCCTATGATACCGGCGATATGCGCGCTGACGCCGCTGCCCATGACCTGTTCAACGATCCGTGATCCCAGCCTGCGGACCTTGCCTGCATTTACGGTCGGCACGACCTTTGCGGCGATGGTTTCCATGCCGCAGATGCCGCACCCGAAAATCGTGCCGGAATCCCAGTCCGGATGCCCGTTGTCCGCAGCCTGCACAAGGCCCGCGTCTTGCCATGCATCGATTGCGGCAACAGACGCATAGGCGATGTTATCGCTCAGGCCCGATTGTTCTTCCGCGCCGAAATAGTCCTTGGCAATCCCGTCAAAGTTTTTTGGCACGCCCCCGATTCGGCATGAAAATTTCAGGTCTTCGAGTTCCGAAATAAACCGGATTCCCGATTTGCCGCATCGAAGCGCCTTTTCAAAATTATCGAGTCCGACCGCATTGGGACTCACGACCCCCATTCCCGTTATAACGACTCTATTTTTCATGACTCCTGATTCCCGTACCGGTCAGCACGCCGGAACATATGGATTCTCCGTTTTCCTGCTCCATTGCGACCCTTGTTTTAAGATTTCCGTGGCGCAGATACACTTTTTCCCCTTTTATAATCACGCGCTGCCCGGGTTTGACCATTTTCAAAAACTCAACACTATCAACAAGGGCAAAAAGGGTTGTCATCCGCCTTAATTCCCCGGCGCTCATGCCTTGGCGTAAAAGAAGATAAATACCCATGGCCACAACGCCCGTCTGGGCCATGGCTTCAATAAGGATAACCCCCGGCGTAACCGGGTTTTTCGGGAAATGTCCCTTGTAAAAATATTCATCCTCGCGGAACCGGTAAGCAGCGCTGATCCTTTTGTCGTCGATGGCGAGTATCTCATCGATAAACCGGAAAGGGGGCTGCTGCGGGATCAGTTCAAGGACCTGATTAATGATCTTTTTGTCAGCCACCGTACATTCCCCCGTTTACATGAATCACGCTGCCGTTGATGTAGGAGCCGCGAACAGCAAGAAAGGCCACCACTTCGGCGACCTCTTCGGGGCGGCCGATCCGGCCCAGGGGGATCTTTTCGACAATGTCCTGTTGAACCTCATCGGGCAGCACTGATGTCATGTCCGTATGGATAAATCCGGGCGCAACTGAATTTACCAGGATGTTTCTGCCGGCCAATTCCTTTGCCAGGGACTTTGTCATGGCGTCTAACGCCGCTTTTTCCATGGTATATGGAATCTGGTCCGCATTGCCGGTATGTCCAACCACGCTTGAAATATTGATGATCCTTCCCGCAGCCCGGCGGAGCATGAAGAGGCGTAAAATCCGTTTGGTTAAAAACCAGACGCCCCGGAGTATTGACCGCTGGACATCAAACTCTTCGATTTTCATGCCGTTAATGGAGTTGTTGATGCAGATCCCGGCATTATTTACCAGAACATCCACCCTGCCGGCAGTATCCTTAATTTCCCGGACCATGCTTTCCACCTGGTCAATGTCCGCTAAATCGGCCTGTAAGACAAACCCGTTTCCGGAAATATTTTCAAGGATGTCCATGGCCGATTCACGGCTGTTTCGGCAATGGATGCCCACATAAAACCCCTGATCATGGAGCGCCCGGCAGCAGGCCGCTCCCCTTTGCCCCGCCGGTAACAATGGCGACCGGTCTGTCTGTTTTAATGGATTTTTCCGTCATATTTTCCTCTCACCGACCTTTGGGCCCGCCCAGAGAATTTATCGAATGAAGCGGATAATCCCTGTATGTAATGCCTTTAAAAATGCCGGTCCTGGCTTTTTTGACGGTTGTAATCAGTTCATCGTCAATAAAGACATTGCCGTTGCCGATAACAATGCTTGAACCGGCCTGTTTCAGGCTTTGAAAACGGACAATATCGATTT
>JAADHK010000140.1:0-38946 GCA_013151835.1 Deltaproteobacteria bacterium
GGTGTGGTCACGCAAATTGATTCGCATCCCGATGCTGAGCGTTTGCAAGTTTGACTGGTTTTAGCTGGGCAATGATCACATTCGACTGCTTACAGGATTATTGAGTTTAGCATCTTGAATTTATAGAAAACAAGTGTTTTTTTAAAAGATAAAAAAAACCGCAGCACTATTGCGTACTGCGGCTTCACAGACTGCAGGTAATTTATGCTTATGGGGCATAAATCCATCGCCCCTGGCTGGTAAAAGAATACAATCAGTAAATTTTTTCCGGCATGAAATCCCTTGTCGAATCATTTTTCCTAAGCAGTTTCCCGCCCTTTTCGAAAACCCGCCGCGCAAACCCGGCATTCTTATATCCCCTTGTATGGCGGTCTTCTTGGGGATAGAGAAAATACATCGACCCGAAATCTGCGGACAAAGCTTCCATACAATGTGACAAGTGTCTTAAATTAAGAATATATTTCAACATGATACCATCCTCCTTTTTAGTTTTATTACGGACCGTGCCGAAATTGAAAATCGGCGAGGATGCTTTCGGTCCGCGCCTTGACTAATATGATGCAATCACCGTGCCATACACAAAGAAACGGCAAATTACTTATATCCCGGTCACCTGTCGTATAATTGTAATCTGTGAAAATCATATAAGAAACAAGGATGTTGGGCCGGGATCAAAACAATCTTGGGGCTTGCTTCTGGCAGATCAAAAGAGAAGATAATTGGATGGATGGGAGGCAAAGGCAATGAGTTCGGCAAAATGCGGGGCATATTCGCCCCAAACGATTAGGTTTTCCCAACCCAACAGTCTGCAATAAAATGGGAATACAGCGCATGGGGCAATTTCGCCCCTGATTGAGGCTATATAAGCCCATGCCTTTTCATTTTACGAAAAAGCGTCTTTCTGTTAATATCCAAAGCCTGCGCCGCCTTTTGTTTTTGCCATCGATTCTTATCAAGAGCGCCTGTGATCAGGCGTTTTTCATACAGGGCCATGGCATAGCCAAGGGATTTAAACCCGGTAATTGGAATGTCTTCGGGCAACGCGCCGGGGCCGGATTCACCCGGGGGCATGAAATCGAGCGTTTTTAATGTAATATAACGCTGCAATACGTTCTGCAGTTCACGAACATTTCCCGGCCAGTCGTAGTTGTACAGCAGATTTACGACCCTTCCCGTGATCTGGCTCCGGTCTTTTCCGGCATATAGTTCCATAAAATGATCTATTAAAAGGGGCAGATCGTCCTTTCTCGCCCGCAGGGGCGGAAGCGTGATTGGAATGACATGTATCCGGTAAAAAAAATCCTCTCGCATCCGGCCGTTTTTAACCTCCTCCTTGAGGTTCCGGTTCGTGGCCCCTATGATCCGGACACGGGCCTGCCGCACCTGACTGCCTCCCACAGGCGTATACCCTCCCCCTTCAATCACACGAAGCAATTTAGCCTGAGCGTTTATATCGATCTCGCCCAGTTCATCAAGAAACAGGGTCCCGCCGGTGGCCCGGTCGAAATATCCCGATTTATCGCCAACCGCTCCCGTGAATGCGCCTTTTTTATATCCGAAAAACTCGCTTTCAAATAAATGCTCGGGAACAGCGCTGCAATTAACGGCCACAAACGGCATTTCGGCGTTATCACTCACGTTGTGAATGGCCCTTGCAACGAGCTCCTTGCCGGTCCCTGACTCGCCGTAAATAATGATATTCGCATCGGTTGCGGCGGCCTTTGAGATAAGGCCGTAAACCTCCTGCATGGCGGGATTCTTCCCTATGATATCGCCGAACCGGAACCTTTCTCGGATGGTTGTCTTAAGGCTGATATTTTCTTTTCTTAGCTGCTGCTCTTCCTTCTTATGAGCCGTGATATCCGAAACAAAGCCTTCGACTTCCATGAGCTTTCCTATGGGGGAAACAATTCCGATCCCCTCCTCCCATACCCAGCGGATTTTTCCGGATGCCGTCACAATCCTGTATTCGATCTGGAAGGGCGCGGCTTCGTTTAACCCGTCGGAGACTGTCGCAAGCACCCTTTTTAGATCATCAGGATGGATCAGTGCGCCGTATGACAATTTTTTGCTTTTCACGATGTCAACGGGTGCATAACCGGTAAGCCCCCTGCACCCCCGGCTCACGAAAATCATGGTCCGCTCATCGTCAATCCGGCACCGATAAGCCATGCCCGGAAGATGGCCCATGAGATTATTTAAGCGCCGCTCGCTCTCCTTTAAGGCGGCCTCGGCCTGTTTAAAGCTGGTTACATCCATAAACGATGCAACGCTTTTTCCCATCCCGGGAATCATGTCTATGGTTATGTTCATGTCCCTTATCTCGGAGAACCTGTTTACAACCCGGCATTCATATTCCCTGGGCGCGGCCGTGGGATCAAGCCGCCGCTTGACATGGTAGCGCTTCATTCTCTTTAAATCCTGATCCACAACGAAATCAGTCCACTTCATCTTCCATTCGATTTCCTCCTTGGTATAACCGGAAAGGCTTTCAAATCTGGCGTTTACCATGGAGACCGTCATATCAGCCTCGATTATCATGGTTGCGGTCCCGGTATTTTCAAATACACTCTTGTAATGGTTCTCAATGGCTTTGTCACAGCCGGGGTCTGCATTTTTTCCTGATTCAAAGGCGGCAATCCGCCGCCTCAATTTACTGACTTTAGCCAAGAGCTCTTTTTTAGTTAGTTTTTGATCATCCATCTAATCACAACCATCAAAGTCAGGCATGGGTCTTACGCCGGTTAAAACCGGTCATAATGGATAAATTCCGAAAGTGTTTTCCGCTTTGGAGCCGATGGAACTTTTGAGGCAAAACCCATGGGAAAAAGGGCCAAAAGTTCATATCCGTCCGGGAGATTTACGGCGCGGGCCACGGCATCCTGATCGAAAAGTCCCGCGACAACGGTCCCGAGCCCAACGGCATGGGCTGCCAGCATGATGTTCTGGGCGGCTATACCAAGGTCGAACATGAACCAGTCCCCGAATTTCGTGGCCTTTAGACCCTTATAAAACCCGGACGTATTCAGACGGCCGCACAGGGCGAGCAACACCGGCGCACTCTTTACAGCCTTTGATGCGGGGTTTGCCTTAGGCATGGCCTCGCCGACTGCGGCGCGGACCTCCGGGTCGCGAATTACAACGACCTCCCAGCACTGGGTGTTTGCCCATGAAGGGGCCCACCTGAGCGCTTCAAGCACCTTTTCCACAAGTTTGTCGTCAACGTCGCGATCCTCAAAATTGCGAATGCTTCGCCTTTCCTTTATCACCTCAAGCACATCGTTTATTTCGCTCATTATTTATCTCCATGAAGTTTGCCGGCTTTTTGGGGACGGACTATACTTATACCTCCGCTTTTAATTTCGCATGGAACTTCCTTGAGCCGGTCGTCCATTACCTGTATCTCCTTTACGGTAATTTTTGTTTTTTTAATGCTTTCGTCAAGATCGGGATTAACTGTAAATACCAGCGTCATAAGAGTCAATTCCTTTCCCTTTATCCCCCTTGCCCCGGCCATGACAATAATCAGCCGTCCCGGTTGTTTATCATTAACCACATGCATGAGAGAAGACGCTGCTTCCGCCTTAACCGCTTTAACATAAGTCAGGGCCGATTTGTCATAGGAAAGCACGAGCTTTATTCCGGCAAGGTTATCAATTTGTTGAACCTTTACGGGAATTTCAACCTCATCGCCGGAGGCCCCGGACAGATAGGGAATAACAAGCTTGGCCGCGCGGGCCGTAACGGGATGTAAAAGGATGACGGAAAAAAACAAGGCAGAAAATATTGCAGCAGCCTTAAAAACGGTGCCGGGCAAAGCACTTTGAGATATGAAATATTGCGGACCGCGATACGTTTGATACGACATAAAGACCCCGTTTACGCAGATTTTAATTAGTGACCGAACGAAGACCGCCAATTTTTCCAATTTCTGTGTTGGGCTCAAATTTTAATCCTCAAAATACCATATGTATTCCTGCGGTTAAAATTTTCGCCCGCCTTCGCCCGCCTTGAACTTGAAAAAATTTTCAGGTTTTCGTTCAGACACTGCTATGTTAAAGATGAAGACTATCTATATTGGAAACGGATATAAAAATCAATAGGCCACAGATTTCAAAACACGGAGGCTTATCATTGTAGAGCCACACAAAAAAAGGGGAAACCCGGAATTTCCGGAGTTTCCCCTTTTATACTTTTTCACCATTCACAGCACCAGGTAACAAATACAGCTATAATAACCCGCTGATAGCGCCATAGGCATCACATTGACCACACCCGATATTGACGGCGTAATCTTTCAAAAACCCAGCCGACGGTTTACCGTTTCGAGAACTGGAACCTTGCCCGCGCACCGCGCTGGCCATATTTCTTCCGTTCCTTGGTTCTCGGGTCACGCTTGACGAATCCGGCCTTTTTAAGGACCATACGCAGTTCAGGATTTATGAAGAAAAGCGCCTTGGTGATACCGTGACGCACGGCACCCGCCTGGCCGAGCATCCCGCCACCCCTGACATTAACCCTTATGTCATACGCATCCGTCGTTTCGGTCAAAACCAGCGGCTGCAAAAGCAAATGACGTGCCGATGCAAGCCGGAAATACTGATCAACCGGCTTGTTATTTACAATAATCTCGCCTTTACCGGGCGTAAGCCATGTCCGGGCCACCGCCATCTTCCGTTTACCGGTTGCGTATACAACGTTATCCTGAAGACCCATTAAACCCCCATTATAATTTACATACAACTAAATTTCGAGCATTGCCGGCTGTTGCGCGGCATGCGGATGCCGTCCGCCGGCATAGACTTTCAACTTTTTATACAGGCAGGTGCCCAGACGATTCTTGGGAAGCATCCCCTTTACGGCAAACCGGATAATATTTTCCGGCCGGTCCTCACGGAGTTTTTTGGCGTTTGTCTCCCTGAGGCCACCCACATAACCGCTGTGGCGGTAGTATTTTTTCTGGTCCCATTTTCTCCCGGTCAGCCTGATCTTTTCAGCATTGATGACCACGATAAAGTCTCCACAATCGACATGGGGAGTAAACAAGGGGTTGTGTTTCCCTCTGAGCCTTGCGGCAATCACGCTTGCCAGACGGCCTAGGATCATGTCTGATGCGTCAACCACATACCATTTTCTTTCAACGTCGCCTTTTTTAGCACTATATGTATATTTCTTCAATTCACTTACTCCTTGTATTGCTGAGGAAATTAATTTGGAATTATTAAACCGAAACATGAATCAATGTCAAGAAAAATTTCAGGATTATCTCATTTACATTGAGCAAAAGAGCGCGTTTTATCCAAAGAGGCATGGGCCAAGGTATTTGACAATCAACACGGGACAAATGTATATAATACGATAAAGAAACAGCCGACAACAAAGGAGTATCCATGTCCGGGCCCCTGGAAACAGAAATAAAATTCCATATTTTAAACAAAAATTCAATCCGTAAAAGGGCATTGTCCATTGGCGCAGTATCTGAGGGCAGACACGAGGAGTACAATCTCCGGCTCGATGACAGCAGGCAAAGCCTGCTGCGCGGAGACCGCCTTTTGAGACTGCGGCGCGCGGACACAACCACGCTCACTTTAAAATCCCCTGCCCCGGAAAAAAGCACGGACTTCAAGGTTCATGAAGAACTGGAAGTATGCATGGACGACTTTGACACAATGGCGACCATTTTCAACGCCCTTGGTTTCACCAGAGTCCAGGTTTATGAAAAAATACGGGAAACCTTTAAACTGGGCAATACCATCCTTTGCCTGGATGAAATGCCTTTCGGCACGTTCCTTGAGATCGAAGGGACTTGCAATGCCATTGTCAAAACAGCCGGACAGCTTGGTTTTTCATGGGAAGACCGGATAATTGACAACTACCTGTCCATGTTTGAAACGATCAGGCGCATACTCGGCCTGAAATTTTCGGACCTCACCTTTGAAAATTTTTCAGACATTCACATTGATTTTGCGGAATATCTACACCTGTTTGTTGCCGGTCCATCATAGGCTTTTGTCGGATTACGCTTCGCTAATCCGATCTGCGAGTCCCGTCATGCCACTGCATCCACAACCACATCCGAGCCAACACCGGCCTTAAAATAATCGGCGGCATTGCCAAGATTCACGGAAATCTCAAGAAAACCGGCGCTCCCGAACAGGGCCAGAGGCACGTTTTCCGCCTTCATGCCATAGGTTTTTGATATACCCTTTATTATATGTCCGGCCAGATGGATAACTACGTTTTTTTCAGGCACATTTCCGAAAGTGGCCAAAAAAACATCCGCTGAAATATTGGTGACAAGATTTCCGAATGAATCCACCCCAACTACCCGGCCCGCAAGTCCGTTGGATTTTGTACGTTCCGGCAAATCCGGCGGCAGGAGAAATATGGATTTTGGATTAAGCCTTGGCCCGAGATCGGCCAGGTCCCTCCCCATTGAAAGGTAAGCCGCAACCGGCGCAAAAATGTCCCTGCCGTGAAAAGTGTTGCTTACAGGGTGCAAAAACCAGTCCCGATTTTTCACCCATACACCGGACATGTTTTTCTCATTTTCAACTATCCGGCTTAACACCCCGTTATCCGGCGCTAAAAATACATGCCCGCAAGCCCTGACGGCGACGACGCGCCGGGAGCATCCCACAGTCGGGTCCACGACAACCATATGAATCGTGCCGGACGGAAAATAAGAAAATGACGACCCTATGACATTGGCCGCACCAAAGATATCGAAAGGCCCGATCTGATGGGTGATATCCACGATCCGGGCAGACGGGTTGAGTGACAGGATGACCCCCTTCATGATACCGGCATAAGGCTCTGAAAGCCCGAAGTCCGTAACAAGCGTGATAAGCCCGGAGACCCTGTTATCCATGATCACCTCCTATGATACGGATACGGGCTCAATTCCGAGATGCGAAAATGCCTCAGCCGATGCCTTTCGTCCCGAAGATGTCCGCATGATGAGCCCGATTTTAAGGAGATAGGGTTCAACTACGTCCACCAGCGTATCGGTCTCCTCCTGGAGGGTGGCAGCCACTGCCTCTATTCCGACGGGGCCGCCCTTATAATAGGTTATGATCGTCCTAAGATAACTCCGGTCAAGGTCTGTCAGGCCAAGCGCATCCACCCCCTCAAGTGCAAGGGCATCAATCACCGCTTTTCTGGATATAACTCCTCCGCATTTGACCTGTGCATAATCCCGCACTCTTTTTAAAAGGCGGTTGGCTATTCTGGGCGTCCCCCTTGAACGCGTGGAAAGCTCGGCCGCCCCTTGGGAATCAAGCGAAAGATTTAAAATCGTAGCCGAACGCCGTATGATCTTTTCCAGATCTTTTATAGAATAAAAATCAAGGTTTTTAAAAATTCCAAACCTGTGCCGGAGCGGGGAGGAAAGAAGCCCTACCCGGGTTGTGGCGCCGATCATGATGAACTTTTTTAAACGGAACCTGTGGCTTCGCGCATGGAGGCCCTTATCAAAGATAAAATCAATGGAAAAATCCTCCATGGCCGGATAGAGAAGCTCTTCCACCGTCTTGGGCAGGCGGTGTATCTCATCTATAAAAAAAACATCGCCCGCTTCCAGGTGCGTGAGAAGGCCGATCAAATCCCCGCCCTTTTCCAGGGCCGGACCTGAGGTGACAACGAGTTTCCCACCCATCTCGTTTGCGATGATATGCGCCAGAGTAGTCTTGCCCAGGCCCGGAGGGCCGTGAAAAAGAACATGGTCAAGCGGTTCCTTTCTCATCTGCGCCGCCTTGATGGCGATCTCTATGGCCTCAATCGTGTCGGGCTGTCCGATATATTCAGCCAGGCTTGTCGGCCGCAGGGATATAATTTCCGGTTCATGGTCTTCCGGAAGGGATGAACTCGTCAATACCCCCTGGCTGTAGGATGAAAATTTCAGGCCGCCGTCACTCATATGATATCTCGCCTTTGTAAATCTCGTCAAAAAGGTCTTCCGGGTTTGACAAAAGCGGCTTGCGCTTCATGGCCGCGTCAACCATTTTGCCTGCCTCGCCCGCCGAGTGCCCGAGCTGGCTCATCAGGACATTTATCACGGTATCAACAAAATCGGGCGCCCGCGCAGTGCCATGGGATTTGCCTTCGCTGACACCGGCAAACCGGCCCATTTTACCCTTAAGCGTTGCAATAATCTTGTGAGCGGTCCGCTCCCCGATGCCGTTTAATCGTTTAAGGGTATCTGTATCCCCTGACTCTATGGCCGCCGCAATCTCCTCAACGGCAACGGTTAAAGCCTTAACCGCCTTGAGGGGCCCTATTGCCTCCACGGAGATAAAGGCTTCGAAAAAAAATTTTTCATCTTCGTTGTTAAAGCCGATAAGCACCGGTTTTGGCTGCCTTTCAGTCTGCTGATGAAAGATATAAAGGGCCAGGCTGTCACCGCTTTCTTTTGTTGACAACGTATCCATCACAAAGGCGGGAACCAGAACCTCGTAGCCCACATGGCTGACCAGCAGAATGATCCGGTCAGGCCCTTTTGAAAGGAGTTTTCCTTCAAGATATGCGATCA
The DNA here is from genome assembly GCA_013151835.1 of Deltaproteobacteria bacterium. Taxonomy (GTDB): domain Bacteria; phylum Desulfobacterota; class Desulfobacteria; order Desulfobacterales; family Desulfosalsimonadaceae; genus JAADHK01. The sequence goes on from JAADHK010000140.1 coordinate 8,531, forward strand.
TCTTCAATCCTGTAAAGCCCCACAAGTGCAAGGGCAAGCGCGTCAGACACATGATCCGGGGATAGGGGTTCGGGGTGATTAAGCCTGCTTCTGACACATGCCTCGAGCTGTTTTTTCCCGGCGCTTCCGCTCCCGGTCAGGACGGACTTGGTTTCACGGACCGTAACCTCGATAACGGGAGTTGCGGTCCGGCAACAGGCAAGGAGAATCACACCGATTACCTTGCCCAGGGTAATCCCCGATTTTGGATACCTCGCAAGGGAAAAAACATCCTCAACAACCAGGCTATCCGGTGACTCGTCTTTTATGGTATTGACCAGAAGATCAAATATGCGGTTCAGTCTTTCGGGAAGAGGATGTCCGGCCGGAGTGCGGATCATGCCGAACGAATACCGGGAAACTAAAAGCCCGGTGCCCTCGACAATGCCCACCCCGGTTGATGCGAGCCCCGGATCGATACCGATTACTTTTATCGACGCCATTTATTGGGTCTCGGCGATCTTGTGCCTGGCAGCCTTGGCCTCGTTGCTATCCGGAAACTTCTGGATCAGCTCTTTTAAGATAAGACGGGCGTTTGCGTTTTCACCCAGCTTGGAAAAGGCGATCCCCTGTTTCAGGTAGGCTGCCGCGACCTTGTTCCCTTTCGGGTAAGACTTTATCACGTCTTCATATTCGAGGATCGCCTTTTCATACCATTTTTCGGAAAAATAGATTTCACCCGTCCAGAAACGGGCATTGTCCGCCTTGTCCGATTTGGGATATTTCTTAAGAAAGGTCTGGAGGCCTTCAAGGGCGGTTTCCATGCCCCCTCTGGAGTACGCCTGCATCGAAACTTCGTAGAGTTCGTCTTCGGAAAGCGAATTGATATCCTTTTTCCCGGGGAGACTCGACTCCACCCGGGCCTTGAATTTATCAATGGCTTCAAGACCCATGTACGTTTCAAGCCTGCCGAGCCTTTTATCATGAAAGGAAAGGGACTCATCGTGATTCTTCAACCGATCTTCCACGCCCTTAAGCTCTTTATTTATAGCCGCCATATCAGAACCCACACGGTGCTCGATTTCCTCGTAACCACCCTTCAACGACCGGACCTCGTTTCTCAAGCGGTCAAACTCGGCATCCTGGCCGGCAAACTCTCCCCTTAAATCGAAATTTTTCTCGTTTTGGGAAGCAAGACTTTTTTCCATGGTGCTGAGCCGAAAAACAAGGTCTGCATTTTGCTTTTTTACCGCAGCAATGCGTGCATCCACACGCTCTATATCAGACGTTGTGGCACACCCCGGGAAAAAAAACACGCCAATGATAAAGACTAAAAAAAACTTTCGCATTAAACCCGCCCTGTTGATTTTGTAAAGGCATATGTATACACCGGACACGACCTGTAAAAACCCTTACCGGACGGCAAATTCGACCCTGCGATTTTTGGCCCATGCATCCTCGTTATGTCCGGGATCGACCGGCCTCTCCTCGCCGTAGCTTATTGTCATCATCCGGCCTGCATCAATACCCGCCTTTGCGAGAAAAGACTTGACGCTTTCCGCCCGCCGGGCACCAAGAGCGAGGTTATATTCATCGGTTCCCCTCTCATCGCAATAACCTTCAATAATAATAGAAACATCTGGATTTGAGCGTAACCAGCGAGCCTGATCCTTTAAAACACCTATGGCATCATATCGCAGGGCTGCGTCATCAAAATCAAAATAAAGTTTTTTTGCTAAAAAAGCCTCGCGTGCGACAGTAGCAGCAGCCTGGGAACCTGCCGTCTTTCCGGAAACACCTTGCGTTGCGGCCCGCGCGCCTGATGAAAGATTTTCCTCGCCGATTCCGGAAGCCGCACCCTGTACAACACCCTGACCTGTTCCGGCGGCTCCGGTAACAGCCGCACCCTGCTGCCCTTCAGACATGGGAGATTCAGGCATGCGTTTCTTGCAGGAAACCGGGAATAAGAGGCTTGCGAACAAAAAGACAAACAAACAAATTTTAATCGCTTTTTTGACTGACATAATATTCTCCTTAACATTTCAATTAAAATGATCTATTTCAGGCGACCACGCCGGAAGACTCTGCTCACCTGGCATATCAAGCAAAAGCCGCTGATCGGTGCCTGACGCAGTCATCACATAAAGGGACCGTTTCCCGTCACGGTTGGAGGAAAAAACAACCAGGCTTCCATCCGGTGAAAATGACGGCGACTCGTTATTTCCCGCATCATGGGTCAGCCGTGAAATTTTTCCGGTTTTCACCTCCGCCATAAAAATATCCGTGTGCCCCTTTTCCATCCCGCAATATGCAATTGTTTTGCCTGCGGGCGACCAGTCCGGCTGTGTATTATAGTTGCCTTTGTAGGTCAGCCGGGAAACCTCGCGGGTATTCATGTCCATAACATAAACCTGTGGGGAACCCGAACGGTTTGAAACAAAGGCCATGCGATCGCCATCCGGGGAAAAGGAGGGGGATACATCCACTCCCCAACTGCTGGTCAGTCTTTTATCAACTTTTCCGGATGCGGTCAAAAGATAAATATCCTCATCGCCTTCAAAAGAAAGCGTAGCAGCCATTTTATCCGATCCGGGAACCCATGTGGGAGTGATGTTTATCCCTTTAAAAGATATTGTGTTCTCGCTTTGTTTTTCCATATTCCGCACAAAAATATCCGGCTTGCCGTTTTTATATGATGTGTACGCAAGGGACCGGCCATCGACTGACCATGCGGGAAAAAGATTTATCCCGCTTGCGGGAATCACCTGCTTCACATTTGCGCCATCAAAATCACAGGAAAAGATGCCTTTTCCATCGGGTCCCGCTGAAACAAAGGCGATCCGGCTGTTAAACACCCCTTTTTTTCCGGTAAGCCGGAAAACGACTTCCGAGCAAAACCTCAGGGCCATATCGCGCTCCTTTGAAAGAGACCCCGTATAGCGTTTCCCCATGAGCAGTCGGCCGGAAAAAGGATCGAATAGACGCATTTCCATCTTTAGAAGCCCATTTTTGACGCTTATTCCGCCGGTTATCAGGAGTTCGGCCCCTATATCGGACCAGTTCTTAAAATTTATATCTTCGGCCGCGATCCCTTTTTCTTTGGGTTGTTCCAGAAAAGATGCACGGTCCATCAATTTAAAATATCCCGTGAAGGCAAGCGCCTTGCTGACTTCATCACCACTCGCCACCGCCAGCTTCCCTGTTTGCACATCCGATTCCATTGGCACAAATTCAGGAACGGCAATAGGTATCTTCCGTATAAAAGGATTGCTGATATTGATATAATCATAATCGGCATACACCGTCCGCACAGGGGAAAAAAGCATGAAGGCAAGTACCTGCATAGCAATAAAGGCCGCAAAAACAAAGCGTTGTTCAAATTTTATCATCTACCGCTTCCCATAATATGTGAAAAAGTTCTAAACAAAACATTGATGCACTTATAAAAAGTCGGGCATTTTGCCGTTTTTCTAACAAAAAGGTGATCACTATCCCGACTAAAACTCGGATCTAAGGGCTCGTAAAAAGCTCCGTATGCAAGGCGCGCTGCCAGCGAAAGGTCGAAGGCGTACTTTTCGTACGTTGAGGCCTTTCGCTGGCCGCGCAACGCCGCAGACGGAGCTTTTTACGAGCCCGTCTCATCATCGCGTCAGGCCGGCAGGGGTAAATCCAAGCACCAGATGATAATAGGGGATGCCCGCCGGCAGCGGGGGCAGAAAATTCACCTTCATAACCGTCCGTTTAGCAGTCTCGTCTAAATATGAATTACCCGAGCGTTTGTCAAACCACACATCGGTTATCCTGCCGTCGGGCAGTACCTTGATCATCAGCCGGCTCTCCATTCCGCTCGTGTCTCCCGCAAGCTTATCCGAAAACACCCAGTTCCTCGACATTATGTCCTTCACAACAGTCTGGTACACCTGCATCCTGGAGAGGTCCGCTTCCTTAAGATTCCCGGGATTTACGGCAGCCAGCCTGCGTACGGCATCACTGAAATCCTCTTTGCCCACATCATCCTTCAAACGGTTGATGCGGTCGAGTACGGACTTCGGCCGATCGGTTTCGGCTTTTTTTTCAATCTTTTTTACCGCATCTGCGATAATCTTTTTCGGGTGAAACGTCCTTGACTTCAATGATTTTTTTAGTTTTTTAACAACGGGTTTCGAAAATGCCGGCTTTTCGGTCTTTAAGGCTCTCAGGGGCTTTTCAATTCTTTTTTTTATCTTAAGCGGCTCGATTTTTTCGGGTTTTTCCTTTATGGCTGGCGGAGCCGGCAGTTCCGGGTTAAAGGCAACTAGATCGATTTTTATGGCCTGCGGCACGGGCTGTACAACGGCTGTGACATCCATTGTGGGGGGGGAAAAAAGAATAATCGCGACAACCAGAATGTGGAGAACAAACGAAAATGTGAAAAATCCGGCCCAGGTTTTTACCGGTTTTTCGGGCAAATAGTAAATGACAGGTTCTGGCTGTTTTGCCATCTTGTACCCGTCCGAAGGATCAGTGAATGGGTTTGCCGGATTTTACCGGTTCGGTGACAACGCCGAGATGCTCCACACCGGCGGCCTTTATCTGCGCCATTGCTTCAACTACCCGGCCATAGGCGACATTTTTATCCGCCTTTAAAAAGACTTCACGGGATGACCGGTTTTCAAAAATTTTTTTGAGCTTGTCTCCCAGCGTATCCAAATCGACTTTCACATCATTGATATGCACTTTCCCGGTCCTGTCCACGCTCACCACCAGGGGTTCCTGCTCGGCCTGGAGCCTGTCAACGCTCCCGGTTTCAGGCAGGGCCACATCGACTCCCTGTACCATCATAGGGGCCGTAACCATGAAAATAATAAGTAATACAAGCATGACATCCACAAAAGGAGTCACGTTTATATCGGATATCAGGGAGCCGCGCCCAAGGTCTGAAATCATGATTAAGCCTCTTTTCCCGCCAAGGAGTCGCTCTGTATGATATTTAAAAAATCGGAAGAAAAGCTTTCCATTTCGGATTCTATGACGCGGATCTTCTGGCTGAAGTAGTTAAACGCGATAACTGCGGGTATTGCCACGGCAAGACCTGCCGCCGTGGCCACAAGCGCCTCTGATATGCCCGGAGCCACTGCGGCAAGGCTTGTTACTCCTCTTTTATAGGCAATGCCGTGGAATGAATGCATTATCCCCCATACCGTTCCAAACAGGCCGATAAACGGGGCTATATTGCCGGTTGTGGCCAAAAACGGGACGAGCTGGATCATCCGGACACTCTCCATGGTGCTCGCCCTGGACAGCGCCCGTTTGAGGTTGGCCATGCCCGCAAACCGGTCATCTGCAGCAATTCCACCAGACTCAGTGCGTGAATTGGCCCGGCCCGAGCGGTTCAGCTTTCGCAATTCCATGAAGGCAACCCTGAAAACCCTGGCTACCGGGCTGTATTTAAGCGCCTTGGCCTTTGAAAACGAACCGGCGAAATCACGGGTCTTCCAGAAATACTCGATAAAAAAGGCCGACTCCGAATATGCCTTTTGTATTTGAAAAAACTTGACGAAAATAATGGCCCAGGTGGCCACTGAAAAAAGAAAGAGTATAAGGATGACAAACTGAACCATGGCACCGGCATGCAGGACCATTTGGATAACATTGAGATTCTCTGGATTCATACCATAAAATTCCGTTTAATTTATGGTGGTTAGATAAAAAAAACCGTTCTTTAGCATGGTTCCTTCAGGGTACTTGAAAGCTATTGCATACGTGCCATGAAAGTAGCCGACAGCATGCCGAGTGTCAAGTAGAATGGGCATGGCAAAACGCCCACATAAAAAAACCGTCCCGGCGCATTAATTACGCAGGGACGGTTCTTTAATTTAAAATAAAACAACGGGCCTTAAATAGTATCTACATCATTCCGCCCATTCCGCCCATTCCACCCATTCCGCCCATTCCGCCGCCGCCGCCGCCCATGGGAGGCATGGCCTCTTTTTCCTCGGGAATTTCAGCAATCATGGCTTCGGTGGTCAGCATCAGGGAGGCAACGCTCGCCGCATTCTGAAGCGCGAAACGGACCACCTTGGTCGGGTCGATTACGCCGGCTGCGATCAAATCCTCATAGGTGTTGGTTTCCGCGTTATATCCAAAAGAGCCCTCGTGCTTCTTTACCTGATCGATAACAACAGACCCTTCGAACCCGGCATTATTGGCTATCATTCTAAGCGGCTCCTCGATGGCCCTTATGACGACCTTGACTCCGAGCTTCTGCTCGGCCTTGATCTTTATCTTTTCCAGGGCTTCAACACATCGGACAAGCGCAACTCCGCCGCCCGCTACAATGCCTTCCTCAACGGCAGCGCGGGTCGCGTTAAGCGCGTCTTCAACCCTGGCCTTCTTTTCCTTCATTTCCGTCTCGGTTGCGGCGCCCACATTGATGACTGCCACACCGCCGATAAGCTTGGCCAGACGTTCCTGAAGCTTTTCGCGGTCATAATCAGAGGAGGTTTCCTCGACCTGGGCGCGGATCTGCTTGACCCGACTGGAGATAGCCTCTTTTGTTCCAGCGCCGTCAACGATCGTGGTGTTGTCCTTATCAATGGTTATGCTCTTGGCGTGGCCCAGATCGTCAATGGTAATATTTTCAAGCTTCAGTCCCACATCCTCGGAAATAACCTGTCCGCCGGTGAGTACTGCGATGTCTTCGAGCATGGCCTTGCGCCTGTCACCGAAACCCGGGGCCTTCACGGCCGCGACATTCAGGGTGCCCCTGAGCTTGTTGACCACCAGGGTAGCCAGGGCCTCGCCCTCCACATCCTCGGAGATAATAAGAAGGGGACGGCCCATCTTGGATATCTGCTCCAGAATAGGCAGCATGTCCTTCATACTCCCGATTTTCTTTTCATTAATCAGGATATAAGGGTTGTCAAGATTGATAGCCATCTTTTCGGCGTCCGTCACAAAATAGGGAGAAATGTAGCCACGGTCAAACTGCATGCCCTCTACGACATCCAGCGTGGTCTCCATGGACTTGGCCTCTTCAACGGTGATAACGCCTTCCTTGCCGACCTTTTCCATGGCCTCGGCAATAATATTGCCGATGGTGGAATCGTTGTTGGCGGAAATAGACCCGATCTGTGCGATTTCACCCTGTGAACTGGCAGGACTGCTCATTTTAGCGAGTTCCTTGACGGCAACCTCAACGGCCTTGTCAATGCCGCGTTTTATGGACATTGGATTGTTGCCTGCGGCAACAAGCTTCTGTCCTTCTTCATAAATCCCGCGTGCCAGAACGGTCGCGGTGGTGGTACCGTCACCGGCCATGTCCGAGGTCTTGCTGGCGACCTCCTTGACCATCTGGGCGCCCATATTTTCGAACTTATCCTTGAGTTCGATCTCCTTTGCAACTGTAACGCCGTCCTTGGTAACAGTTGGTGAACCCCAGGACTTATCAATCACAACGTTACGGCCCTTGGGACCAAGGGTTACGGCAACCGCATCCGCGAGTTGCTTCACACCATTCAACATCTTTTCACGGGCTTTGGCCCCGTACTTTATCTCTTTTGCAGACATAGAAAATTTCCTCCGATTTTATTTTTCTTTAATTTATTTTTCAATAATCCCCAGGACATCATCCTCGCGCATCACAAGGTGTTCCTCATCATTTATCTTAACCTCGGTGCCGCCATACTTTGCAAACAGAACACGATCACCCTTCTTGACCTGGAGGGCAATACGCTTGCCGTCATCGTTCATTTTCCCGTCACCGACTGCGATGACTTCACCCTGGGCCGGTTTCTCCTTTGCGCTGTCCGGAATAATGATTCCGCCCTTTGTCTTGGTTTCCTCTTCAAGACGCTTAACCAGAATCCGATCATTTAAAGGCTTAATCTTCATTGCTTGACTCTCCTTTTTTAACCAGTGTTTAAATGTTGACGACTCCGTAAAAAAAGCCGTCGTTCGTGTTTTTGGTGGATTGTACTATTTAATTCTTTTTGGTTTCAGTCGATTTTTTTGAATCCGCGCCGGATTTTTTATCAGAAGTTGCCTTGTCACCAGAAGATGCCTTATCGACAGATGAATCATTCTTTTTTGGGGGCGGAGCCGAATTGCCACCTGAACTCTTGGCATAGTCTGTTGCATACCAACCCGTCCCCTTTAAATGAAAGGTACACTGGGAGATTCGCTTATGAAGCCGCCCCTTGCATCCCGGACAGGTCACAAGGGGCTTGTCGGCGATTTTCTGTAGAATTTCATGTATGCTGCCGCATTTTTCGCATTCGTATTCATAGATAGGCATGGCTTGAAACACTCCTGTTCAATCAAACACTTTTCTTTTAAACGTCTTTAATATAGTTCGTGATTCCATGATGTCAAGGCAATGGCAACCATTTTTCCAATACAATTTTGACGACGTGTTTTTAGTCGGTTTTCAGCTTAAACAATACCCGGGGATTTGGACCTGTTCGGGGATTAGTCAAAAAAATACGGGCCGGTTTTATCTTCTTTTCCTTGCGGATCGCATCACGGACTACATCTCCTCTTTTTTGCGCCAGTTCCAGGAGCTCCTGATCGGAAATAACGATAAGTGATTTCAATCTTAGCTCCTGCTCTTTTTGGGATAGTCCTGAAACCTTAATACCGGCATTTTGACACGCGGACACCAGGCAGGCCTGATATTCCTTTTCCGTGAGATCCGCCTGAAGGCTGATTTGATCGCCGGCCGTAGCAGACTTTTTCTCTATGGTTTTTGCCCCCACCTTCTCAGACCTGATCCTCCTGGCAAATTCGTGTTCAACAAGCGCCTGTCCGTCCACTACCGGGTCCGCCCCGGGATCAATCACCAATTGGAGGGCTGGGCGTTCATACAATGCATATACGAGTTTTCCAATCTTTTGCTCCTGGCTTTTCACCAACTCGTCCTTTCCGGGGATAAAAGAAATAAAACCGAGCTGATCCGCATCCTTGAACATGGAACCTATCGCTGCAAACGGCGATGTTGCCATCCTTGAAACGAGATTGGCAAACGCGCTGTAAATCACCTTGCCTAAACTAAACTCAGGATTTGTAAAATTTCCTTTTACCGGCACATCCAGGCTTATTTTTCCATTTCGGTCCCGTAAAAGTGCAAGCGCGAGTTTTAAAGGCAAATTTACCGCAGCAGGGCTTTTAACGCCGTTCCCCAGATACAATTGATCAAAAAGCAGATTGTTTTTCCCGGTCATCCGATTATTTTCAACCTTGTATTCCAATTTTAGAAAAAGCTTGCCTTTCTTGAGTTCATAGCCGAGATAATGAGCGAAATACGGGGTGAATACCGGCATCCCTATATTTAAAAAATCAAAATTTACCCGGGTGTCATTTTTCAGATCAAGCGGGAACAATTCACCGGACACGGACAGCCGGGCCTGACCTTGAAACGTTCCCGATAATGTAAAATCCGCCTTACCGGCACCGGGGAATACCAGGTTCCGCAGCCCTATGTTCAGGTCCGATACAGTACAATCAAATGCCGGGCTTATTGCCCGGTCCGTGAACACGACATTGCCCTTTTTTACGTCAACTGAATTTATCTTAACCGGGACGGGCGTTGACGCACTGCTCTGGGTCTGCTCACTGGAATCCGGTCGTTTATTCGGCTCTGATTCCAAATTATTCTTTGCTCGCGGACCCGGAGGGGCAAGAGCATTCACCAGGTTTATTGCTCCTTCGGGCAGTCGAACAATTTTAAGACCGGGCTCCTGAAGCAAAATATTGTCCACGGAAATCGACAGGGGCTTGAAATTCACTCGTATGCCCGAAAAAGCAAGTCTTTTCCATTTCGCGAGCTCTTCCCCAACGGATGCGTCAAAAGCTGAAAAATTCGACAGCGCAACGCCACCCGTAAAGCCGCCGGACATCACCTTGTCTTTGGAATGGACAGAGACATGGCCGGAACCGCCAATGGCGCCTGAAATGTTTACATGAGTTTTTTCAGCCATATAAGGCCGTACAGGTTCAATGCCTATATCATCGGCCTTTATGTCTAAATCGACTGAAAGCGGAGAGAGTGAAACTTCACCCCGGGCCGCAAAGATTCCTTTCCCGGTTTTAAATGAAAAAGAAATATCTCCTGACGAGCCCGGCCGGTTTGAAAATGAAATCCCGTTAATATTAATCGGAGTTATATCAAGAGAAACAGGTTTTGCGGGGATGTTGTCGACAAATCGAAGCGAATAATTGTCCACGGAAATTTTATCAACATCAACGGCCCAGGCGGGCGATGTCTTGCTATTGGCGTCAGGAGAAACACCCCCCCCGTCTTTTTCAATCTTTTTTATTTTTTCAGACTTTTCAGACTGATCAACAGGGGCTTCCGTCTTTTTACCGGAAAGCCTGGAAACATTTAATCCACCGTCTGCAAATCGTTCAATATTAATGGCTGCATCAGCGGTTGTCACATCATTGATTTGCACTACTTTACGGTCAAGGGAAAATAAAAGCCCTGAAATTGAAAATTCCGGCAAGTCTAAAATGGTTTTACCCCCGGTTGAATCTACAAGCTTGAGGGATGAGACCTTAACCATTGTGTCATTCACAAGATATCCATTACCGGCCCGAATACCTGCACGGGTGCCGGCCTGGATTTTTTTTTCAGGAAAAACAAAGGAGGTGATTAAATCAACTTTTCCATCCTTTATAATAAAGCCGACATCTTTTGAATAAAGCGGGGTATAGCGTGACAGATCAATGCGCCGCAGGCTGAGATTACCGGCTATGGAAAAAGGAGCAGGCAGCAGGGTTCCAGCACAATGAAATGACTCATTAAGGTCCGTTTTGCCCGAGACCTCGAACCCGGCCTTTTGATCCGGAGCATTCGTAAAATCGAAAAGATTGATATCAAGGGGCGCCACGACAATGCCGAAGGATGAGGCTTTATCCTGGTAGCTGATATCAGCATCTTTGATGGATAAGCGACAGAGCTTGAATAACAGCCCGGGGCCATTGTCTTTTGGACGTGAGGCTGGGACGTCCGGGTGGTCTCCGGCCTTTTTTGTTAAAATATCCGAGAAATTAAATGAACCATCCGTGTTTTTGATGATATGAATACTCGGTTTTTCAATATCTACGAGTTTCACCACGGGCCCGCCGTGCCAGAGTGATGATACATCAAGGTTGCCATATAATCGGCCTATTGAGACAAATCCTTCTCCTTTTTCCCCGAGGATTCTCAAACCGCCTATGGTTATGGAAAGAGAAAACGGATTACAACGGACATATTGTATTGCAACCGGCCTTTTGATTATTGCGGACAAGTTAGCAGGAAGGAAATATTGAACGGTTAATGGTATTAATATTATGCCTGCGGCTGCATAAATAACGACAATACCAGAAATAATCCGTAAAAAAGTGCGCATTGACCATCTACGTCTTTTTCCATGGAGATTAGTCATTTTTTCACCATGCATATTGCAACATTTTAACTGATGGAAATACAGAAAAAAACGGCATCCAATTGGATCGGATGCCGTTTTTTTATCAACAGCCTGAATTCAGGCTTTATTTGCTTTGGATCATGGTGACGTTCAGGCAGATCACATCAGGAGCAGGAGCCCGAGCCGCAGCTTCCGCACCCCGCCGCACCCAGGTCCATGCTTGAATTGATCTTAAAACCGATTCCGCTGAAATCAACGGTTACGGGCTGGGCTTGCCTGAGAAAGTCCTTGTTGGCGATAAATTGAAAACCCTTGACATCAAAGACTTCATCCGCTTCGTTTGGTTCATCCAGAACCATGGCCAGAGACGGCCCGCCTCATCCACCGGGATTGAGTAGTATCCTGACCGGACGGACGTCGTTCGCCTTGAAATAATCGGCAATTTTTTCAACTGCCGCATCGGTGACTTCGAGCATTATGAACCTCCAGAAAAATTATATTATTATTTATGCATTTTGATTTATAAAAAATGCAGGTAAGCGGAGTTAAGATAGTCATCAACAATATGGCTGTCAATATAAAAAGAATAGGTAGCCGTTCACGCCTGTCGGTTAGCAACGTTGTTCATTAGCCGTCAACCGGCAACCATGAACAGGGCCATAAACAGGCTATTTCCGGCCCATGCTTCCGGCATAAATATCATATGCCATGGATGAAAAGAGCACAAACATAACCTTTTCTATTGTCTGGTCCGCCCTTAAAAAATCCGAAACTGTTTTTACTGCAATACGGGCGGCATCCTCGATGGGATAGCCATAAACACCACAGCTTATGGCCGGAAACGCAATGGAACCGATACCGTGATACGAGGCAATCTCCAGGCTGTTTTTGTAACAATTTGCCAAAAGCACGGCATCTTGTGGCCGGCCGTGATATACCGGTCCCACGGTGTGAATCACGTGTTTCGCAGGCAGCTTGTATCCTGCGGTAATTCTGGCCTCGCCTGTGGGGCACCCGCCCAGGGATCTGCATTCTTCAAACAGTTTCGGTCCGGCGGCGCGATGAATGGCGCCATCCACCCCTCCCCCGCCAAGCAGACTACGGTTGGCGGCGTTTACAATGGCATCCACATCAAGCATGGTGATATCCCCTTCCATGATTTCCATACGGTCATAAATATTGGCTTCCATGTGGCCTCCCATTTGACTTGTTTTCCTTTATTTGCTATCCGAGCATCAAAATTAACCCGAAACGATCAAAAATAAAAGGAAGAAAAAAATGGAACAGACATTATCTATCATCAAACCGGACGGAGTGGGCCGGGGAATAGCGGGCGAAGTTATCAGCCGCTTTGAAAAAAACGGAATCAGGATTGCGGCAGTAAAGATGCTGCACATGACAAAGGCCCAGGCAAAGGGTTTTTATGACGTCCACCGTGAACGCCCTTTTTTTGAAAGCCTGACTGATTTCATGTGTTCTGGTCCAATTATCGCAATGGTGCTTGAAGGAGAAAACGTAATTGAAAAAAACAGGACCTTAATGGGTGCAACCAATTTCAAGGAGGCAGCCGAAGGGACGATCCGTAAAGATTTTGCAACTGACATTGAAAAAAACGTGGTCCACGGCTCTGATTCACCCGAAACTGCTACGACCGAAATTGCCTATTTTTTTAATAAATTTGAAATAACCGACGCGGTTTCTTAATAAGTCCCGATAGATATAACAAATTCACCCGGGTGTTGCAGGGGATAGCCTACGCCCGCCCCTGCAACAAAGCCATCCTCATTCACTCGTTTTTAAGACCGAAAGAAACGCCGACTGTGGAATCATGACCTCGCCGGCCATCTTCATGCGCTTCTTACCCTTTTTCTGCTTTTCAAGGAGTTTACGTTTGCGTGAAATATCTCCACCATAGCATTTGGCGGTCACGTCCTTGCGAAAAGCGGATATGGTCTCCCGCGCTATAATCTTTCCTCCGACAGCTCCCTGGATGGCGACCTTGAACATATGCCTCGGAATTTCTTCTCTCAGCTTTTTACATGTCTGCCTCGCCCTTGCAGTCGCCTTATCCCGGTGGACCAGCTGCGAAAGGGCATCAACCCTTTCCCCGTTTACCAGAAAATCGAGTTTCACAAGGTCGGTGGTCCTGTAATCGATCAAATCATAATCAAAAGAACCGTAGCCCTGGGTAATGGATTTTAACCTGTCATAAAAATCATAGACCACCTCGGCAAGGGGAAGCTCAAAAACCATCTCCATCCGGTTGCTCGAAAAATACTGGTAGTTTGTATTAATCCCGCGCCGTTCAAGACAAAGGTTCATGATGGCGCCCATGTAACGGTCCGGCGTAATAATTGACGCACGTATATATGGCTCGCGGGTTTGTACAATATTGACCGGATCAGGGTAAAGGGCCGGATTATCGATAAGCGTAACCGTGTCATCGCTCATCACGACTTCATACTTCACGGATGGCGCGGTTATGATAAGGGAAAGGTCATATTCACGCTCCAGACGTTCCTGTACGACTTCCAGATGGAGCAGGCCAAGAAAACCGCACCTGAACCCGAAACCGAGGGCCGCAGAGGCATCCTGTTCATATATCAGAGCGGCATCGTTTAATTTCAATTTTTCCAGGGCATCCTTCAGTTCCGGATAGTCATCCGTAGATACGGGATACATTGAAGAGAACACAACCGGCTTGGGTTCCTTGAACCCGGGCATGGCTGAATCGCACGGTTTGTCGGCATGGGTGATCGTATCACCGCAGCGTGTATCGGAAACGGTTTTTATACCTGCAATCAAATACCCTACCTGACCGGCGGAAAGCACCTTCTGGGGTATCCGGGCAATACGGAAAATCCCGACTTCTTCAACGATGTACTCCGCATTGTTCGACATGAACATGATCCTGTCGCGCGGCCGGATACTGCCGTCAATGACGCGAAAATGAACGATTGTGCCCCTGTAAGGGTCATAATCGGAATCAAAGATTAAGGCCTTGAATGGAGCCCCGGCATCGCCTTGGGGAGGTGGAAGCTGGGTGACGACTGCCTCCAGGATATCGGCTATCCCCTTTCCTTCCTTGGCGGAGGCACAAATGGCTGGCCCGGGGTCAAGGCCAAGATCCGACTCGATCTGCGCCTTTACCATATCTATATCGGCGGATGGAAGATCAATCTTGTTGATGATTGGGATGATGACAAGGTCATGTTCCAATGCCAGATACATGTTGGCGATGGTCTGGGCCTCGACCCCCTGGCTTGCATCAATAACAAGCAGTGCGCCTTCGCACGACGCAAGCGCCCTGGACACCTCGTAGCTGAAATCAACATGACCCGGTGTATCAATCAGATTGAGGTTGTAAAGCACGCCATCCGATCCGGTATACGGGAGGCAAATGGTCTGGCTCTTTATGGTAATCCCCCGTTCCCGTTCGATATCCATGGTATCGAGCATCTGGTCCTTGAAATCCCTGGCTGAAACGATATCGGTGCTTTGGATCAGACGGTCGGAAAGCGTGGACTTACCATGATCTATATGAGCGATGATGCTGAAATTTCTTATTCTGTTCATAATTTACTGTTCCTTGAAAACCGGTTTGACAGTCGCACCGATTTCTGGTAGTTTTAAAAGTCCGGTGGATTTAGTAAAAGTATCTAACAGCTACAAAAAATGGTGTCAACTGCCATAATCCTTGCCTTTGTTAAGGACCTGCACCAACATGAAAAAACATATCCTGATTGTGGATGATGATCCGGAAATCCTGGAGTCAATCCGGGAATACATTGAGCTTTCGGGTTATTCCGCCCATACCGCCCCGGGCGCTGAAGAGGCCCTTGAGTTTTTAAAAACAAATCATGCAGACGTCATCATCTCCGATATCATGATGAAAGGAATGGACGGGCTCAAGCTTATCGAGTCCGTCAAGGATGAATACGATATCGGCATAATTATTATGACCGGCTTTGTGGGCGAATATACCTATGAGGAAGTCATCCGCAAAGGCGCGGACGACTTTATTTACAAGCCGGCCAAGCTCGAGGAACTCGTCCTGCGCCTGCAAAAGGTGATCCGGCAACGTGAGCTTGAGCAGGAAAGAAATCAGTTAATCCGGGATTTAAAAAAGCTCGCTATTGTCGATGAACTCACCCAGCTTTACAACAGCAGGCATTTTTACGAACTATTGTCATCTGAAGTCTACAGGTTTAACCGCTATCAGCGTCCGCTTTCCCTGTTAATGATGGATATTGACCATTTCAAAATTTATAACGATACTTACGGCCACCTTGAGGGAGACCGGATACTCTCGGACATAGGGGGCATGATAAAAAAAAGCCTGCGGGCAATGGACACCGCATATCGTTACGGCGGCGAGGAATTCATGGTAATACTGCCCGAAACAGGGGCAAAGGAAGCTGTTACCGTGGCTGAACGGATCCATTCCGAAATAAGCAACATAAAAAATGATGTCCTGAGGTCCGGCTCTGTTACCATGAGCAGCGGCGTCACGGAATATGCCTATGGCGAAACCATCTACAATTTTATCCGCCGGGTCGATAAGGCAATGTATGTCTCCAAGAAAAACGGTCGTAACATGATTTCGATACTCCTGGCCGAATCGGTTGCCTGACAGGTGTAATTATCGTATCGAAACCTTCAACAACAAATCTCCTCTTCTGCCGTCTTGTATGACCCGGCCGATGTTCTTCAGACGCAGCACGCTCCCCTCAACAGTGCCTGGCGGTACAACCACCCGATATAGTCGCGGATGAAACCCCCATGGGATGTTCACGAGTTTGAGCGCCCCTGCTTCTGCTTCGTGCGGCTTCAGGCGCAGCTCACCATATAAATCCAGTGAGT
This sequence comes from Deltaproteobacteria bacterium, assembly GCA_013151835.1. Lineage (GTDB taxonomy): Bacteria > Desulfobacterota > Desulfobacteria > Desulfobacterales > Desulfosalsimonadaceae > JAADHK01. The sequence goes on from JAADHK010000140.1 coordinate 24,763, forward strand.
CCGGGGCCATGGCCGGCCTGATGATCTGCAACCTCTCGGTTCTTTTTCGTTCAAGCCTTGAACTTAACACTGCTTTTTCGTGCGTATCAGGCAACAGGCCAAAAAATCTGAGCGCAACGATTCCGAAAATAAAGCCGCCCACATGCGCCCACCATGCAATCCCGGCAGTATACGCATCCGGCCCCGACGCACTTACAAATTGAATAATAAACCAGAATCCCAAAAAAAAATAAGCCGGAATTTCAATAAACCAGGGGATGAAAATAATCGGTATAAGGGTAAGTATCCGTGAATGCGGATAGAGTATGAAATAGGCCCCCATAACACCCGCGATGGCACCGCTTGCTCCTATGACCGGCACGGCGGACGAAGGATTTGACATAAAATGACAAATGCCGGATGCCAGTCCGCACGCAACGTAAAACATCAGGAATCGTCCCGGGCCGAGCCGGTCCTCTACGTTGTCGCCGAAGATATACAGGCACCACATATTGCCGAGAATGTGCCAGAATCCGCCGTGCAGAAACATGAATGAAAAAACAGCCGCGACCTGCTGAAACAAGCTGAATTGCTGTGCAAGCAACTCATTCGTATAGCGCGCGGGAACCAGCCCGTAAGTATAAGTGAAAACCCTGGCCGCAACCCCCCCATGGGGCTGCATGAAAAAAACGAGCACATTAACGGCGATGATTGCATGAGTAACCACGGGATAATGGCGGGAGACAATGGTGTCACGGATTGGAATCATGCACGCGGAGTCCGGGAGGGTGGTGCGGCTTGAGTCAAAAAAATATCCATGCTGACATCCACAAAGGTGGCGCCGTGAGTGAGTGCGCCGACCGAAATAATATCGACTCCTGTGGCTGCGATACGATCGAGGTCACCTGCGGAAACACCGCCGGACACCTCGACAACCGCCCGGCCGTTTATCAGGAAAATCGCCTCTTTTATCTCATCGATACTCATGTTGTCCAGCATGATCACGTCAGCCCCGGCCGCGAGAGCCTCTTTTACCTGTGAAAGACTCTCGGTCTCCACCTCGATTCGGACAAGGTGATGAACATGCGCACGGATCGAACGGACGGCGCTATCTATCCCTTTGGCAGCGGCTATATGATTATCTTTTATCAGAACACCATCATACAGCCCCATCCGGTGGTTGTGGGCGCCTCCGACACGCACGGCATATTTTTCAAGCACACGCCAGCCGGGAGTGGTTTTCCGGGTATCCACAAGGCGGGCCTTACTCTCCGTCAGGGTTTTGGTAAAATGCCTGACATGGGTTGCGACCCCTGAAAGGCGCTGAAGAAAATTAAGCGCCGTCCGTTCCGCAGTTAAAAGAGCCGCCATGTCACCGGAAAGCTTTGCTACAACCGTATCCTTTAAGACTGTATCCCCGTCCCTGCAGGCGGACTCAAAGCTTACATCATGATCCAGGCGGCAAAAGACACGGCGGGCAATATCCAGCCCCGCAAGAACGAGCTTCTGTCGAGCCCTGATAATCCCCTGCCCGGTGTGGCCGGAAATATCAAGAAATTCGGTGGTAATATCTCCATGGCCGATATCTTCTTCCAGGGCGAGATCGATCAAGGCGTCTATTGAGGATGAATTCAGCATGGGAAAACCGGATTGAGAGTTTCGGCACATATACTTATCAAGTCTCCATCGATCGGATCTTTTCAAGATTTAAAGAAAGCCTTTCCAGTTCACCGGCAAGTTCTTCATGATTTGCACGGGTCTTTTCGACCACCTGCGCCGGCGCCTTTTTCAGGTAGTCCATGTTTGAAAGCTTTTTGGACAGCCCGTGCATCTGATTTCCAATCTTCGCCATCTTTTTTTCAAGACGATTGATTTCAAGCTCAAAATCTATAACCCCCTTGAGAAGAACCGAGACAACGGCATCGCCCACAACAGAGGTTGCCGTACCCCCGGGTTTTTCTCCGGCAATAGAAACGGTCAGATTTTCGAGCCGGGCAAGATTTACAATGATATCCCGGTGCCGGCTGATCTTATTTATAGTCTCATCATTATCAGACTGAACGATTACCGATAGCGCAAGGGATGGCGGCACATTCATTTCACCGCGAATATTTCTTACAACCGTGATTACTCCGATAACAATATCCATGTCCCTTTCCGCATCCGGATCTCGGGGCGGCAAGGCTGCGTTACGCCCGGTTCCGGGAAAAGCCGCTGCCATGACCGAGCCTTTTGTGCCGGGAAGGCTGTGCCATATCTCTTCCGTGACAAATGGAATAAAGGGATGGAGCAATATAATCGTATCGCGGAGGACCCTCCATAATACCGACAAGGCTGAATCGCGGTCTTTTTCAGAAAGTTTTCCATAAAGGGCGGGCTTTACGGCTTCAAGATACCAGTCGCAGAATTCATGCCATACAAACCCGTACAGAGCCGCCGCAGCCTCATTAAATCGATACCCGTCAAGCGCTTCCTTTACTTCATCGATAGTTTTTTTCAAGCGCGAGAGTATCCATTTGTCAGGCAGACAAAGTGATTTTTTATCAAGATCAAAGGTCTCATGAGCCTCTTTTAAGTGCATAAATGAAAAACGCGCCGCGTTCCAGAGCTTGTTAATAAAATTACGATACCCCTCTATCCGCTTTTCCGACAACTTAATGTCGCGGCCCTGGGCCGCAAACGCCGTAAGCGTGAACCTAAGGGCATCTGTTCCATACTTTTCAATAATGCTTAAGGGATCAATGACATTGCCTGTTGACTTGCTCATCTTCTTACCGTCTTCATCCCTGACAAGGGCGTGAACATACACGTCATGGAAGGGAACATCCCCTTTGAAATGAAGCCCCATCATCATCATCCGGGCCACCCAGAAAAAGAGGATGTCAAACCCGGTAACAAGAACGGAAGTCGGATAAAATTGTTCCAAAAGCCGGGTATTATCGGGCCAGCCCATTGTGGAAAAAGGCCACAGGGCGGAACTGAACCATGTGTCCAGAACATCGGAGTCCTGGACTATGCTTTCACTGCCGCAGTCGGGACACAGGTCGGGATCATCCACGGCCACAATGACCCTGCCGCATGATTCGCAGGTCCAGGCCGGAATACGGTGCCCCCACCATATCTGACGAGAAATGCACCAGTCACGGATATTTTCCATCCAGATATAATAATCTTTGGACCATTTCTCAGGTATTATCCGGATATTGCCGGTTTTCACGGCCGAAACGGCATCTTTTGCAAGGGATTCGGTTTTAACAAACCACTGGAGAGAAAGGTTCGGCTCAACAATCGTATGGCAGCGATAACAATGTCCCACAGCATGCTTATGGTCCTCGACCTTTACGAGCAATCCCAGGGCACTGAGTGCTTCCACAACCGCGCTGCGGCATTTAAACCTGTCCATACCGGCATACTCACCGGCATCTGCGGTCATCTTTCCGTCATCGTCTATAACCTTGAGTTCCTGCAGGCCATGGCGCCTCCCTATTTCAAAGTCGTTCGGATCGTGAGCAGGCGTTATCTTCAAGGCGCCGGTGCCGAAGCTCATGTCCACGTACTTATCCCTGATAATTGGAATTTCCCGCCCTGTCAGGGGCAGGACAACATGGTCGGAAGGCAGGTTGGCATACCTTTGGTCACCCGGGTTAACGGCAACGGCCGTGTCGCCCAGCATGGTTTCCGGCCGTGTCGTGGCAACAACAGGGCCGGTTTTCCCACCGGGATACGGGTACACGATGTGGTAAAGGTGACCGTCAAGCTCCTCGTGCTCGACTTCGATTTCAGCAAGGGCGGTCCGGCACCTGGGGCACCAGTTTATTATGTAATTTCCCCTGTAAATAAGCCCTTCATCATAGAGTTGAACAAAAACCTTGCGCACCGCCCGGGACAGTCCCTCATCCATGGTAAAGCGTTCCCGTTCCCAGTCACAGCTTGCACCAAGAGACTTGAGCTGATGTATAATGGCGCTGCCGTACTGGGAGCGCCACTTCCAGACCTCAGCGATAAAGCGTTCGCGCCCGATCTGGTGGCGGTCCGTATTTTTTTCGGCAAGGCTGCGCTCAACAACATTCTGGGTCGCTATTCCGGCGTGGTCTGTTCCGGGTATCCAGAGGACATCTTCTCCAAGCAGTCTGTGGTACCGGCACAAGATGTCCTGGAGAGTTATATTTAGTGAATGGCCCATGTGAAGCACACCGGTTACATTGGGTGGAGGAATTACGATTGAAAATTTTTTGCCGCTTCCGTTATCATCGGCGCAAAACAGCCCCTCCTTTTCCCAAAAGGCATACCATTTTTTTTCAACTTCCCGGGGCGAATACTCCTTATTCCGCAGATTATCGGTCATTACTTTTCCTATGCGTTTAATTTAAGCTACCCGTTCACGGTAATCAGTTCACAATTGACTATTAATGAACAACGCCGTTAACCGTGAGCCATCAACCGTGAACAGGTACAATTTAAGTTCTATTTCGATTCAAGACTGCTTGAGAATATATTCCTTTAATCTTTCAATATCTTCAGTAACAACCCTTTCAATCACCTCGGTTAAAATCCGGTCTATTTTTTCCGCATACAATTTTTCGATAACGCTCTCAAGAGCGGATTCAAATTGCTCACGTGCCACGGAAACAGGCTCATCTTCAAAAACATTCACGGGTTCTGATACGGGCTGTCCGTGTAATTCCATTTTATCTACCGTATCATCAAGCAAATCAATAGCCTGCTCCTCGAGCTGAAAATAATTATCGAGCTCCTTTGTTATATCCTCTTCAATTGCGTCTATCTTGTCACCAGGCGCCATACCCGCACCGCCCATGGGCGGCATAGGATGACCGCTGGTTGCCGCGACCTTATCACTTTCTATTTTATCATGCTCCAGTGCATCGGGCGTTGAAATATCCAGCCGGTTTTCATCATAGTCACTGCTCCCGGCGGCATTCAAGACGCCTTCAAAGGCGGAATCAACAACATCTTCTGTCAATTCAATGACGGACTCGTCCCCAGATGACCTGCCCAAAGCAATCTCGGAAAGTTCTATGACATCTTCCACACTACCGTCTTCGTCATAGGGACGGGGTTTTACAGTTTTTGTGGCCACGTTTTCGGCATCGCCCAAAACCCCTGACTTTTTTTCGTTCTTTCCCATTAAATCCTCCCCCTGCCAATCACAAAACATATTTAAATTATTGGATAATACGTAAATATGGCCAATTTCAGCATCAAGAAGTTTGACACATTGAACCTCTTTATGCAAGCATTTGCGACCAGATACCACGGCAAACTGCATGATCCTGGCCGGGAGAAATGGAATGTATCCTGAAAAAATGGTACGAAATTGAATGGAGACAGACAATGAGACGTTTTTACATACCCCAGAATGAATTGCAAAAACAAAAGGCTGCCATAATCGGCCCCGACGTCCGCCACATCCAAAGAGTATTAAGGCTCTCACCCGGTGACACGGTTTTAGTGTTTGACGGCTGCGGCAAAGAATTTACCGCAAAAATCGAAACGTTTTCATCAGATACGGTTTATATCTCCTTATTGGAAAAACAGGATATTCTACGTGAACCGCCCATATCTCTTCATGTGTGCATGGGATTTTTAAAAGACAAAAAAATGGATGACCTGATCCGTCACATGACGGAAATCGGCCTTTCTTCATGGACGCCCATGTTATCCGAACGCAGTGTGGCCCGACCGTCTGATGTGCGTGTTGAAAACCGGCTCAAACGGTGGCGATTGATCGCAATAGAAGCGCTCAAACAATGTGGCGGGGCGATTCTGCCGGAGATACGAAATCCAAAATCATTTGACCGGATCATAGGGGAAAACAAAGAGTATGACCTGGGCATTATTTTCTGGGAAAAGGCTGAGGCGCTGCTCGGAGAAGATGATATCGCAGCCTTCCCGCCAGGATGCAGGGTCTTGATACTGCTGGGACCGGAGGGTGGATTCTCGGACGAAGAGGCCGATGCCGCGCTTGGCGCGGGTTTTATTCCCGCATCTCTCGGCCCCCGGATTCTACGCGCTGAAACCGCTTCAATCAGCGCGGCTACGCTTATCCAATATCTTTTTTACCGTCAAAAAACTTCTTGACAGCCAGACTCTGTTTTCTCTATAGGATACACACATTTTTTGGCCGGGGTAGCTCAGTCGGTAGAGCAGGTGACTGAAAATCACCGTGTCGGCAGTTCGATTCTGTCCCCCGGCACCTGAACTTTCAAATAATTTATCCGGACTGCGTTATCGGTCGGAGATATACAAATAGTATTATCTCCTCCCTCTGGCCTTGCCGGATTAATTATTTGAATGTCCAGCTTATTTTCTTTGCACCACATTTTTCTCCCCTCTCCTTGCCGCTAAACCGTTTTTATTCTTGGCTTCCCTCAAACAATAATCGCTCCTTCCCCATTTCCCATTATGGAATATCCGGATATCCTAATTAAAGTTTGACATTTACCGTCTAATTAGATATTAAAAAAAGGTTTCCATGCAGTTACGGGGCAGTTACGGGGGAGTTGCCGGCACCGCACGGGGAAAAGCGCCATATCCCTTCCACGTCGACCATCCATTGTCCATACAGAGTCGGCCATCCGGTTTCCTCCGGCCAGACACATACAGGCCCGCCCGCTTCGAAGATCAACGTACAAAGGAGTTAGCAATGGCATGCGCCACCACCAGGCAAAGGCAGACTGCGGCACTCTTTTCTTTTCTTGCATTATTTTTCTGCCTTCTTTTCCCCCTTGCCGCTCCTGGCAACAATGTCTCTGAATATGAGATCAAAGGCGCCATGATCGTAAACTTCATCCGGTTCGCAACCTGGCCTGATTTGGGGCCTGATTTGGGGCCTGATTTAGGGCCTGATTCGGACATTCAAACTCGTAAAGCAAACATCGTCGTCGGCATAATGGGCAATGCCGCTCCCTTTGACGCATTTGCCCCGATGCAGGACCGCAGCATCGACGGCAGGAAACTTTCCGTTCGGCACATCGACGCTGTTTACGAAATTTCTCAATGCCAGGTTTTATTTATCGACAAATCCCAGAGTTCCCGGCTCACCGAGATCATGAAGGCCGTTGACGGCCTTCCTATCCTGACCATCGGGGAATCCGGGGATTTTATTAAAACGGGGGGATTGATCAGTTTTTATTTCCAGAACGATCATATCAGATTTGCAATAAATGGAAAAACGGCAGCTAAATCACCGGTTAAAATCGGCTCCAAACTCATGGAAATCGGAAAAATAGTATATTAGGCGCCCATGGCTTCTTTTAAAGACATTTCCATAACCAATAAAATCCGTATCATAACGATAATTATTTGCGGATTCGCCCTGTTTTTTACATGCACGGTGCTGGGCATTATTGAAGCAAATAATTTTAAAACCCGAATGGTCCGTGAGATTGGTGTCCTTGCCAGGATTGCAGCCGACAGGGCCACTGCTTCCCTTGCCTTTAACGATCCCAGAGTCGCCAATGAAACGCTCGCCGCGCTGAACGCCAGCCACTCCATTAAAGCCGCGTATATCCTTGATAAGGACGGGAGTATTTTTGCGAAATTCCTGCGCTACAACATTCCCAAAAAATCGTTTAACCATATTCCCCAAACCCCGGGGTTTGAATTTACGAAAAACTACCTTTATACATATATGCCGATCACCATGGATGGCGTACACATAGGAAAAGTTATCGTTATTTCGGGATTGGAAGAATTATATTCAATGATCTGGCACTATATCGGTCTTGCCATGCTGGCCCTTGGCATCGCCATGGTCATTGTTTTTCTGCTGCTCAGCAGGCTCGAACGTTCCATTACCCGCCCCATACTCGATCTGGCAAAAACCGCCGGAGCCATTGCCTTAAACCTGAATTTCTCCACAAGGGTCGAAAAGTACGGTGACGATGAAGTCGGAATTCTCGTAAATGCATTTAATTCCATGCTCGATCAAATCCACCAGCGGGACACCGACCTGATTACATCAAAAGAGATAGCCGAAAAATCAGCAAGACAGGCCAGGGCGCTTGCTGTGGAAACATCACAGGCCAATCTCAAGCTTCAGGAGGAAATATCGGAACGTCTGAAGGCCTCCAAGGCAATGATTGAAAGCGAAAAAAAATATAAGAGCATCTTTGAAAATGCACAGGAAGGGATATACCGGGCCGGTGGAGATGACAGCTTCATAGACACAAACCCATCTCTGGCAAATATCCTGGGCTACGATTCACCGGAAGAGCTCATTGCCTCCATTTCCGAGATTCGCACCCAGTTATTCGCAGATCCCGTTGAACGTCATGAACTTTATAAGACATTGCTGGGAACAGACGTTGTCAACAACTTTGAATGCCGTTTAAACCGCAAGGACGGTTCAACCATATGGGCAATGATCCGTGCGAGCGTTCACAGGGACACCAACGGTGAAATCAGTGTAATTGAAGGACTGGTTGAAGATATCACCGAACGAAAACGTGCTGAAAAAGCCCTTAAGGACTCATATCGTAATCTGGAGAAACGGGTTGAGGAAAGAACGGTTGAATTGAAAAACGCCAACGAGAAACTTCTTCTGGCAAAAGAGGCCGCAGACCAGGCGGCAGACGCCAAGAGCGCATTTCTGGCCAATATGAGCCACGAGATACGTACCCCCCTGAACGGAATTATAGGTTCCGCTGAACTGGCGTTGTCAGAAAACCTGCCGCCCAAGGGGAAACATTATGTTGAGATAATCCTGGCGTCAGGCACATCTCTTCTCGGCATAATCAATGATATTCTTGATTTTTCCAAAATGGACGAGGGAAAACTCGACCTTGAGAATCACGAATTTAATCTCCATTCGGTCATTGATAATATTGTAGCGATGTTTATCGACAAAATAGCTGAAAAGAAAATAGAACTCGTACTGGACATCGAACCCGGCACGCCCGGGGCAATGATAGGGGACTCTCTTCGTTTCCAGCAGTGCTTGACCAATCTGCTGGGCAATGCCGTAAAATTCACGGATGAACATGGAACCATCTATATTCACATAAACAGCGAAAAAAAAGACAAAAATTCGGCTCTGGTCACCTGCAGCATCAGGGATACCGGCATTGGAATGACGGACGAACAAATGTCAGGCCTGTTTCAGCATTTTACCCAGGCCGACACATCTACAACCCGCCGGTTCGGTGGAACGGGCCTGGGCCTGTGCATCACGAAACAACTAGTTGAACTTATGGGCGGCGGCATAGATGTCAAAAGCGAGCAAGGCAAAGGCTCAGAATTTACATTTACGGCCATGTTCGAACTCCAGGCCGACGCCCCTGTGATCGAGCAGAGCATCCCACCGGAACTGAAGGATTTTAACGCCTTGATCGTGGAAGACCTTGCTTGTGCACGTGAGGTCCTTACAAAAATCATTACCTCATTCGGCTATCATGCAGAAGCGGTCGATTCAGGCATTGCCGCCATAAAACGGATATCATCCTCCAATGACACGGCTTCCGATTTCGATTTTGCGATAATCAATCAGAACATGGACGGCATGGACGGCATGGAAACGGCAAAAAAGATTCGGGAAATCACGGCGTCCGACTTTTCCATAATATTATTAACGGACCCTGCAAATAAAATTATATTCCCTGAGTCCGGCAACAATGTTATCAACGGGTTTGTCCCCAAGCCCGTTACCACATCCTCTATTTTTAACGCAATAATGGATATTTTCGGCCGACAATCCGTAAGCGAGACAGAAAAAATGGCTCAGATTTTTCCACTTAAAGATGACTATCGTTCCCTTTTTACGGGGCTTTTTGTCCTGGTTGTCGAAGACAGTCTCACAAATCAAATTATTTCAAAGGCGATCCTTGAATCCGTCGGCATAAACGTGGTCCTGGCATCAGATGGAGTCGAAGGCGTGAAGTGCGTATCAGAACAGCATTTCGATCTTGTTCTCATGGACATACAGATGCCTAATATGGACGGGTATGCGGCAGCAAAAAAAATACGTGAAGATGAAAACAATAAAGGACTTCCGATCATCGCGCTTACTGCCTCCGCCCTGAAGGAAGACGAGCAAAAATGTCTTGAAGTCGGGATGAACGGTTTTATTCAGAAACCCATCCGGCAACAGGCATTGTTTGACCTCCTGCTCAGGTTTATTCCATCCGGGAAAAAGGAGGCCGCGATTATTGACATGAACAGCCGAACAGCCAAGGTGAAAAAAAAATCGGCCCGGCCGACTTCCACCTTTCTGCCGGCAACCGTTCCCGGAATAGATATTCAAAAAGCCCTTACACAGCTCAATCTTTCGCCCGAGTCATATGTTAAAATTCTTAAAGGGTATTTAAAAAACCACCAGTCCACCATAGACCGAATGCGTGACTCGGCAGCCAAATCCGACTGGAAGCAACTGGAAATACTTGCCCACGGCCTGAATGGCAGCAGCGCCAATATCGGTGCAATAGAGCTGAGGGAATCCGCCCTGTCTCTTGAAATGGACTGCAGAAACCATGATAAAAGCGAAATAAATCCCGAGCGTGCGGCATCACAAATCGACCGGACAGAAAAACTCATGAATACGGTGTTCACCTCCATACAAGGGATTGAGCTTCCTGAGTTAGCAGAAAAATCATCCTCCTCAGCCCTGTCAAAAGATGAGGCCGTTGATATTGTATCCCTTGCCAGGAATCTTGAAGAAGCCTTAACACTTGCCGATCCCATAGAAATAGAGCTATGTTTTGCTGCGTTAAAACCCTGTATCAGCGGCGAACTTGGCGTGGATATCCAGTCACATATCGACGATTATGAATATGAGCAGGCCGTACTTATCCTCGCTCAATCAATTATTGAAAAAAAACCAAGCCGAAACCAGCCGGAAACCGGATCAAAATGAATGATAAAAATCCGTTAATCCTCATCGTTGATGACACCACGACGAATATCGATCTCCTCCTTGACGTCTTAAAGGGACAGTATCGGTTCGGGGTTGCAAAAAGCGGCCCACGGGCACTTTCGTTCGTGCAGAAAAAACGGCCCGATCTTATCCTCTTAGATGTCATGATGCCCGACATGGACGGATTCGAGGTATGCAGCCGCCTGAAGTCGGACCCTGCCCTGGCGGATATCGCCATTATATTCATCACGGCCCTTACGGAATCAAAATATATACTCAAGGGCTTTGAAATGGGCGCGGTCGATTACATCACAAAACCGTTCAAGGCGACCGAGGTCCGCGCTCGTGTTCAAACGCACATTTCACTCCAGAGAATGCAAACCGCGCTGAACCGACAGAATATACATCTTGAAGAGCAGGTCCGGGAAAAAACCGCTCTCATACGTGAGATGTTTAACGCCACTGTTTCCGCCATGTCGCTTATGGCCGAAAGTCTCGACCCATATACCGCAGGCCACCAGCAGCGCGTATCTCAATATGCCTGTGCTATTGCAAAACAGATGGAACTGCCTTCAGATAAGATCGAAGCCATAAGAATTGCCGGTCTCCTTCATGACATAGGTAAGGTGCGGGTTCCGGTTTCAATTTTAAACAGGCCGGGGCCGCTGTTAAAGGCGGAAGCCAACCTGATTCGGATACATCCTTATTTCGGCTATAATTTCCTGAAGAAAATACCCTCTCCCTGGCCCATTGCCGACATTGTCTATCAGCACCACGAACGCCTGGATGGACGCGGCTACCCCCAGGGCCTTACAGGGAAACAAATTCTCCTGGAATCAAAAATAATGGCCGTTGCCGATGTTATTGAAGCAATAAGTTCCCACCGTCCCTACCGGCCGGCCCATGAAATGGAATATGCCATTAACGAAATAGTAAGCCACAAGGGAGACAGCTTTGATCCGGACGTTGTGAACGCATTTCTTGAATGCTCGGACAAATACGAACAGGAAGAAATCATAAGTAATCCAGCCCCGCTTTCAGGACCATTTGCCAACCCGCTGATAACAGAGGAATCATAAATGGGTCTTATTTTTCATTTCAAGCCCGGGGCCGTCATTATCCCGCTGATGCTTATTATTGCGCCCCTGTTTATGCCCGCATCGGCATACGCCGCCAAAGATGTTCCAACAAGGATTGCCTCAAACGTGTATGAGATGGACATCAAACAGCTCATGGACCTCGAGGTGGTGACCGCTACCAAAACGAAGATACCCTTACGAAATGCACCATCCGCCGTATATGTCATAACGTCGGGACAAATCCGGGAAAGGGGTTACCGGACCCTTGCCGATGCACTTCATGATGTGCCCGGATTCGATTTTCAGAACACCTACGGGATATTTCCGGACCTGATCCACCAGAGGGGGCTTGTGGGGAACAACCAGAGAAGCCTTGTCTATATTGACGGCATACCGGACAACAACATAACCGAAAACGCCGTGCTTGGCGGAACCATACGGTTCCCCCTTCTAAACGTGGACAGGATCGAAATCGTTTCCGGACCGGTGGCTGTTCTTTACGGCGCAAACGCCTTTAACGGCGTGATAAATATTATAACAAAAACAGGCAAAACAGATACGAGAAGTCGTGTTGAAACCACGTACGGGGGATGGGATTCAGATAATCTCGGCGGCGCCTTCTCTTTTGCTTTAAACGGCGTCTGGCCCCCGGATTATAAAAACCCGGCGGAATACGGCATCAGCGGGTATTACTACAACAGCGACGGCCCGGATTTCGGGGGTGTGCAGTCCTTAAACGCCGTGCAAAAAGGTTACTGGTGGTCTGACATTTACACCAACTCCGCGTCCGAGACCTATAATTTAACGGCAAGGATGAATTTCGGAAACCTGAGATTCGAAACCATAAACTGGCAATACAAGCAGGGAGACGGAACCTTTGCCAACGGAACCTTTCAAATAGATACGGACCGCCACGGGTTTGACGGTTCGGCCTGGAATTTTAAAAACAACACGTTTTCAATCGGCTATCTCTGGGATATCCATCCCACGCTTTCCCTCGACAGCCAGGCCATTATCCGGCACACGGAATTACTCGATTCAAGTCATGAATTCTATCCGAACGTACCTGGTCCTGACGCTTACAATCATCCCGATGACGTGACGAGCGCAACATATTCAAGGGCCGATGAAGAATATAGGGTCGAAGAGAGGCTGGTCTGGCAGGCCACAAAAAAAATGGAGCATACCTTCGGAATCGAGACAATCTACGACAAGGTGCCAAAGGGCTACAACGCATACCAGCGTTACAGCTACAAAAACTGGGCGGGCTACTGGCAGGGGATTTACCGTTTTACAAATATCCTCTCCCTTACGGGCGGCTACCGGTTTGATCACAACTCAGCCTATAACGCTTCCCATACCGGCAGGGCCAGCCTCATCGCCACGCCGGGTGATTTCACGTTCAAGGCCATGTTTTCAACCGGGTTCAGGGCGCCCACGGCATGGGAACTCTTTAATGCCACCCTGCAGAGGGAGGCCAATTCCGATCTCAAACCGGAAACAATGCGGTCGGTCGAATGCTCCGGGGGATACAGGTTCGCGGACCTGGCCTATACAGGGATAACCGCCTATTATAACACCATGCGGGACCTGATCCTGGAGGTAAAATCAGATGATCCCAACCCCGACCCGCTCTATGATTTCTTTAACCAGAACCAGAATATCGGGCGGGCGCGGGTGATAGGCCTTGAGTGGTATTCCAACATCTACGTTAACACCCATGTCAACCTGTATTTTAATTATACATACTCCCACGGCGAGTACTTTGATCTGCCGCCGACCCTGGTAAATCCGCCAACGGTAAAAGACGACAACGATATCCCGAACATAGCCAAACACAAGGCCAATGCCGGAATCACCATCTACGCACTGCCCGGGCTTTCAGTAAATCTGAGGGCAAATTACGTGTACAGGCGCAAGACCATTGCCTCCGACCCGGTTGGAGAAGCTGGCGACTATATCCTCTATCATACCAATATTCGTTGGGAAGACGCATTGATCCCAGGGGTCTATGCACAGATTTCGGCCCGGAACATCTTCAACCGGCATGCGTTTGATCCCGGCATCCGCACCGCAACCGGTGAATATTACCCCACCCTGCAACCGCTTGAGGGGAGGAATATGTGGTTTACCATGGGCTATGAATTCTGACGGCTTCGTAGAACTCACGGAAAAGGGCGGGGATAAACCCCGCCCCTACGACAACCGAGTAATTTGCACGGTGTGCCGTACCCGGGCTTCCATATTGTGCCGGGG
>JAADHK010000140.1:38999-61213 GCA_013151835.1 Deltaproteobacteria bacterium
TATCCCCGCCCTTTTCCCCGACATTGCCTGTTAAATCATGGACTGTTTACGGAATCGTCACATCTGGTACTTAAATGAGAGTCTCACAGTGGCGCGAAAAAGAGCCACCTTGCCATCTTCCAGCTTCATATCCATGTCCTTGATCTCGGCAACCCGTGTATCCCTGAGGGTCTTGGATGCCGCCTCAACCGCGCTCTTTGCCGCATCCTCCCATGATGTCGGGCTGGTCCCTACCAGTTCAATAAATTTGTAAATGCTGTTTCCCATGGCGTCCTCCTTATAGAAATGATGTTGGGGCAAGCGCCGGACCCGATGTCCGGCGTAAAGGTTTAAGTCCGGGCAGCCACCCGGAGACATGATCATAAAATCAAATGGAAGTCATTTCATGGCAGGCCGATACGAATGAATATATAATACGAAACCGACTGACAAATGTCCACATTTTTTTAACTGTTTATTTCACGCGCCTTTGAATAGTAAACAAAGCGTTTCGCGCAGAACCTTTGCGGTTACAGGGCTTTTACGCCTTTTTTTACATAAACCAAGGCCCCGGAACTTGCAATTTCGATATCAAATGTTTATATTTCTTAACACTATGAAAACCACGACAAATATAACAATTCCCAAGCCTGCGGAAGTTGAAAAAGAAATCTCCGATTTTCTGACAAACAAATACGGAAATCAGGTAAAGATCGTCGCTCCCCTGGTGCTGCCGCGGCATGACGAAAAGGAAGATGACTCAGAAACCACGCCAAAGCACTCGCCGGGTATGGATTTTGATATTCTGCCGGATGAATTGATCACCTATCTTGACCAGTATATCATAGGGCAAAATAAGGCAAAACAGATCCTTTCCGCCAAAATATGCACGCACTTCAACAGGATACGCCTGCAGCAAGGGTTGGGCGCAGATAACGTAGACTTCGAAGGCAGAATTAAAAACAACATCATCATGGTGGGCCCGACTGGAGTGGGCAAGACTTACATGGTGAGGCTGATTGCAAAAAAAATCGGGGTGCCGTTTATAAAAGGGGATGCCACTAAATTCAGTGAAACAGGATATGTGGGTGGAGATGTTGAAGACCTTATCCGTGACCTGGCTAAGGAAAATAATAATGATCTCGAAAAAGCCCAATACGGCATAATATACATTGACGAGATAGACAAAATCGCATCAAGCCGCGATTTTATCGGATCCGATGTTTCCCGGACCGGTGTTCAGCGGGCGCTCTTAAAGCCCATGGAAGAAACCGAGGTCGAACTCAAGGTGCCCCATGATCCCATTTCGATGATTCAGGAAGTTGAACATTTCCGCAAGACCGGGGTGCGCGAAAAAAGAACCGTAAGCACGAAAAACATCCTCTTTATCGTAAGCGGAGCTTTTTCCGGACTTTCTGAAATAGTTCGCAAACGCAGCCAGGACAGGCGCATAGGCTTTGGGTCCACAATCACAAACCCGGCGCACAAAGCCGCTATTCTTCGTAAGCTGAAATCCGAGGACCTTATCGAGTACGGATTTGAATCCGAATTCGTCGGTCGCCTGCCGGTCAGGGCCGTTCTTGACCCCCTGAATGCTGATGACCTCTTTGAAATACTCGACAACCCCAATAATCCGATTATCTTGAGCAAACGCCTCGATTTTGCCAGTTATGGCATTTCTGCGGTTTTCTCCCGCAGGGCATTGCGCCTTTTTGCCCAAAAAGCAGCTCTGGAGAATACCGGTGCCCGTGGACTGGTAAGCGTTATAGAACAGGCTCTTATTCCATTTGAAACCATGCTTCCATCTTCCGGTATCCCGCATTTTCCGGTCACGGAGGATGTCGTGACCCGGCCTGAGAAAACACTTGAATTATGGACGGGCGCCGGCCAAAAAAGCCTTGCATCCATTTATGAAAAAATCACTTCTGAAAACAGGGAACGGATTATCGCCTATCTCGTGCAAAACCGCTCGAGTATATCTATTCAACATAAGTTGCCGCTCACGGAAAGACGCATTGCACTTATAGGGGATTATTACCTTGCGCACGTGGTTGAAACGTCAAGAGCTGTTTTAAAAGTTAAATCTTCCTACGAGCGGATCAGGGCGATCGAACAATTATTTTATGGACTTCATGACATAAACATCATTTTCGAGGATGATGCTATCGATTATCTCATTGAAAAAACAGGTGATACATTAAACGAAGAAAAGATATACCAGGGCCTGACAGATGATTTCGAGTACGGTTTAAAACTGCTTAAGGAAAAAACCGGAAAAAACCGTTTCTTTATTTCGGAAAAAGCATTAAAGAAACCCGAGGCTTTTTTAGACCGGCTCATAACAATGGAACTGGGGGGGGGAGAATAAAAACCCATATCAGCCTATGCATGACTTCACATCAATCCACAAACAAGGAATAAAGATATAATGATTGGAATATCAAAACTTTATTGTGACACAGTTGAGCCGTCCGACGCACTGAGATACAATCGGCAATCAAAAGATCTCCCCTCTCACCTGCTCCAGTTTGCCATCGATAAAAAACCGGTTGTGGTATGGAACATCACCCGGCAATGCAATTTAAAATGCATCCACTGTTACGCCAAAGCGGATTCCGGCAAGGCGGAAAACGAACTCTCCACGGCCGAAGGCATGGCCTTAATTGATGACCTGGCGGAAATGGGTGCGCCGGTACTCCTGCTTTCCGGAGGGGAACCGCTCATGCGCGAAGACATGCCCGACCTTGCCGCATATGCGGTAAAAAAGGGAATGCGGGCGGTCATCTCTACAAACGGTACGCTGATCTCACCCGAAAAAGCGAAAATCCTAAAGGAGATAGGACTGTCTTATGTGGGCATCAGCATTGACGGCACAAGTGAGATTAACGACAGGTTCCGCGGGATAAACGGGGCTTTTTCCGCAGCCCTGAAAGGGGTCAAAAACTGTCAGGCCGCAGGCATAAAGGTGGGGCTCAGGTTCACCATCAATCGCTTTAACGTGGACGAGATTCCTGCCCTGTTCGATATCCTTGAAGAGATGCGTATTCCGAGGATATGCTTCTATCACCTGGTATACGCCGGACGAGGTTCAACTCTGGTGAACGATGACCTGTCCCACGAGCAGACCCGAAAGGCCGTTGATCTGATCATGGATCGGACAAAAGCATTGCATGACAAGGGGATACCGACCGAGGTTCTTACGGTGGACAACCATGCAGATGGACCCTATGTATATCTTAGGCTTAAAGAAGAAGACCCCGCCCGCGCAAAGGAAGTCCTTGAACTCCTGGAAATGAATGAGGGGAATAATTCAGGCAGGGGGATCGGGTGTGTCAGCTGGGACGGAGAAGTCCACGCCGATCAGTTCTGGAGGCATTGCAGTTTTGGAAATGTAAGGCAACGCCGGTTTTCAGAGATATGGACAGACATGTCCAACCCCCTGATGAAACGGCTCAAGGAAAAGAAAAAATATGTAACGGGCCGTTGTGCAAAATGCCGGTGGCTTGATATCTGCGGCGGGAATTTCAGGGTACGTGCCGAAGCCGTCACGGACGACATCTGGGCCCCGGACCCGGCTTGTTATCTTACGGATGAAGAAATAGGTTTGCAAAGCTAAAAAGGAGAACCATATGCAATTCCCTGATTACAGACCCAGGCGGATGCGTCAGAACAGCTCGTTTCGCCGTATGATCCGCGAAACCCGGCTGTCGGTCGACAATCTGATAATGCCGTTTTTCGCTGTTAACGGTAAGAACGTCTCCGAACCGATCCCGTCCATGCCGGGCCAGTACCACCTTTCCGTTGACAACATCGTAAAACAGGCGAAAAAGGCCAAAAATCTCGGCATCCCGGCGATCCTGCTGTTCGGAATTCCGGAAAGCAAAAACCCTCTCGGAACCCGGGCCTATGCAAAAGACGGCATCGTTGCGCGGGCCGTTGCCGCCGTTAAAAATAAATGTCCGGACATTGCGGTCATAACGGACGTCTGCCTTTGCCAGTATATCGACCACGGCCATTGCGGCATGGTTGACAAGGGAATCATAGAAAACGATGCAAGTCTGGACCTGCTTGCACGTATCGCGATATCCCATGCAAATGCCGGCGCCGACATGGTTGCTCCATCGGACATGATGGACGGCCGGGTGGGATTTATCCGGGAATCATTAGACGACCAGGGCTTTTCACATATCCCCATAATGTCTTATGCAGCAAAGTACTGCTCCTCGTTTTACGGTCCCTTTCGCGAAGCAGCGGATTCATCTCCTAAATTCGGTGACAGGCGAACCTATCAGATGGACCCGGCCAATGCCGTTGAAGCAATCCGTGAAGTGGCCCTGGATGTGGAAGAAGGCGCTGATATCATAATGGTAAAGCCTGCCCTTGCCTATCTTGACATCATCAGCCGTGTCCGCGAGGAATTTGATCTCCCCGTGGCCGCATATAATGTAAGTGGCGAATATTCCATGATAAAGGCCGCGCAAAAAATGGGGTGGGTGGACGGCGATCGTGTAATGATGGAGACATTGACGGCAATCAGGCGGGCCGGAGCCGACATGATTCTCACCTACTTTGCCATGGACGCGGCCGCGATCCTGACGGCTCCGTAAAAAATCCGTCTGCTGCGTTGCGCTTCCCCGCGAAAGTGCTCGACGTACAAAAAGTACGCCTCCGCCTTTCCCGGCTCGCGCGCCTTGTATATGGAACTTTCTACTTAGCCATCTTTACCGGGTTGTCTGACTTTTTACGAGATCATCATTACTTAGCTTATGCTAAAAACAATAAATTTCAGACTCTTTACCAGATTATCAACTTCAGAAATAACTTGGATTAACAATGCCTAATAATATCAAACCTGAATCAAAAACACCGCCCCTGCGCCTGGTGGCATGGGAGACAACACGAAACTGCAACCTGTCGTGCGTCCATTGCAGGGCTGCCGCCACAAGAGGTCCTTATACGGGTGAACTCGACACATCGGCCTCCTTTCGACTCCTGGACCAGATCGCCGAAACAGGCAAACCAATAATTATCCTGACCGGCGGAGAGCCCCTGCTTCGTCCGGATATCTTTGAGATCGCACAATACGGAACAAAAAAAGGCCTGAGAATGGTTATGGCCCCAAACGGGACGCTGGTCGACCGGGACGCGGCCATGAAAATGAAGGTTGCCGGTATACAGCGAATCAGCATCAGCATAGACGGCGCAACAAAAGCGCGTCATGATGGATTCAGGGGTGTTGACGGCGCGTTTGACTCGGCAATGAAAGGAATTGCCGCCGCCAAGGCCGCCGACATTGAATTCCAGATAAACACGACCATAACAAAACTCAATAAGGATCAGATACCGGCTATTCTCAAACTCGCGGAATCGCTCGGGGCCGCAGCACTGCACATCTTTCTCCTCGTGCCCACAGGCCGGGGAAAATATATCGTTGACCAGGCCATTTCAGCCGATGAGTACGAATCTACCCTAAACTGGTTCTACGACCAGAGGGAAAAGAGCTCCCTTACGCTCAAGGCCACGTGTGCGCCCCACTACTACCGGATTCTTCGGCAGCGTGCCCATGCCGACGGTAAATCAGTGACATTCGACAGCCACGGCCTTGACGCAGTTACCCGCGGCTGTCTTGGCGGGATAGGATTCTGCTTTATCTCCCATACAGGCATTGTCCAGCCCTGCGGTTTTCTTGACCTTAACTGCGGGGATGTCAAGGAATCATCTTTTTATGACATCTGGCATGAATCGGATGTATTTACATCGCTCAGAGATTATAATCGCCTTGAAGGCAAATGCGGATTCTGCGAATTTGCGCGGGTATGCGGAGGGTGCCGGGCAAGGGCCTTTGAGTCAACCGGAAATTTTCTGGCCGAAGAACCACTCTGCAATTACATGCCGAAACGAGCATCATAGGTAGTGCCCGAACGAAAACCGCCAATTTCCCCAATTTCTGTGTTGGGCTCAAATTGCATCCTCAAAATACCATATGTATTCCTGCGGTTAAAATTTTCAGGTTTTCGTTCAGACACTAGGTAATATGACAAATACATCACTTACATTGAAACAGGCGGCCGGCCAGCGGATCATGGCCGGTTTTCACGGAACAAGACTGACGGATGATTTGAAAATCCTGATTGGCCGCGTTAAGGTAGGGGGAATCATTCTCTTTTCCAGGAACATAGAAAATCCGGATCAGCTTGCGAAATTGAACGCCGACGCCCAGGACTATGCAAAAGCCTGTGGTCAGCCCCCCCTTTTCATTGCAATAGACCAGGAAGGAGGATGTGTGGCAAGGCTTCGCCCGCCCGAATTCCCGGATTTCCCGGGCGCGCCCTCCATCAGGACCCTCGACGACGCAATTGCATTCGGCAACCTGGCATCCCGGGAGCTAAATTCCACAGGGATTAATATGAACATGGCTCCCGTGCTCGACGTTGCACCCAAAGAGATCAACAGCATAATGAAAGACCGGGTTTTCAGCCATAACCCCGGAATCGTAGGAATAATCGGTGCTGCAATTATCGATACCATGCAGCAGGCCGGCATCATGTCCGTGGCAAAGCATTTTCCCGGTATCGGCCGGACCGTATCGGATTCCCATGTTGACAGGCCCGACCTCAACACGCCACTTGAAATCATGGAAGAATTCGACCTGACGCCATTTTCAACTGCAATAAAACATGATGTTGCAGGCATAATGCTTTCTCACATCCGGTACACCTCCATTGATCCCAACTGGCCGGCAAGCCTTTCAAATACGCTGGCATCAACCCTTTTACGGAAAAACCTCGGTTTTAACGGCCTTGTCATTACAGATGATCTTGACATGGGCGCCATAAAAAAACATTATGGAATAACCATTGCGATTCAGAGGATTATTGAATCCGGAATAGACATCGCCCTGATCTGCCACACCATGGAGGATATCGAGGCTGCGGCACAAATTTTTGAAAAAGACTTAACGGATGATACAGGCACAGGAAAGGAGAATCTTAAAGCATCCCGTCGAATCATGCAGGCAAAGGAGAAATTCCTTGCGGCAACAGGGATCTGATGATCAGGTCTTTCTCAAATTTTTGTACAGCAATTGCCGTATATTCTTCAAATATAGGGGACTCAAATGGACTCAAATGATTTCCACCTTACCGATGAGGTCAATAAACTCTTTCAGACCCTTGATATAAAAGATGCCGAAACTCCAGATCATGCCCCCTGTCATGAACCGGGCGCCGTGCCGCGGCAACTTGAAAACGAAAAACGTGAAGATGTCTGGCGGATGCTTCTGGTAGATCTTGTGCAGTATTTTGCGCTCTGCGTTACCGCCGACCTGCATCTTAAAAAAGATCAACCCCGTGACATTAACATTATGCGCTTAATTGACACACTGCGCCAGCTCGACCAGAAACCGAACCACGAAAGAACCATTCTGATCCGCGCCAAAGAGCAATTCTATGACGGCAACAATCGCAAATCGGATGATTACACTGTTTTTTTCGGCGACATCGTCCTTGACATCCATTGTATCCAAGCTATTGTCGAACGCAATGGGGTAAGGGTTTCCTACCTGAAAAACCGACTCACAAATGGTTTTGCCCTGCTTGCCCGTTACAAGATACGAACCCTGCATCTTGAGATTCCCAGGGAATCTCCGGCCGACATGGGGAGGATGCGTCTTTCCCTGCGCATACTGGCGGCGTATCACCAGTCTCTGGCCACACGCCAGTCGGCATTTTATGCCAAGGACGAAAAACAGGTACAACTTACCATTATCAAAGATGAAAACCGGCAGCCTAATCCAAACCTCACCCTGCTTGCCACATTAAACGATCTTGAACCCGAAATCCTGAAGGGCTTTGTGAGCAAAGTTGATTCATGGATGCACCGGCCCGAAGCCAAGGCCCTGAGAAAACAGTTCACAAGTATTTACAGCGCACTTTTCGGCATAAAAAAAATCAGAGAAAAACTAAAACGCCCTCCCTTTGAAATCAATAATGTCCACTGGTCCATGCTTGAGCGGGTTCATGATGTAATATCCAATGAAAAGGCGCGCCTTGTCCAGGTCGTGGATGAGAAATTCCAGGGGACTCCCGAACAGGGCGCAAAAATGATGGAGAGTATCTACGGCAATGATTTTGACAATATAGAGCCACAGATGCTTATGGATCGACTTTGCATGATTGCAGAGCTTCTGAACAAAATCGACAATGACTGGGCCTTTCAGGAAACCATCGACGAGGTCTTGTCCAATGTCCGCAAACGTCTCGAATATGTACCCGACGATGTCTTTGGCGAAACAGTATTTGATGATCGTAAAATATCGTATACGGATTCCGGTGGCGGTGTTTTTACATGCCTGCTTCCGCCATCTCTTGCCAGGGTTGTCTCTTTTTACCGCGGTCGAGCCAAAACCAAGCAAAAGGTCAAGAAAATGATACTGGGTTCCGTGTCATTTTCCGAGGCGGATTACAGGATTATAGCCCTTGAATTCCAGATTGAGCCGGATGATGCAAAACACCTCATCCGGCTTCTTGCCGGATGCTTTGATAAACAAGGCGGTTTTGTGAGGGATTTTTTCGAAACCCGTATCCCCGATTTTATAAATTATGAAAAAAAAGTGTTTGAGTTTTTATGGTATTACTTAAGTGAGATATTGACCCGAAAAGACCGCCTGGCTTTTTTAAATGCAATGCAGCGCCTGATTGAAGGTATAAGGCAACCTAAGAAAACCACGTTATACCTTCTTTCGGAAATCTGCAGGAATCCATTATCCATCCGGTTTTCTGACCGGAACGCCTTTATGTTATGCAGCATCCTGATCCGCACTTACAACAAGGAACTGCATATTGACACTGAAATTACACCTGAAGAGGTGTTGCTGGTAAAAGAAGGTATTAACAGCGATGTTGCCGTCCCTGTTTCACGCTGGATAGAGCGGATGCAAAAATCCTTTTTAAAAAAGGCACGCACGATCCATCTCGAGTTGAAGAATTGTCTTGATGGCGTCCCGTATACGGACAAATCGCCCATGCCCATTAATTTCCTGGTTGCCCTTGAACGGGAGATGTTTATATTCTTAGCCCTTATCGGAGGCGAAACAGCGTATTCTGTTCTGCGAAGTGCGGTAAGGGAACTGGGAGATCCTGATGCCAGAATTTACCAGTACGGCAAAAGCCGGGAGGCGCTGCCCTTACTGCTCCAGTTGCTACAGGTGACAATCAGGGGGCTGGGAAGGGCCGGTGAAAAAGAGGATATCAAGCTGCTTGGCCAGATCATAGGCCGCGAACAGAGATTCATGGATATGAACAGTAGCAACAAGCGGCACACCGACACTGTAAAACGGGCAATAAAATGGGCGGACACGGTCGCGCGCAATATAGCATGACAGCGCTTTGATTTAAAAATATTTATTAAACAACAGGAATCAGGATGGTAAATTCCACGCCCTGCCCGGGTACGCTTTTACATTCAATGGACCCGCCCAGAGTCTGTGTCACCTGGTTAAAAACAATATGCATGCCGAGGCCGGTGCCCCCGCCTGAACGGCGCGTGGTAAAAAACGGTTCAAATACTCGCCCTGCCACGTCGGCTTCCATTCCCCTGCCGTTATCCCTGTAAATCAAACGGATATTATCGGAAACATTTTCTGCACAGATGTGGATCTCTCCCTTGTCGACACCATCGAAGCCATGGATGAGTGAATTCATGACCAGGTTTGTAATGATCTGGGCAATGGCGCCGGGATAGCTGTTAATTTCTATCCCTTCAGGACAATCAACGGTTACGGCATGCCGGGTATGCTTAAATTTCGGATGCATGCTCAGCAGCACCTCGTCGAGATAGCCCTTAAGGTCAAATCGTCTCTGCTGCCCGGCGGTCTGGTCCACGGCCACCTGCTTGAAGCTCCTGACCAGGTCTGCGGCCCGCTTCAGATTAGCAAGGATCAGGCTGGAAGAGTCAACTGCTGCTTTCATGTATTTTTCGAAAAAACCTGGAAATCCGGGATCTTTTGGATCGATATTGGCCATTTCGACTGTTTTTTCCTGTAAAAAGGACGCTGCCGTCACGGACACGCCCACGGGAGTGTTTACCTCATGGGCAATTCCGGCCACAAGCCCTCCCAAAGAAGCCATTTTTTCCGCTTCAACGAGTTTCTTCTGGGCATCAATCAGGTTCTTAAGGGAACGCTCCAGCTCCGCCGTACGCTCCTTTACCCTGTTTTCAAGCTCTTCGTTTAATCGCCTTATTTTTTCTTCGGAAACTTTCCTTTCGGTGATATCCGTCACCATGGCAAACGAACCCACCTGTTTTCCTTCCTCAAAAAGGGGGGTCGCCTTTATGATACAGTGAACACGAGAATTGTCAGGGCGGTCAAATGTGATCTCATAGGCGCTTCTCTTCCCTTCCTGCCTGAGAACCAATTCACTTTTAAAGATATCGGCATTTGACTGGTCAACGGTGGTCATTATGTTCCTGCCGATGAGCTGAGAATGGGACATACCGAGGATTGCGCACATTTCCGGATTTACATCGGTTATATATGCATCATTATCAAGCTCGACAAAGCCTTCATTGGCCGTCTTGATCAGCGTCCGGACCTTAAGCTCCGCCCGTCTCAGGTCATCATAGAGCATGGCATTTTCCAGGGCAATGGCTGCCTGGGTCGCTATGACCTTGAGGGATTCGAGGTGTTTTCGGGTAAAGGCACCGAAAATCAGGTTATTTTCGGCATAAAGAATACCCACCAGAAATTTCTGGTGAACAATCGGCATGCAGAGTATGGATTTAGGTTTTTTTTCAAGGAGGTATGGATCATTTGCATACATCTCCTCGTTTGAGGCGTCATCGAGCACAACGGTTTCGTGCGTCCGCTCCACAAAGCGGATGATTGGCTCGGGAAGGTCGGCATCCTTGATGGGTGTTCCGGCCAACACTGAGATTTCAGTGCTCTTTTCCGTAAGCTCGGCTTCAAGCGTAAAATCGGCCTCCCGTTTTAAAAGAAGAATACCGGCCTGTGCTCCGGCGTTTTCCATTACCAGTTTCATCATCTTTTTTAAGAGAGTGGGCAAATGGATTTCACCTGATATGGCCTGAGACGCCTTGAGTACTGCGATTGAATCCAGGTTCTTTGATAATGCGCCTGTGCGGGCGGTGGAACCGCCGGTTTGCCCAGAGAATTCCGTTAATCCGCTTTTTTCGAAAAGCCCGGCATACCGGCTCTCCATATCGGACACCTTGGCATCGGCGCCCCAGACATGATACTGATCCCGGGCCTTGGACAGGTATTCGCCCGCCAGCAGAAGTTCCTTTTTATCTATCCAGAACCTTCCGAAACATTCATTGGCAACGGCCCGTTCGTTTAAATACTCATATTTTGCGGCCGACTCTATGGCCTTTTTATAAAACTCCCGCGCGCGGGATTCATCTCCGGCTACATCGGAGCATTCCGCTTCCATTAGGCAATATTTATGAAAATAATTTTCCGGGCAGAATTCGGCCCATTTCTTCATCTTTTTCTTAAGCTTTATGGCATAAGTCAGAAGACGATCGCCCTTGCCTTCCCCTGCCTGGCGAAAACGGGAGATCCGGACCAGGCATGAATAAAAAATCATAACCGGCACATAAAGCATTGCGGTTACGCCATCTGCATATTTTTCCGCCATATCCGCGTTTGAAACACCCTGCTCATAGCGTTCGAAAAAAAAGCAGAGCATCAATTTATGGAAATAAACATCGAAAACCGCAGTCCTGTCATTTGCCTCAAAATGACGCGGCAACATGCGCGTCTCGTCATAAATACGTCCGGTCAGGCTATCAAACAGTTTATTATCAGACCTCAGGTTTAAAAGGGACTGGTGCCATATCTGCTGAAAATTATAGGCGGTTTTCTGGTTAAGCCGCAGTATGGCCGCAGTGTATGATTCCATGTTCCGTTCGAGTGAAGCAAGGTTTTTGCCTATGCAAAAGCAATTACAGCAATGAATATGGACGCCGTAGGCGGCATACTCGAGGTCCCCTGTCTCAAGGCCGATCTGGTAAGCCGTAAGCAAGGGCGCCAGGGTCTCTTTTGCATGGACCTTCCAGTGCCTGATCTGGGAATTAAAGATAACCAGGGTCTTTGCCTCGTGTTCCCTGGCATCCAGATGCCGCACCATGTTCAACGCCGACTCGCCATACGTAAACCCTGAGTCTATGCGGCCTGTCACACCGCATTCTATAAGACCGAGAACAGCAAGGGCCACCGGGGTCTCCCTGGCATTGCCATATTTCAGAGAAAGCCTGATCTGCTGAAAAGAGATTAACGGCAGAAGTTCGGGAACCGCGAAAAACGCGGGCGAGGACACGACCAAAAGCATGCGCATGGCAGCTATCCTTGCCGGATCGGTCATGGACTGCTGCCTGACAATATCCTTGGCTTTCTTATGCCAGAGGCGGCCCCTTGTCATTAAAAGTCCCGCAATCACATGAACACTTCCGGGTTTTAAGGGGAGGCGGATACCGAGCAACCGCAAAGCGCGCAAGCCGGTCCTGATGGCATCCATCAGCCGGTTTGAAGCGATATAGGCCAGGGTCCGCACTTCATAAACCTTGATCTTGTCAATGTTATTCGCGGCGTTCTTGAGTACCGCTTCCGAATAGAAATCCAGATTTATCGTGTCTGAAATCAGATAGGCCGCCTCTGCAGCTCCGTTGTGAAGGTCCATGGCCAGCCGGTATTGACTTTTCCACGCACCAGGCCCCAGTATTTCAATCCCGGACTTGAAATAATAAAACGCGGATTCATAAGCGGCGGATGTCCTCGCGTGTACGCCTGCCTGGAGATTCAATCCTGCAAGGGTTTGCTTCTGTTTGTCATCGGCCATGAGATCACGGCCGATATTCAGGTGATTAACGATATCAAAAAGAGACTCACCGCCGGCATCCATGTCGGCCCGAACAAGCAGCTCCTGGCCGATCCTGGCATGGAGCCGTGTCTTTTCCGTGGGGTCCACGAGGGAATAAACGGCCTGGTGTATCCGGTTGTGCGAAAAGGCATAAACGATATCCTGGGTTTCAACACCGGAGCCACGGGCCGGCACAAGGTTCTCGCGTGTCACGATCATCCCGTCAAGCAGAGCGGGCCAAAGATCGGCGTCGATTTCCCGGGCCAGTCGGGAATGAATCCGACAAAGAATGCGGACATCAAACTGGTTCCCCGTGCATGCGGCTGTTTTTAATATCCGCATGCAGGACTCAGGCAGACGTTTGAGCTTTGCGATCATAAAATCAACGACGTTGTCGGTTATTTTAAGGCGTCTTACTGCATCGATATCCACGCGCCAGACTCTTTGGCCTCTGTCAAACCTGACCATGCCGTCTTCATGGAGCATACGAAGAAACTGGCCGAGGAAAAAGGGATTGCCCCCGGTTTTCTCAAAACAGATATTCGCAAGCCGTGAAACAGAGTCGTCGTCTTTTCGTAGTGTTTCAGCCACGAGCCGATTGACGTCCGCCTTGAGCAGGGGCCCGAGATGAACGGATCGGACGGGAACACCACGGCCTGACATCCTGTCGGACAGCAGCATAAAAGGGTGTGAAACATCGAGCGTGGCCTTGCGGCATGAAAATATTACCAGCAGATGCCCGTCCGTCTGCCCGGAAAAAAGGTTTTCGAGCAGGTTTAAGGTGGGAAGGTCCGCCCACTGGATATCATCCAAGAAAATGACCAGGGGATGTTTTTCACGAATAAATACGGATACGAAATTCTGGAAAACCAGGTGAAACCGGTTACGGGACTCGATGGGCGGCAGAGCCGACACATCCGGCTGCTTGCCTATGATCCATTCCAGCTCCGGAATCACATTGGATATGACCGCACCGTTCGGCTTTAAAGCAGAAAGGAGCCTTTCTTTCCATACGGCCAGTTCGTCGGGGCTTTGTGCGACCAGAGACCTGATGAGTCTTTGAAATGCACGGATAACGGCAGTGTAGGGTATGTCGCTTTTTAAATGTTCGAATTGCCCGGATATGAACAACCCGCCCCTGTCCATTACAGGACGGGCAATGGCCGAGGCAAAAGACGATTTACCGATGCCTGCGGGGCCCGTTACAATAATGAGTTCCATTGGGCCCTTGCAGACCCTGTCGTATGCGGAAAGGAGGGTCTCGATCTCCATGCCCCTGCCGAACAGTTTTTCCGGTATGGCGAAATAATCGGGCGTGTCATGGCAAGCCAGGTCAAAAACCGGAATAAACCCCTGTCCGCGAAATGATTCAAGGCATTGTTCCAGGTCCGTCTTTAACCCGAATGCACTCTGATAGCGTTCATCCGCGTTCTTGGCCATGAGTTTCATGACGATTTCGGAAATCATTCTGGGGGTATCCGGATTAACCGTGGAAACAGGTTTTGGGACACGTGCGAGATGGGAATAGACAATTTCAAACGGATCTGATGAATCAAAAGGGAGCACACCTGTCAACAATTCGTAAAAGGTCACTCCAAGAGAATAAAGGTCACTCCTGAAATCAACCGGCCGGTGGACTCTGCCTGTCTGCTCCGGCGAAACGTAGGCAATAGTTCCATCCACGTCATCAATGGATCTTTCATTAATTCCTTCCCTGACCACAAGGGAGGATATGCCAAAATCAATGAGTTTGACCTGGCCGGTCTGTTGGTTCCAGACGATGTTTGAAGGGTTGATATCCTTGTGTATAACCTGCTGTTTATGAATATCCTCGACAATCTCGGCAATTCGTATAAAAAGCATAAGCGTTTCTTTGGTACCTGTTTGCCGGCCGGAAAAACAGGTATCAAGTGACTGTCCGTAAAAATCTTCCATAACGATGACCGGTCTGTTGTTTACGGTTTCAAAGCTGTATGCCCTGACAACACCGTATGATCCAAGGTTGTGAAGCATGGTATACTCATGCTCGAACCTCAATGTCTCGTTTAAGGAAGGATATGGATTCTTGAGTGTTTTTACGATGACAGGGATATTGTCCAGTTTTCTGCGACCGCGGTAAATCACGGTCTGACCGCCGCCGTAAATCCGCTCGCTGACCTCGTAGCCGGGGATGGATAGCATGAAAAGACTTCCGTTCAAGGATGTGTGGAAAGGATTCTTGTGGTAAATCTGTGAGTTATATTTATCTTATACGGAATCTTTTTGTCAAGTTAAATTAAAAGGGCAAGCTAATCCCACGGCTCTCTTTTTTTTATTGCGGTGGAACCGTAATTACGGCATCAAGACCTTGATGGCGTCGTAAGAAAAAGGGCAATTCCCTGCAACCAAACGGCCTTGATCATCGTTTCGGCCAATATCCGATTTTTGTAGGGGCAGCCCCCTGTGGTTGCCCTATGATCAGGGTAAGCACAGGGGCTTACCCCTACAGGATGGCCGAAACGATGATCAAGGCCAACCAAACAATAATGTCAGCGGTACATGCAGCTTAAACGAATTGAAATAAACGGATTCAAATCCTTTGCCGATAAATCGGTTATCGAGTTTCCCCCAGGCATCTCATGTATTGTCGGCCCCAACGGATGCGGCAAAAGCAATATCATGGACGCCATCAAGTGGGTCATGGGCGAACAGAGCATCAAACAACTCCGGGGCAAATCCATGGGGGATGTTATTTTCGCCGGCACTGAAAAAAGAGCACGCGTGAATCTGGCTGAAGTTTCCCTCGTCCTTTCCGACTCCGACAATCAAATGATCGACAATGCAGACGAATATACTGAAATCATGGTCACCCGCAGGCTTTACCGTTCCGGTGAAAGTGTCTACATGACAAACAAGCGCCCCTGCCGATTAAAAGACGTCCAGGATGTTTTCTTGCGTAACGGCATCGGCCCCAGATCGTTTACGATTATCGGCCAGGGCAATATCGGGGCCGTGACGGAGGCATCGGCCGAGGAGCGAAGGTCTTTTATAGAAGAAGCCGCAGGGATTGTGCGCTATAACACGAGAAAAAAAGAAGCCCTTTCAAAGCTCGACTCCACGCATCGGAACCTCCTGCGTCTAAACGACCTTATCGTCGAAACAAACAAGCTTGTGAACAGCCTTTCGCGCCAGGCTAAAAAGGCCGAACGATACAAAAAGGCAATGGAGGAACTCAAACGGGCCGATTTTCTGGTCATGGTCCATTACCACGAAGACTACTCCCGCAGGATAGAAAAGACCTCGGCCCTGCTTGAAGAGCTGCGAAAAACGGACGATATTCATACATCTCAGGCAGACGCCTTGAGCCTCGCTGTTGCTCAAATCGAAATTGACCAGCGCATAAAGGAAAAAAAGCTTGCCGAATACCGTGATGCCCGGGCCTGCTTGAGACGTAAAATAGAAATGCTTGAAAATGAAATAGCGCGGTTAGTTGATGAAAAAACCCGTTTGTCGGAAGAACGGGTTCAGTTGGGCGAGGCATTATCGGTTCTTACGGAAAAAAGCAAAAAAATGGCGGCTGAAATTGATAAGGGGGGAAAAAAACGTGAAGCCATTGCCTCTTTTATCGCCGACCTGGAAGAAAAACTTACGATTCAGGGGGAAAAATCAAATGATGTCCAAATCCAACTTGATGTCCTGAAAAGCAAACAAAAAGAGAATAACAAGATACTTTCCATAGCTGCGGCGGATCGGGCAAGACTTGCCAACCTGTTTCAAAAGTCGTCAATAAACCGGGATCACCTCAAAAGGCGATTAAAGCAGTTGGAAACTGAAATAAAAGGGGCTGAAAAAGAGGAGTCAGCCATTGCCGCCGTCCTTGCGGAAATAAAGGAAAAACAGGAGATACTGGCAAAAGAAAAAAATGCCCTCATGGCTGAGAAAAAAGAGGCGAAAAAGCATGTTGAGGAAAAAAGCGTGGCGCTCGGCAAGCAGGTCGCTGAGGTGAACACCATTGCGGCAAAACGCCAGAAAACAGTATCGGAGCTTTCCGTCATAAAAAAAATGGACGAAAACTTCGACTGGTACAGAGACGGCGTAAAGGCCGTAATAAACAAGTTAAAGGCGGAAAATGCGGGTGGAAACGAGAGCAGGGAAAATTGCCGGAAAACAGGGATTGTTGCTGAAATCATAGAGGCTGAAACCGGTTTTGAGAATGCGGTGGAAGCGTGTCTTGGTGAGGCGATCCAGTATGTCATAGTTAAGGACAGCAGCGCAGCGCTTGCACTTATTGAACACTTACGCTTAAGCAATGCGGGACGCAGCGGTTTCATGCCGTCCGAACCCGACCCGGTGTTGCCTGTAAAACCGGAACCCGCATCCGGATTTTCCCTTCTTACGGACCATGTTAAAATAAAATCAGGGTATAAAGCCATAGCCCTTGCCCTCCTGGCCGGCACACTGGTTGCAGACGACCTTGAATCTGCAATCACGCTTGCAAAAAAAACCGGCAATGCTTTTCGCATTGCAACCAAAGGGGGCGAAATTGTCGACCGCAATGGAGCCATCACAGGGGGAAGCACAGACAAGTTATCCGGAATACTTGAAAAAAAACAATCCATCAAACGCCTTTCACTTGAAGTCAAAAAGATTGAAAACGAACTTGAGCAGGAAAATACCAGGCGGACACAACTTGAAAGGGAATTGAGGGAAAACGAAAACAGGCTCGCACAAATTACAAAACGCAATTACAGGCTTGCTGACCGGATTCTCGATACAGACAAGGAATTTTTCCGCGCAGATGCAAAACTCAGCCAGGCCAGACAACGACAGGAAGTAACGAATCTGGAATTTACACGGCTTTCGGGTGAGAAGCAGGATATTGAAACGGAAATCAGCGCCCGCAAAACAGCCATGGAAGAAATCGAATCTCAAATTTTATCCATTGAGAAACAAGCCGGAAAGTTGAAAAAAACAATAGAAGCCCTGGCTGAGAGCATCGCTAGCCAGGACGAAAAACGTGTGGACTTAAGGCTCGCCCTCACCCGGAAAACAGCGGAGCTTGAAAATATAAATCAAAACACAAAGCGCATATCCGAATTTCTTGACGATACTTTAAAGGAGATCGAGCGGACACGCGGGGACATATCAGCCAGGGGGAAAAAGCTTTCGGACGCCGAAAGGCTGATTTCCGATAAACAAAAGACCCTTGTGGCTGAAAAAGCAAGACTTGTCGATATAAAACAAAAGCTTCGCGCATCAGACTCTGAT
Source organism: Deltaproteobacteria bacterium (assembly GCA_013151835.1). GTDB lineage: Bacteria > Desulfobacterota > Desulfobacteria > Desulfobacterales > Desulfosalsimonadaceae > JAADHK01. Next base: position 57,104 of record JAADHK010000140.1, read on the forward strand.
TATCAGTTTATTGTAAAGGAGATGCAGCTAGCTGGCGTTCGGATATCGGAAACAAAAACCGCCATGGAACAGGTGCGTGAAAAGATTCACCGGCTTGAATTAGACCTTTCAGGGCTTCAGATCAACAGGGAAAACCTGACCAGCCGGTTTCTGGAAAAATATACCGAATCTTTTAGCAGTGTTTTAAAAGATTTGAAAGAGATTGTGGTTGCACCGGACTTTTCCATTGAACGGACTGAAAACGAACGATTGACCCTTAGACAGAAAACGGAAGGCATGGGAGAGGTAAACATAGGCGCGATCGACGTATTTGCTGAAACAAAAGAGCGCCACGATTTTCTGGTCACACAAAAGGATGATCTTAATGCAGCCATTGCCGATCTTCAAAACGTTATAAAAAAGATAAACCGCATCACGCAAAAAAAATTCACTGAAACCTTTGAGGCTGTAAATGCAAGTTTCCGGGAGCTTTTCCCACGCCTGTTTAACGGCGGCTCTGCCTGGCTCGAGCTGACACTGCCGGATAAGCCTCTTGAAACCGGGGTTGAACTCATGATCCATCCGCCGGCAAAAAAGGTAAGCCGATTAAGCCTTTTATCCGGCGGCGAAAAAGCATTGTCCGCCATTGCCTTTATCTTTTCCATATTTCTCCTGAATTCAGCTTCGTTTTGTCTCTTAGATGAAATCGACGCGCCGCTTGATGATGTAAATGTACACCGCTTTAACGAGCTTTTAAAAATCATAGGCGAAAAAACACAGGTTATCATGATAACCCACAACAAGCGCTCCATGATGTTTTCAAATGTGCTTTTTGGTGTCACCATGGCTGGAAGCGGGGTATCAAAAACCATTTCCGTAAATATCGATGAAGCGGTCAAACTCGCGGGCCCGGCCCATGAAGGAGCGGGAGCCCGGACGCATGAGGTAAAACATAATGTTACATATACCAACTGAAATAGCGGCTGAATTTTTAAATAATATTTATGCGCACTCCATGTGGGAGATTGCAGGGCTTCTCGGCATTCTGTTTCTATTACTGCGCTTAAAGCACATTAAGTCGAAAAAGAAAGCCTCAAATATCCCTCCCGAGGTTCAACCCGAACCGGAAGAACCGGAAGAACCGGAAGAAGCCGGGCCGGATGTTATGCCGATTGGCATTAAGGACCGTCTGCAAACCGGATTGTCACGTACAAGGCATGCATTCACCGGCCGAATTTTCGCCCTGTTTGAAGAAAATACCGCCATCGATGAAACGACGATGGAGGAGATGGAGGAAATCCTGATAACATCGGACGTGGGCATGAAAACAACGATGGCCCTGACCGACACGATATTCAAAAAAGGTAAGGGGCTGTCGGGTCCGGGTAAAGTCTATGAGCTGATGAAAGATGAAATCCGCTCTTTTCTGAAGCCCGGGCAAATAATCCTGCCCGACCAAAAGCCCTTCGTGATTATGGTTGTCGGTGTAAACGGAGTGGGCAAAACCACGACTATAGGCAAACTGGCAACGCTTTTTTCGGCTGAGGGGAAACAGGTTCTCTTGGGAGCTGCGGACACCTTCCGGAGCGCTGCCGCAGAACAGCTCGAAATCTGGGCCAAACGCTCAGGCGCTGAAATCGTAATGCATCGTGAGAACTCGGATCCTGCGGCCGTGGCGTTTGACAGCGTGGAAGCGGGAATAAAACGCGGTGCGGATGTTGTTATCATCGACACAGCAGGCAGGCTTCACACCAAAGTAAACCTCATGGAGGAATTAAAAAAAATCAGACGGAGCATTGCCAAGAGGCTTAGCGGCGCTCCCCACGAAGTGCTTCTGGTCATTGATGCCACAACCGGCCAGAACGCCATCTCCCAGGCCCGTCAATTCCACGACGGTGTCGGCGTCACCTCCATTGCGCTGACAAAACTGGACGGAACCGCCAAAGGGGGAATCGTCATAGGCATCTCCAACGAAATCGGAATTCCCATCAGCTACATAGGGGTCGGGGAGGGTGCAAAAGACCTTCAGCCCTTTGATCCGGACGCATTTGTGGATGCTCTGTTTTGACGATCTTGAAAAGTAAAACATTTAAAAAATCAATATCATACCTGTAGTCCCATATGAGTTTTTTCTCTTCGATTCTGTCAATGGCCGCCTTTGTTATATCTCAAAGATGGCCTGTCATTCCAGCCTTGTGGGGTAGGATATTGCAGGCATGCATTGTCTCAAATGCTCTTGAGACAATGCTTTACACGGCCCGATAAATAAATAAAATGAGAAAATTCCATTTTATCTATTGACAAGCATGGAAACCTCCTTTAATTTAACATAAAATCAATTTTTTAACAACCACAACACACGGGAGGGACTATTATGACCAAGGCAGAACTCGTCGAAAAAATGGCCAAAGATGCCGGGATTTCAAAGGTTGCGGCATCTGCAGCCCTTAATTCCTTCATGGAAGGCGTAACAAAGGCTTTGAAGAAAAAGGATGGCAAGGTGACGCTTGTCGGTTTCGGCACGTTTGCAAAGGTCCGCCGCAAGGCCAGGACTGGGCGGAATCCTCAGACCGGAGACCCCATTAAGATCAAGGCCAGAAACGCGGTAAAGTTCAAACCCGGAAAACAGTTACGCGACGCAGTGTAAAGCCGGAATTACAATTTCTTAAAAGGGCGGGAGAATCATGGTTCCCCGCCTTTTTTTTGCTCATCAGGTTCAGGGGCCTTGAGCTTAAAAATCAATGCCTGATATCAAAACCATTATACGCCCCAGTAACGGGCGCCTGCGGAACAATCATCTCATCCACCCTTGCCATGGGCGGACCCTCTTTACACCACCTTAAAACAGCATCAACCTGTTCGGGTTTTCCTTCAAATAAGGCATTGACCCGGCCAACCGACATGATTGATAGCTGGTGTCAAGTCTTGAATTGAGTCATTGCAAGATTTTACAAGCATGATTTTTTTGTAAATTTTTATCATAAGAATCAGTAGTGTCCGGTTTGGTTCTTGCCGGCTGTTATTTTTCTTGTACTGCCCTCGCAGGGGCGGCCTTCAGGCCGCCTTTAACTGGAAGGCTGAAGCCTTCCGCTACGTGGGCCGTGCGAACATTTTATTTTGTACCATTTTTTAAAAATCATAATCAGACTTTTTCCAGGTAGAGCGGATTTTATCCGTTAGGATTTTATAAAAGGCTTACGCCGCATTCCCAAGAAACTGTCCTCTTTCAATAAATCCAGGCCTGATTGTGTTGTGGCCGCCCGGACTTATTGAGAAGTCAGGCAACAGACTGATTGTTTTTTTAACAAAATATTATACGGTAAATAAATCGCTCCTGATAATAACAAACTATCGCGCTTACGGCACAACAGGCGACATTATATGAAATCCAAGGACATCATAAAAAACAACCTGAAACTTTTTACAGATATTTTCAAAACATCACCGGTACTTTTTGCCAATGTTTACGGCAGTGTCGCAATTGATCAGGCACATTTGTTCAGTGATCTGGACATTGGCATCTACGTGCCGAAATTATCAATAAGAGAGAAGATGGATTTAGAAATGTCTTTGTCTCTGACGATTGACAAACAATTAAAAGGCATGTTTCAGAGTGATGTCCGAGTAATGAACGATCTCCCGTTTGCCGTTACCGGTCAGATATTAAAGGAAGGAATCCTCATTTATTGCAGGGATGACGAGGCACGGATCGATTATGAAACGTCGACCCGGATGGCTTATTTTGATTTTCTGCCGGTAATTCAACATTATCAGCATATGTATCTAGAACAAATTCAGTGAATAATGAGGAACAATGGTTTCCGTTGAAAAAATATCCCGGAAGTGTATTCGATTAGACGAATATCTTGACATATTAAGCGAGATCGCTAAAACGCCCGGGGAAATTTTCCTTAAAGATAAGATCCTTGAAAAAAAATTGCAGGGCTTTTCACATCGTCGACGTCGACGATGTGAAAAACGGCAGGTATAAACTAGCAGTTTGCCTGTAATCGTGTGATAAAAAGGTTGCCCCGGGAAAAAACCGGCCCCTTCCCCAGCCTCTTTTTTTGTCATCCAGGCTGATTTCCCGCAAAATGGAACACGGGCAATAGTTCGGCCTGAGTCAATATC
>JAADHK010000110.1 GCA_013151835.1 Deltaproteobacteria bacterium
AAGCCCCTGTGCTTACCCTGATCATAGGGCAACCACAGGGGGTTGCCCCTACAAAAACCGGATATTGGCCGAAACGATGATCAAGGCCAAATTATCAGATTAATCGCCGGGCAAGAAACCCGGCCTACTCCTTTGCGAGAAAAAGTCGTAGGGGCGGGGTTTATCCCCGCCCGTTTCCCTTTTCTGCAAAAATACCGCTGCGCAGATTTTTACGGAGTCACCAAAACCCAAATGCTCTTACTGCCCGGATTTGAAATCCATGAACAAAAACCTCCCTTAAAAGGGATGGCGCAGTTTTTCGGCCGCCGCCTCGATCCGCAGGCCGAAGTCGAGATACTCTTCTTCCCCATTGATATGCTCCTTGTGGATAATGTCGAGACGCTTCTGTCATCCTACCGGAGGCTCTCACAGGTCATATCACAGCACGTGGCCCGACTCGTCGGAGCGGAGAAGATCACCCACGAAGGCCGGGTGGGTATCGCGGCTGCCCTGGAAATGGCTTCCGGCGTCCCCCTTATCGACATCATAGAGGCCCCCGGGCTTTCGGTCGACCGTTTCCTTGACATGGCCATACAGCTTGTAACGGCTGTCAATGACCTGCACAGGGGAGGGATTATTTACCGGGGATTCACGTCACACGGAATACGGCTAAACCCTGAAAACGGACTGGTCCGAGTAACATGGCCGGCGCCGCCGGCCTTCCTGCTCCGTCAGCAGGCGCTCTTCGACGACCGGGACATGCGCGTTTCCGGTATCCCGGCCCCGTTTTTGCCATACATGTCGCCCGAACAGACCGGACGAATGAACCGCCGTCCCGACTTCCGCACGGATTTCTATTCCCTGGGCGTCATTTTCTACGAGATGCTTACCGGCGCCCCGCCTTTCGGCTCGACGGATGCAAAATCGGTCATTCACGGCCACATGACGCTCATACCGGCTCCGCCTGTAAAAATCCGTCCCGAAATACCGCAGCCGGTCTCGGATATCGTCATGAAACTTCTGGGAAAAAACCCGGCCGAAAGATACCAGTGCGCCTATGGCCTTCGGGTCGACCTGAAATACTGCCGCGAGCGATTGAAACGTTTCGGACACATGGACTTCACCTTTACGCCGGGGGATCAGGACGCACCCGAACAACTCACATTATCGACGAAATTTTACGGCCGCGACAAGGCATTAAAAACCCTGTCAACCGAATTTGAACGGGTCTGCCGGGGGGCCATGTCATTTGTTATGATATCGGGCTGTCCCGGCTCGGGGAAAACGCGGCTGGTTGAAGAATTTAAAAAAATCAAAACCCGGTCAAACCTGTATTTTATAACCGGCCGCTTCGGAGAACTCCCGGAAAACATTCCCTACAGCGGGATCATGTCCGCGTTTAAGGATCTGGTGGGCCAGATACTGACGGAAAGCACCGAAAAACTGACTGAATGGCGCTCCCGCTTTACCGAGGCCCTGGGTGAAAACGCCCAGATCATCATAGATGCCGTACCGGAACTGCAATTAATTGTTGGGCAACAACTGCGGGTGGCCGAGGTTTCGCCGTCGGAAACACAAAACCGTTTTAATTTGACCTTTGAAAAATTTTTCCGCGCCATTGGATCAAAAGACCGGCCCCTGGTCCTGTTCATTGACGACATGCAATGGATGGACCATGCGAGCAGAAAACAGATAAATGCCTTTTTCAGTAAAGGCAGGGCCCGCCATATCCTCTTTATCGGCGCATACAGGGATAATAACCCTGAAATTGTTGCGCCAATCATCTCCATGATCGATAATATAAAGGAAAAAGGCGGCCGGATCGCTACGATTTCCACCGATCCCGTAACCGAAAAGAACCTGTTTTCCTTCCTGGACCACACTCTCAAAAGAACCGGGGCTGATCTGGACAGCCTGGCCCGGGTTATTTATGAAAAAACAGGAGGGATTCCCTCGGCCATACGCGAACTTCTGGTCATGGTAAACAGGAAAAATCTTCTTGCCTTCGACTTTGAAACCGGGTGTTGGCAATGGGATATCGAAAAAATCCAGGCCATAAGCCCGGATTCTGGTGAAAACGCCCCCCATGAATTTATGATCGATCACCTGCCGGAGCAGACACAAGAAGCCCTGGCGGCGGCAGCCGTAGCCGGAAAACGTTTCACCCCGGTCCTTATTTCACCTGTCATTGGCAAAAAGATCAATGAAATAGCCATCAACCTCTGGCCCGCATTTGATGCCGGCATCATCACCGCAGGCAGGGACGCATCCCGGCGTTTCCGGGATATGCTGATCAGGTGTCTTCCGCCCCAGCCCGAGTGTTCACCCATCGCTTCAGGGGATATGGAAGATATCGTCTTTGAATTCGCCAATGATACGATCCGGCAATCCATCTACCTGAAAATATCTGAAAAAAAACGGAAAAAACTCCATGCACTCACGGGCCGGAGTCTCCTTGATGAAACCAAATCAGCAGGACGTTCCTCCCGGCTGTTTGAAATCGTCAATCACTTAAACCTTGGCACTCAACTGCCGCCCGAAGCAGAGCACAATGTTGAGCTTGCGGGACTGAACCTTGAGGCCGGTGGCAAAGCAGCCGGTTCAAGGGCCTATGACCAGGCGGTGGAATATCTTTCAATGGGGAGAAAACTGCTTTCGGATAACGGATGGGAAGAAGACTATGATCTGATGTTTCACCTGTTCATGAAGGAAATGGAATGCGAGTTTTTAAACATGAATTTTTCCCGGGCGGACGACCTTTTCAAAGAGCTTTGCGAACGGGCAGCCGGAAATGAAGACCGGGCGCTTGCATACAAGCTGAAAATGATCATGGCGGCCGGCATGGCTAACCATGAAGAAGCCCTTGAAAACGGTCTTGCGGCCCTTTCGCTGCTGGGAATGCGACTTCCGGCGCGGGCGGGAAAAATATCGGTCTTAAAAGCGATCATGGGCGCGGGGGCAAGGCTTTTAAACAGGGATATCGACGGACTTCTCGACATTCCCGCCATAGATGACCGAAGGATTGTGCTGGCTGTCGACATACTCGCAAACCTTTGTTTTTCGGCTTTTCTTTGCAGTCCCTACCTGGCCATTGTCGCATCGCTCAAGGTTCTGAGCTACACCTTGAAATTCGGCAACTCTGAGGCTTCGGCCTTCGGTTACATGGTCTATGGGGCGTCTCTGTGCGCTATTTTTAAAAACTTTTCGGCAGGTTCACGATTTGCAAAACTGGCGTTTTCGGTAAACGAAAAATTCGGCAGCCCTCCGATGCTCCCGAAACTGCTGCTGCTTTATGGGAGCGGCATCAGCGTGTGGAACAAACATATCAAAAAGGGGATCGACTGTCACCGCCAGGGGGTTAAAACCGCGCTTGCCGGCGGAGACATAAATTACGCGGGCTACCACATCCAATCGGTACTTATCTTTCTGGTTATTTCAGGCGCTCCTCTCAAGACCGTACTGAGCGAATATGAACGCTACGGGAAATTTGTTGAAAACACGGGCGACACAGGGGCCATAAATTACCTGGTTTCAGTCCGGCAATTCGCAAAGGCGCTTTTAGGAAAGACGGCCGGAGCCGCCCTGATGGATGATGAAGATTTTGACGAAACACGCCATATCCGGGGCATGAACGAGAACGGCATTCCCATGATCCTTTTACGCCATTATCTTTTAAAACTGCGCCTCCTGTATATCATGGGAATTATCGACGGCGCCGTCGACATGGGCGCGGCCTGCGAAAAACTTCTTTACTATCACATCGGCACCATAATCGAACCGGAATTTTATTTTTTCCATGCCCTGACCCTTGCCGCCGCTCACGAGCATGTATCCCGCACAAAACGGGCCATCTATCCGACCCTGATACGACGCTATGAAAAAAAGCTTAAAAAGCTTGCCCAAAGCTGCCCCGAAAACTACCTTCACAAGCATCTCCTTGTTTCAGCGGAGCGCATGCGCATCACCGGGAAGGCTTGGCACGCCCTTCCCCTGTATCACCGCTCAGCCAAAGCCGCAAAAGAAGCGGGATTTATCCAGAACCAGGCCATTGCCTACGAACGGGCCGCCGAGTGCTATGAGAGCCTGGGCCTCGACGACCTGGCCGGACCATGCATAACAGCGGCACGAGACGCGTACCGGAAATGGGACGCAGAGGCAAAGGCCGCCGCCCTTGAAGCAAAATATCCGCTTATCCCGTCGGGGAGGCTGCCGGACAAGGCCCTCGCGGCCTTTGATTCGCTTGATTTTTCAGCCATCGTGGATGCCCTGCTGATGATTTCAACCGAAATCGTCATTCCTGACCTCCTTAAAAACCTCATGAAGATCGTTGCGGAAAACGCCGGGGCCACCAAAACCGAATTTCTTACCATCAAAGAAGACCGCATTTACCTGGAGGCAAGGCTTGACGCGGACCGGGCCGGGACAAGTATTTTTCCATCCATCCCGGCCGATGGCCAGACCGAGCTTTTCATGCCGGTAATAAACTATGTTCGAAGAACCGGCCGCTACATGGTAAGCGATGACGCGGCAACGGAAAGTGACTTTGCCTCATGCCCGTATTTTTTCAAATACAGGCCCAAATCGGTTCTTTGTCTTCCCGTGACGCGTCAGTCCTCCCTTGTAGCCATCCTGTACCTGGAAAATAATATCGCCCCGGCCGTTTTCACTCCCGCCCGGATAGAAGTCATCCAGCTCCTGGCAGCCCAGGCCGCCATATCGTTTGACAATGCCCGGCTCTATGAAAACGTCATACACAACGAAAAGGAACTGCGGGAAGTAAGCCAGCGGCGGGAAGAGGAATTTTTACGCTACCAGGCAAAGCTCAGGTCCCTTTCATCGGAGCTCTCCCTGACCGAGGAGAGGGAACGAAGGAGAATCGCCCGGCAATTGCATGACCGAATCGGCCACGCGCTCACCAATGCGTCCATGAAGATGAGACTGATTATTAACCAGGCAGGAAAAAGTGAAAATATTGGGCACGGAGAAAGCGTGGACCGGCTGAGGGATATAAACGCATTCATAGAGCAATCGATCAAGGATACCCAGACCTTGACTTTTGAGCTGAGTCCGCCCATACTATATGACTTGGGGTTGGAAGCGGCCCTTGACTGGCTTGCGGAACAGACCGAAAAGCAGCACGGCCTCCGCGTTGCCTGCATCGACGATATGGAGCACAAGCCCATTGACGAGAGCCTGCGCGTTCTTCTTTTCCAGGCTGCCCGGGAACTGCTTTTTAATATCGTAAAACATGCAAGGGCCACGGAGGTCAAAATCTTCATCTCGCGCGAGGACGAAAATGTCCGTGTTGCAATCGAGGACAACGGCGTCGGGTTCGACGCCACTCGGGCGGAACCAAAGGACATTAAAAAAGGCGGGTTCGGCCTGTTTTCCATCCGGGAGCGCCTGGCTCTTGCCGGTGGCAGGCTCGAAATCAAGTCCGAGCAAAAAAAAGGTTCCCGGGTGACCATGATATCGCCCATGAAGGATGTGGGGAAGGATGCTGTATGACAATACGAATCATACTGGCGGACGATCACAAGATCACGAGGGACGGACTGCGCGCCATGCTGGATCAGCAACCCGGCTTGGAGGTTGTGGGGGTCGCGGAAAACGGACGCCAGGCCATAAGGATGGCATCTGAACTGGAACCCGACGTGGTCGTCATGGACATCAGTATGCCCGAGTTGAACGGCATCGAGGCCACCCGGCAGATCAAGGCCGACCTTCCGGATACAAAGGTGATCGCCCTTTCCATGTATTCGGACAGGCGTTACGTGGCCGGAATGCTCAAGGCAGGGGTTTCAGGCTATCTCATTAAGAACTGCGCCTTTGACGAGCTTGTAAACGCCATCACGGCGGTGATAAACAACCAGAGCTATTTAAGCCCGGATATCGCCGATACCGTGATGAAGGATTACGCCCATATCCTGGAAAAGGAAAACCCCACCGCAACCTCCATTCTCACGACCAGAGAGCGCGAAGTGCTCCAGCTCATCGCCGAGGGCATACCGACAAAGGAAATCGCAAACCGGATGCATGTAAGCATCAAGACCGTGGAGTCCCACCGCCAGCAGCTTATGAGAAAACTGGAGGTAAAAAGCGTGGCCGAACTGACTAAAATAGCGCTGCGCGACGGCCTGACCACGCTCGATACATGATTTTGATAACCGTTCTATCGTAGGCCTACGTTTCTTACCCGGCGATTGTCGGGAAAGAATCCCTACACTTCCAACGTTGATGGCCTCGTAAAAAATCCGTCAACCCGCTTACGATGGCTAAGTAAAAACTTCCATATACAAGGCGTAGTGGTTTTTCAGAAACGAAGGAATACATATAGTATTCCGAGTGACTGAAAAAACGCTACAACGCAGTAGATGGGACTTTTTACGACGCCATCAACGTTAATTATGAAGTCCCCTGAAAACCCTCCATAACCTGATCACGCACATCGTTCCAGTTCCAGAACAGGCTGTCTTCAACACCGCAATTACCGGACCACGGCCAGCCCCGGGGAAGCGGCAAAGAAAATGTAATCATCGTTTTTTTCACCGGATGGGGAAGGCTTAAACGGACGGCAAAAAGAGCGATCTGTTTTTTATCCAGGGGGGCCGGAGCCCCGTATCGGAGGTCTCCGGCCAGGGGATGGCCGATGTGGGCAAACTGAGCCCTGATCTGGTGGTGCCTGCCGGTCTCCAGGCGGATTGAAACCAGGGTCCGGTTTTTATGCTCAGCAAGCACCCGGTATGTGAGAGCGGCCTTGCGGCTGTTGCTCCCGGGCTCGTCCAGCACGATGCTCGAACTCCCCCTTCGGCGGATATGATGCAATAGCCGTCCGGTCTTTTTTTCAAGCCGTCCCTCGGCAACCGCCACGTATTCTTTTTCAACCTCGCCTTGCCTGAAAGATGCGCTCACGCGACCTGCGCCCTTGGAGGTTTTACAGAAGAGCACCACGCCCGCAACCGGCCTGTCAAGCCGGTGCACCATGCCGATAAAGACGTTGCCGGGCTTATCGTATTTCAATTTAAGCCATTTGCGGGCAAGGTCGATTAATGAAACATCTTTTGTGCGATCTTGTTGTATAAGCAGCCCGGATGGTTTATACAGGGCCAGCAGGTGGTTGTCCTCATAAAGGACGGGCCATTGCGGCATGAAAAAAAAATCAGCGCCGGAAGGCTTTATTTCCTTGTCGGATAAATTCATGGCTTGTAATCAATATCGGGAAACACCCATTTGAAAAACAAAGATCAAAAAAAAAACGGCCCGGTCCCACACACGGCGGCGGGCATGGCATCCATACTGAGCCAATGCGGGATCGATATTCCTTCCGAGCAGTTACCATTCTTATGGGCATATCACGAACTTATCAGAAGATACAACCCGGAACTCAACCTGACCCGGATTCACGAATTTGAAAGCATGGTCGTAAAGCTCTATGCAGATTCGATCCTCGCGGGCATTTATTTCAATCTCCCCTCCCCGCTGCTCGACCTGGGCTCAGGCCCCGGCATGCCCGGCATCCCCCTTGGCATCCTGTTTCCGGAAATAAAGATAATCCTCTCCGAAAGCCGAAAAAACCGGGTCGATTTTTTGCAGCAGGCGGTCACGGAACTCGGTCTTAAAAACGTCTCCGTCCTGGGGGGGGCAATTACTAAAAAAACCGAAATCCCTGTTGAAAACATCATCACCCGTGCCGTTGAAACCATTTCCAAAACCCTTGAGCGCGTTGAGGGATGCCTTGAAAAATATGGCATTGCCATATTCATGAAAGGACCGAACTGCGACCGAGAAATAGAGGATGCCAAAGACCGCTTCAAAGGCAAATACCTGCTGGAGGAAAACATATCCTACACCATACCGGCCACTTCGCACAAGCGAAGACTGGTGGTTTTTAAACGCCTGGGCATTTCTACGGGCCGAATAAGGATATCCGCCATGGCCCGTCACCGATGCAAAGAGATTAAAAGCGATCAGAACCCTGTTTTCAAGGGGTTTAAAAAACTCTTCACCACAAGGGGTATCCGCAGGGCGCAACAGACCATTGTATCCGGGAAACGGATAGTGCATGAAATCACTTCAAACTTTCCAAACATTTGCCGTGCCTGGATTTCAGACGAATCACACAGCCTGCCGCCAGAAGATCTTTCTTATGAAACGTCGTGGTTCCGACTCTCTTCCCCGCTCTTTTCGAAACTCGACAGGTTCGGCACTGGTTTTCCCCTGCTGGCTGTCGATGTTCCCAAAATATCCCCCTGGCTGCCGGAGCATGGCCTGCCGCCGGGATGCTCGCTAATGATACCGTTTCAGGATCCTGAAAACGTCGGGGCGGCAGTCCGCTCGGCCGTGGCTTTTAACGTAGACCGGATTATCCTGCTTGCCGAATCAGCCAACCCCTTTCATCCAAAGGCCATCCGTGCATCGGCCGGAGCCGTGTTCTGCACGACTTTTTTTTCCGGGCCGTCCATAAATGATCTTTCGCCAACCCTGCCAATCATAGGGCTTTCCAGCAGGGGACAGGATATCAAAAACTTTACGTTTCCTGAAACCATTGCAATCCTCCCGGGCATCGAAGGGCCCGGACTGCCTAAGCATCTGGAAAAAAATGCGATATCCATACCAATTGACGGCCGGGTGGAATCTTTGAACGCGGCAACGGCAATGGCAATAGCGCTTTTCCTGCGGGCTGCGGCAGCAGAAAACCTCAAACCAACCCGGGACTGAACGGAGCGCACATGTTTCTCCCCTTAACACAAAAAGAAGCGCTGGCCCTGGGATGGGAAAGGCTTGACGTCATTCTGGTCACGGGGGACGCCTATATCGATTCTCCATATATCGGGGTTGCGGTGATCGGCAAGGTTCTTGCGGACGCGGGTTTCCGGGTGGGAATCATCGCCCAACCGGATGTTTCATGCGATTGCGATATCTCCCGGTTCGGTGAGCCCGAGCTGTTCTGGGGCGTTACCTCCGGCTGCATGGACTCCATGATCGCAAACTATACGGCCACTAAAAAGAGACGCAAATCAGACGACCTGACTGCCGGAGGAATAAATAACCGGCGTCCCGACCGGGCAGTGATCACCTATACCAACCTGATTCGCAGGTATTGCCGCACGAAAAAACCGATCGTACTCGGTGGAATAGAGGCGAGCCTGCGCCGCATATCCCACTATGATTACTGGTCAAACAGGGTAAGGCGGAGCATACTGTTTGACGCAAAGGCCGACATCCTGGTCTACGGAATGGGAGAAAGGGCTGTTGTCGAACTGGCAGAACACCTCAAGGCGAAGCAACCCGTCACCGGCCTCAGAGGGACCTGCCATATCGCAAAACAGGCTCCGGAAGGCTGGATAAAACTCCCATCCCATGCCGAGGCTGCGGCCGATAAAGATATATTTACAAAGATGTTTAACATCTTTTACGCGAACACCGACCCGGTCACGGCAAAGGGGCTGTGCCAGCTCCAGGACACCAGGTATCTGATCGTAAATCCGCCACAACCGCCCCTGAATACGGCCGAACTCGACCATGTCCATGAACTCGATTTCGAAAGGGGCGCGCACCCGGTTTATGTGGACAAGGGCCCCATAAGAGCGCTTGACACCATCCGTTTTTCTCTTTCCACCCACCGGGGATGTTACGGCGAATGCAACTTCTGCTCCATTACGGCCCATCAGGGAAGGATCGTGACCAGCAGGAGCGAGGCATCCATACTATCGGAAGTTGAAAAAATCGTCGCGCATCCCGGTTTTTCGGGAATCATCGCTGATGCCGGTGGTCCGACCGCAAATATGTATGGATTTGAATGCGCACGTAAACTAAAGCAAGGCGCATGCGCCGGCAAACGCTGCCTTACGCCTGAACCCTGCCGCCATCTGCCGGTAAGCCACCTTGCCCAGATTCGGCTCCTTGGAAAAATCGCGGGTATTTCGGGTGTAAAAAAGGTCTTTGTGGCCTCCGGTATACGCCATGATCTTGTCATGACGGATAAAAAACACGGCAGGCGCTACCTTGAAACAATTTGTAAAAACCATGTTTCCGGCCAGCTTAAAACCGCGCCTGAACACACGGACCCATTTATCCTCGAATTGCTGGGAAAGCCCGGAGCCGGAGCGTTCAAACAATTTGCGTCCCTTTACGAAACGATCAACAGGCATTCGGGAAAAAATCAATACCTGACCTGTTATTTTATCGCGGCCCACCCGGGGTGTGACATGTCCCACATGAAGGCGCTGAAGCGATTCGTCTCATCCGTGCTGAGGTTTACGCCGGAACAGGTGCAGATATTTACGCCGTCTCCTTTAACCATATCGACACTCATGTATTACACCCAAAAAACAGAAGACGGGCGGCCCGTATTTGTCGAAAAGGATATGCATAAAAAAGAGGCCCAGAAGATGGTCATCACGGGGCGACGCAAAAAGCAAAAAAAACCACCCGTCCGATGCCGACGGGCTCATAAAATAGATAGTTGAAAATCCCCCAGGGCAAGGATATAAGGAAGTATGCGTTGACCGGCGAATAAAACTTCCATGAAACAGGCCGCCATATGTACAAAAACCGACAGGAAAATATCACGTCCCCGGGAAAAAACAGGCCGCTTGTTCTGGTTGGCGACGATGATACCGTCACGCGCCGGCTGGTTCAGAACAAGCTTGAAAAGGCCGGGTTTGAGGTAATCTGCGCCAAAAACGGAAAAGAGGTTATTAGCCGTCTCTCCGATAATGTCTCGGCGGCGGTAATTGACCTGATGATGCCGGATATCAATGGCTTTGAATGTCTGCGGTACATCAAAAAAAACTATCCGGACATGGCCCCGGTGATGCTCACGGCAAGCGGGAACCTTTCCAACGCCGTTGAAGCAATGAAACAGGGAGCCCTGGACTACATCACCAAACCATTCAACCCCGGCCAACTCACCGCCCTGATCAAAAATGCGGTCCATTCCTTTGAGCAGTCAAAACGGCTGCGGATCGCCGAGGAAAAACTTGAAAAAGCCCGCCAGCATGAAATTGCCGTGTCGTCGCGCATTCAACAGACCCTTTTGCTCGGCGCCCCACCTGCGGATATCGACTGGCTCGAAATTGCGCACCTGACCATCCCGTCCCAGCAGATCGACGGTGATTTTTATGATTTTATCCCCATGGCGCCGGGCATACTCGACATGATCGTGGCCGATGTCATGGGAAAAGGGATCATGGCTGCATTCATGGGCGCGGCTCTTAAAAGTGCATTCCTGCGCGCATTGAATGAAGGCCGGTTCTCTCCGGATCAGTGCCGCATGCCGAGACCCGAATCAATTGTGCAAAGGGTTCACGACAGCATGATCCTTCAGATGGAAGAACTCGAAACCTTTGTGACCCTCTGCTACGCCCGCTTTGACAACACTCAAAACCGGTTCACGTTCGTGGACTGCGGCCATGTACGGACGATCTTCTTTCAGGCGCGCACCGGGTCCGTCAGCCATCTGAGTGGAGCGAACATGCCGCTGGGGTTTCCAGACCCATCCCCTTTACAGGAGTTTTCAATCTCTTATGCCGCCGGAGATTTCTTCCTGTTCTATTCCGACGGACTCACGGAAGCCGCCAACCCGAGCGGTGAACTCTACGAAGAAACCCGGCTGACCTCGTTTGTCGAGCGTCATGTCGATCTGTCCCCGTCCGAACTCGTTGCCGCCATAAAAAATGACGTAATCGCCTTTACTGGGACCGATATCTTTAACGATGATTTCACCTGCGTAATCGTAAAGGTACTGTTCGCCGGCAAACCCGGCCTTTACAGAACAAGAAGATTCACGCTTGAAAGCGACCTGAAGACTTTAAAACAAATGCGGGGCTTTATCCGCGAATTTTGCAACACGCTTGTGTCCGGTCCCATGGACGATGTCCTCTCGACCCAGGTTGAAGTGGCCGCGACGGAAATAACCACAAACATAATCAAGCACGCCTATGCTGGAGATCCTGGCAGGCCCATCGAGATAATAGCGGAGGAATTCGCAAACCGGATGGTATTATCCTTCATAGACGATGGGATCAGCTTTGATCCCTCCGCAGTCCCCCCCCCGGTCCTTGACGGAACCCAGGAAAGCGGGATGGGATTTTATATCATCAACCAGATTGCCGACAAAGTCGAGTATCACAGGGATGGACCCCATAGCAGGAACTGTGTCAGCGCAACCTTTGTGATCACCTGATAAGGAAAAAACAACATGACATTTACACAGGCTACCATACTCGGGGCCATTCAGGGCCTGACCGAATTTCTCCCGGTGAGTTCCTCGGGTCACCTCGTAATCTTCCAGAACCTGTTCGGCATGAAAACACCCGAACTCATATTCGACATCTCGGTCCACCTCGGGACCCTTGCTGCGGTATTTGTCTTTTTTTCCAAGGATATCCTGTCGATAATACGTTCATTGCTTATTTTTGCCTTCAGGGGCAAAAAAGCCGCCGAGGCAAGGCCAAAAGCCATGGATGACATACGTCTTGCGCTAATGATAATTGCCGCAAGCGTTCCCACGGGCGTACTCGGACTGATCCTTGAAAAAAAGGCCGATGTCCTGTTTGCGTCTCTTATCCTCGTGGGTTTCATGCTTATCGCCACGGGAGCCTGGATGTGGTTTACCAAAAAGGCCCGTGAACACGGTCCGGGACTTAGCCTTAAAAATGTTCTTCTAATAGGGCTTGCGCAGGGTATTGCCGTGATTCCCGGAATATCCCGCTCCGGCTCGACCATTGCCGCCGGGCTCTACCTCGGGCTCGACCGGGAATCGGCCACCCGGTTTTCATTTCTTATTTCAATTCCGGCCATACTCGGGGCCGCGCTCCTTTCCGTTCTCCATGCTCCTCCGCCCGGAACCGCCAATACCGCCGTGATTATAACGGGCGCGGTCACCGCCTTTATAACGGGTTACGCCGCATTAAACATGCTCGTCTACATGGTAAAAAGAGGAAAACTCTTTTTATTTTCCCCCTATTGCTGCCTTGCGGGCGCAACGGCACTGGTTATGGCGTGGCTATCATAAACTCTGACTAAAAGGCATTTCAAATAGATGGAAAAGATTATCGTCACTGGCGGATGCGGATTTATCGGCAGTAATTTCATCCGACACCTGCTTTATGAAAGCGCGTTTTCCGGAAGTATTATCAATATAGACAAAATGACCTACGCAGCCAATGCCGATAACTTAAAGGATGCGGCATCCGATTTTCCGGACAGGTACTCTTTCGTGTGCGCCGATATCTGTGACAATGCCGCCATGGAAAACCTGATCCAAACCTCATCGGCCGACAGCATCTGCCACTTTGCGGCCGAATCCCATGTGGACCGTTCCATTGCCGACCCGGAAGCCTTTATCCGCACAAATATCATGGGGACCTACAGGCTCCTCGAGATTGCCCGGAAACACCCGGACCGGATCAGCCTGTTTCACCATGTCAGCACCGACGAGGTATTCGGTTCGCTTGGCGCAGTCGGCGCTTTTGCGGAAACAACCCCCTATGATCCGAGCAGCCCGTATTCGGCCTCAAAGGCCGCATCCGATCACCTGGTCTCGGCCTATCACCGGACCTACGGCATACCGGTCACCATCTCGAACTGCTCCAACAACTACGGGCCTTACCAATTCCCGGAAAAGCTGATTCCCCTGGTGATCCTTAATGCAAAGGAGGGCAGGCCCATCCCGGTATACGGGGACGGCAAAAACATCCGTGACTGGCTCCATGTGGCGGACCATTGCAGGGCGATCTGGACGGTGATGAACAAGGGGATTCGCGGCCGGACCTATAATATCGGTGGAAACGCCGAAATGCGGAACATCGATGTTGTCACCATGATCTGCGATGCCGTCGACCGCATGGCGGGGCCGCTTGACGGAAACAGGCCGCGCCGAAACCTGATCCGCTTTGTGACCGACCGGCCGGGGCACGACCGGCGATATGCCATGGATTGTTCAAGAATCGGGCGGGAGCTGGGATGGAAACCTAAAGAATCCTTTGAAACCGGACTTGAAAAAACCGTCCGCTGGTACCTTGAAAACGAGGAATGGGTGGAGCGGGTAAAAAGCGGCGAATACCTTTCCTGGATGAAACAGCAGTACGGGGATTAGGGCGGTTGACGGTTATTCAACCAAAGCCAAGGCTCACGCAAAAAGCCATAATTCAATGTCCCTGAAAAGCACGAGACCGTCAAGGCAACATCAGTATTTTTTTAAGACCATCTTCAATGCGCTTCATATCCTCATCCGATAATTCCCCGGCCTCTTTTACCAACCTGCTCTTATCGACGGTGCGGATCTGGTCGCATACGGCAATAGAACTTTTACCGAGGGCGAAAACGGCAATGGCAAGCGGAGGTCTCGGTTTTCCCCCACTGGAAAGCGGTATTACCACAACGGTTCGTCTTGCCTTATTGACCGGTGTTGCGCCGACAAGAACACAGGGTCTTATTTTTCGGATTTCAGGACCCTGGGTGGGATCCAAGTTTACCCAGTATATACTACCACGGTTCAGGTTCAATTCCGTCTCCCGTCGTGATATTCCAATCCTTCATTTCATCGTTTAAATCCCTGTCCGCTTCGACCTCAAGGGCGCATTGATACAGGTCTTTTTCCCGCCGTACGATTTCCCGCTCAAGAATCCCGGCAATAATCTTGCTCCTCTGCTTGTTCGGAAGGATTGCCTTCATACGATTCGCCAGTTGATCCGGCAGGGACACGAGTATTTTTTGCATATTTAAACCTCCGCTATTTGGATATACGATATCACACATCCAATATACAAAAAAGCAAGGTTTCGTTTGCTCAAAGGATGAGCGGCTTCGGAAAAGGGTGTGCCGAACCGGAAACTTACAACCGTTCACCGTCATAAATGCGCGTCCCTCAACAGATCATTAACCGTCTTGACAGGGTTGAAAGTCTCCACCGGAACTTCCACGAAAAAGGTATTCCAGAAGGCCATGGAGCCGTTCCACAGGCCCGGGCGTTCGAGCGCCCTCATTTCACGTCCATCCATTGATTTCTCCGCTATAAAAACCGCATCATGATCAACGAATTGTGTCAGGTTAAAGGGATTGCCGTTCCGGTCTCGCACGCTTGCCACGATATCCACCGGGTTGAAATGGGTGAGCCGGTCCAGCTTCTCTTTTTGGGATTCGGACGACAAGTCGATCTGTGCTGTTTCAACAATCTGGATGGAACTGGAACCGTCTTTCTGGCGCACCCAGAAGGGTCCGCCTCCCGGCTCCCCGGTTCTTTCCACCATGCCGCAGACCCGGATCGGGCGGTTCAGTTGGCGGATCAGAAATTCCCGCTTTTTTTCGGCGGGAAATTCGTATATCTCGGAAGGCAGATCCACGCAAAGGGCTTCCTGGGCGCAATTTAAAGCCCAGTTCATAGTCCCGTCATTAACGGGTTCATTTCTCAACCTGTCCAAGTATATAAAAACCCTCTCCTCTATCGCCAAAAGATAGCCTGCCAGGACTTTTTTCCAGAAAACCGTAAGGTCTTTGCCTTGGTCCGTGACCACATTGTCGATATTTTTGATAAAGATAAGGTCGCCGTTTAAAGCGCTTAAATTTTCGATCAGGGACCCGTGACCGCCGGGCCTGAAAACAAGCCGTCCGTCACTGTTCCGAAAGGGCTTGTTTTCAATGTCAACCGCAAGGGTGTCCGTGGCCGGGGACTGAATGGAAAAGCCCACGTCAAATACCACGTTGCCGGCATTCTCATACTTATTTCGAATGACGTTAAAATAAGTTTCAAACCTTCTCTTGTGGCCGGATGAAACCGTGAAATGGAGGTGGCAGACCCCGTCTTTGCCCTTCGCATATCTTGACGCCTCCACAAGATGTTCCTCAAACGGCGTCCTCGGGCCGTCGGGATACTTATGAAATTTAATGAGCCCCTTGGGGCAGCCGTTGTATCCAAGACCTTTTGCAAAAAGCAGAAACGAAATAAAATGGGTGTAATCCCCGGCCGCCATCTCCGTGGCAGGGTCAAGACCGCTTTTACGCATTTTTTCACATAGCGCGGGATAGAACGCAAATCCGGACAAATTTTCCACAAAGATGAGGGCCTCGCTGTACTCGCTCCCTTTGCTATGGGCAAGCCTTGCAATCTCGCTTTTTTTTATGGCTCCGTGGGCGGCCGAAAGCTTTAAAAGCGCCTTAAACATCCGGCTTGCCGCTCCGGAGGCAGGCACGAATTGTGTTACACCGCGTTTTTTAGCACATGATTCAAATATTTGCGCATAACTCCCGGCGGCCTTTTCATCCAGCTTCACGATCCCGTCGCCCACGGTACACGGCCGGTCAATGTCCGCATGGGCCACTCCCTTTTCAAAGGAGCCGATATTTTCATTGACCTGTTCAACCTCAAGGCCGTGGGCCTTTATCTGCTTAAGATCATCATCCGTCAGGTGAATACGGCCCATTTCATCTCCCTTTTTGTCATCAAAAGAAATACGCTTTTTCCGGTGACCGGCGTGAACGTGCCCTTTGCATACCACAATACGCAATAAAGGCCAAGAGGCTCCTCGCAATCCGGATACTCGACATTATCACTACCCTTCCGGCAGTCCGCAGGACTCACCCACATTGTCGAGGGCCCGGGAGAAAAGGATGGGGCCCACAATCTGGTTGACGGCGATTACGGCGAGAATCACGGTATTCAACGGGACTCCGATTTCGGGGAATTCCCTCATGGCAAGCTGCCCCAATCCTATGGCTACACCGGCCTGGGTGAGATATGTCATCCAGGCGTTTTTCCCGTGGGAAAGCGGTTCCCGATTAATGCCGGCGGCAAGCCGGCTTCCAGCGGCAAGCCCCAGGCCACGGACCGTTACAATGCAAAGCGCAAAGGGCCAGGCGGCCACAAGATAATGAAAATTGAGCGAAGCCCCGGCAAGTGAGAAAAAAAGGACATAAACCGGCAATGAAATACGATCCAGGCCTGTTGTGAGTATCCGGCCGGAAGAACTGAAATTCTGCACGAAAAAGCCCGCGCTCATGCAGATCAGAAGCGGTTCTACATGCAATGAAATCCCTGCATGGACGTCCATCATGCCGTTAAACCAGACAGAAGCCCGTGCCACGACAAAGGCGACAAAGACAATCAGGAGCAGCAGGTCATGGCCGGCCTTCTCGATATACCAGCAGACAGCCATGCCCAGGAGGACTCCCGAACAAAGCGAAATGAAAATTGCAGCCATGAGAAAAAGCAATGAAGTCGTTTCCAGGCCGCCACCGGGAGCAAGAAGTGGTTCCGCCAGAGCTAATGCCGCTGTAAAGAGGATTATAACCAGGATGTCCGTGACCACGGTAACACTTAAAACGGTCTCGGTAAAAGGGCCCGCAGCCTGGCACTCCTTAATCAGGGCTATGGTGGACGATGGAGACCGGGCCACGGCCACCACGGAAATCAAAAGGGCAAAAACAAAAAGCCGGGGCCGGGTAAAGCCGGAAACAGGATCAAACCATCCGGCGCATATGTAAATAAACGCAAAGACACAAGCCATTACAATCACGGTTATCAGCACGATATGGATCATTATGGCCCTCCACCGGTCACGGATAGATGCCAGGTTCAACTCGGCGCCGGCGGACAGGGCAATGATGCTTAAAGCCAGTTCATCTATCAGGCGCAGGCTGTCGACGGCATCGGCCGTGAGAAATCCGATTGCAAACGGACCCGCAAGGACTCCGGCAAGTATATAGCCTGTGAGCTTGGGAAGCTTTACGGCGTTTACCGTCTGCCCTGTCACGTATGCGGCGATCAGTACGAATCCAAGAGAAAAATTGATCCAACCGGCAGCCTCCCTGCTCGACAGGATCAGCGAGCCCTTAAAGAAAATGGCGAATACCCCCATGAGGCACAAAACCAGTATGCATACACCGACGTTTATGTGATCAACCGGGCGGGATCTTGTCATATTTTCGTCTCCCCATTGCGGGGCACAAGCCCTGTAAGCATAAAAAGGCTTACCAGATCGTTGACAACAATTGCGGCCAGGGCGATTCCCACGACGGTCGCAACCCCCTGACCCGGCACCGACTGCTGGAAATCATACAATATCACCACGGGAAGTCCCCCCAGTTCCAGCAGGCCGAGCCCGAACGAGCGGGGATGGGCACGAAGCGGCTTCAGAAGAGCAGTGACCGTAAATCCGCCCGCCATTTTCCCCGCAAAACGAAAAACCGCGTATAAAACGGCCGGCAGAAGCATCGACACTCCGGTCACTTGCCAGGCGGCGCCGAAAAAAAGCAAAAGCAGGATATACGCCGGTTTTTCAATACTCACCAGGAGATTAAATATCTTCTCCTTTTCCCGGGTGATATTTACGATGCAGACACCCAGGATAAAATTGGCGGCAAGGGGGGAAAACCCGGCCATGGCGGCTGCACCCGAAACCAGGAGGGTCATTCCTATAATAACAAGGGCAAGCTCGTTCGCCTGCCTGCGCCTGGCAAGCAGAAGAAAATAGAGGACGACCAGACCGGCAAAGGCCGGGATGAGAACCGCCCCTGCCCCGAGAGCGCCCGCGCCATGGGACCATGCGGAAAAAACATGGGCAACACATAGGATCAGCATGGGAAAAAGGCCGTCAACACCGGCAATGTAGCGGAGGGTGCGGATAAGGCCGGATCGGTCCGGACCTGCCCCGGCCTGTGCCAGGGCAAGGCCGGTCTGGGCCGAACACGCGGCAGCCGCAGAAAGCACTATGGCGCAAAGAAGGCCCGTTGGAAAGAAAAACCCGTCCGGGAGCATGAAAAATACCCCAAAAAAAACAAAGACAAACGTAAACATGCTTTCCACAAGAGCCGCCGGGAAACAGGCCCTCGGCAGCCGTCGCAACTTAAAAACTTCAAACTGGAAACCGAACAGCAACCCCAGCCATCCCATGACCAGGGCGGTGAGCGGCTCCAGGCTTTTTGCGGTATGCTCATCAATAACGTTTAAAAATCCCGGGCCCAGTACCAGTCCGAATGCAAGGAATTCAAGACCGGTGAGCCGTAACCTTGAGCCGGCGCCTGCCCCCAGTCGGCGGAAGGAAAAATGATACCCGACAAGGGCGATGACGAATACGATAAAAAATGCGAAAAACGGCTTCATGTTCATACTATTGCCGTTTTTCTCCCGAAAATCAAGAATGATGGCGTCGTAAAAGGTCGAATCCGTTCGCTCAGTTATTATCATTTGTGGCCCGACGCCTGATCTGATATGGAAGGTGAGAAATCCGGGACGGGAACATCGAAAATGGCGGACACAAATAAAAGTAAAAAAAAAGCGGCCGCACTGGCGGACAGGGGTAAAGTCATGACCCTTTCCACCGCACTTGATGGCGCTGCCTGGGCTGCGCCGGTTTATTACGTATTTATCCGCCCGGGTTTTTATTTTTTTTCCAACCCGTCTTCACGGCATATTACCGACGCCCTGGCATCGGGCCGGGCCGCGTGTGCCATATTCGAAGACGGCAAGACCATGGATGACATATGCGGGCTGCAAATGACTGGGGAAATAAAACCTGTGGGATCGAAAACACGAGCGGTTTCGGTGATCGGCCTGTATATTAAAAAATTTGATATCTTCGAATCCTTTTTAAAAAACAACGGACCCGTCGGCCCGGATTTTTTTGAATCCGCGTTTAACGCGCGGCTTTACCGGTTTATGCCGCAGCAGATCTTTTATATGGAAAACCGGACGGGATTTTCAACCCGCGTGGAAACCGGTATTTAACGGACTGGAGACGTAAATTGCGCTACCGCACATTGACAGACTGCATCACAGACCTTGAGCAACATGGCCACCTGGTCCGGATTGCCAACCCGGTGCACCCGGACCTTGAAATGGCTGAAATCCACCGCAGGGTATTTGCCTCTGGCGGACCGGCGATTTTTTACGAAAGGGTTGTTGGCAGCCCTTTTCCCGCCGTATCCAACCTCTTCGGCACCATGGACCGGGCAAGATTTATCTTCAGAAAAACCCTGCCGTCCATCCAGCGACTTATGGAAATTCAGACCGATCCCTCGAAAATTCTCTCCAGCCCGCACAGATATGCAGGCGCATTAAAAACAGCATGGCAAATGCTACCCAAAAAGGTGGGCGCCGGGGCGGTGCTTGCGAAAACAACTTCCATCGACCGGCTTCCCGCCATCCGTTGCTGGCCGGAAGACGGCGGCGCGTTTATCCTTTTGCCCCAGGTATGCACGGAAGACCCGGACAGACCCCATATCATGCACACCAACATCGGTATGTACAGGATACAGCTTACCGGCGGGGAGTATGTTAAAAACCGGGAAATCGGGCTCCATTACCAGATCAGGAGGGATATTGAAGCTCACCATGCCGCCGCCATTGAGGGAAAACAGCCCCTTAGGGTCAGCATCTTTGTGGGTGGCCCGCCGGCCCATACCCTGGCCGCGATAATGCCCCTGCCCGAGGGCATGCCCGAAGCCGCATTCGCGGGCGGGCTTGCCGGCCGACGGTTCAGGTACACACGACATGCCGGGCATATCGTCTCGGCCGACGCGGACTTCTGCATCACCGGAACCATTGTGCCCTATGAAACAAAACCCGAAGGCCAGTTCGGGGATCACCTGGGATACTACAGCCTTAAACACCCTTTCCCGTTTATAAAGGTCAAAAACGTGTTTCACCGGCCCGGGGCAGTGTGGCCCTTTACCGTCGTGGGCCGCCCCCCGCAGGAAGACTCGGTTTTCGGCAAACTCATTCACGAAATCACGGCCCCCATGGTCCCGAAGGCAATCCCCGGCCTGTGCGCCGTAAATGCGGTTGATGCGGCGGGAGTTCACCCGCTTTTGCTGGCGCAGGGCCATGAACGCTTCGTCCCCTATGAGAAACGAAAGCCCGCCGAGCTGTTAAAAATCTCGAACGCGATTCTCGGCTTCGGCGCCATGTCCCTTGCCAAGTACCTGTTTCTGGCTGCCTATGAAGATAATCCCGGCCTTGACGTGGAAGATATCCCACGATTTTTTGCCCATATACTCGCCCGGGCGGACTGGAAACGAGACCTTCATTTCCGGACCCGCACCACCATCGATACACTGGACTATTCCGGGCAAAAACTGAATTCCGGATCAAAGGTCGTTTGTGCGGTGGCGGGCCCGCAAATCAGGAGACTTGCCGAAAACCCGCCGGAAGCAATAAACCTGCCACCCGGGTTTTCGGGTCCGTCCATGGCCATGCCGGGCGTCATGATCATGGGCGCCGCACCCTTTTCAAGCCATGAAGCCATCCGGCTTGAAATGGAAAAAATATCTCCGTATCTCGCCCCGCTCTGTTCGGGAAACAAGCAGATACCCCTGGTGGTTCTTGCGGATGACCCGGAATTTACCGCAAATTCGCTTGACAATTTCCTCTGGGTGACGTTTACAAGATCAGACCCGGCAGCCGACATCCACGGAATTAATGGCAGGACCATAAACAAGCACTGGGGGTGTGAAGGCCCGCTTGTCATCGACGCGAGGCTGAAACCCTGGCACACCCCGGTGTTGGAAGCCGACAAAACAATTACTGCCAGGGTTGATGAAATGGCAAAAAAAGGTGGCTGCCTGCACGGGATAATATAGCAAGAACAGCTGTTAGCTATTAGCTGTTAGCTATTAGCTGTTAGCTATTAGCTGTTAGCTGTTAGCTGTTAGAAAATGCCTAAAAGCTCAAGCTTAATATAAAAAAGCCATATAGGAAAAAATGGAAAAACATAAAAAGATAATCGGGCCCCTCCTGGGCGCGGCTCTGTTCTCGGCCGCAATCTGGGCCATTTGCCATGAACTTTCCACTTACCGCATGGATGCCATTTGTGCAAGCTGGCAAAGCCTGTCGGTACCGGATCTCATGTTTTCGGCCGTGCTCACCCTTGCCAGCTATACGGTATTAACCGGTTACGACACCCTTGCCCTGAATGTGACAGGCCGGCCGCTGCCATACAGGAATGTGGCCCAGGCCTCCTTTATAGGATACGCGTTTTCAAATAACATAGGCCTTTCCATGCTCTCGGGCGCGTCTGTCCGCTTTCGGATATATTCCGGGTGGGGCCTTTCGGCCGCAGATATAGCAAGGGTGTTCGCGTTATGCATACTCTCCGCATGGCTGGGATTTTTCGTGCTCGCGGGACTGACATTCACCTTTTTTCCCATACCGGTAGCAGGGACGGGCATCCCTGTATTTGCAGATACCCGTGGCGTCGGACTGATCCTGCTTGCGGTCGTGGGCCTGACATTTGCTGTCAGCGCGGCAGGGGGGGGAAATATAAAGATATTCGGCAGGAAGATAAAAATCCCGGAGCCCCGAATCCTTGCAACTCAAATCGCCCTGTCCGTCACGGACTGGTCAATTGCCGCAGGCGTCCTTTATGTTCTTTTGCCGAAAGATACGGGCATCGGCTTTGCCGCCTTTACCTCGATATTCCTCCTGGCCCAGGTCGCGGGATTTTCCAGCCAGGTGCCGGGCGGTCTCGGTGTATTCGAGGCGATCATACTGGTGATGCTGTCGCCGAAAATACCGGGGGACAGGATCATCGTATCCCTGCTGGCCTACAGGGCCGTATATTACCTGATACCCCTTGTGCTTGCGGCCGTTCTCCTGGGGGCACGGGAAATCCTGATCGCAAGAAAATAAAAAAAGGCGGGCCGGATGAATCAGGTTGAATCTCCCGGCCCGCCTGAACTTGCCTTTGGCTCCCACAAAGTTATAATGGGGGAAAACTGCCGACTTTAAAACATCAATCTATTTTTTGCGAGGTGAACCATGATTATTGACATGCATTACCACCTGGATGAAAACATGGAGCCCATGGACCGGCTGATTGCTCAAATGGACAAATTCCATATCGACAGGATTGCGCTGGTCGCACAAATGGTGGAGCCCTTTCATGTTAAAGGCGTTGCTGAAAAACTCTCCAGACTTGTCAGGGCCATGCTGACCGGATTCTGGTATCGCCTGGGGTTGCTGGCGTATGAGAGCACTGTCACCAAAAGCGGCAAATTTTCCATACTCGGTAAAACCTACAATATTGACCAACTGCCGGACAACAACACGGTGGCTGCCGCCGTTGCCGCGCATCCGGACAGATTCTACGGCTGGTTTTTCATCAACCCGTCAAAGCATGACGCTGTTTCGGAGATGGAAAAGGCGTTTGCAAATAAAGGATGGATCGGGGTTAAATGCCATCCGTTCTGGCATCAATACCCGATTGCCCTGCTTGATGATGCGGCTGCCCTTTGCAGTGAAAAAGGGATACCTCTTCTGATCCACATCGGCGGCAAAAAGGATAACGGTGATTTCCGGTATCTCCCGGAACGGCACCCGAAACTCAACATTATTTACGCCCATGCCGGGGTTCCCCATTACAGACGATTCTGGGAATACGCCAAAACCAGAAAAAATGTCTTTACCGACCTTTCAAGCCCGTATCTTGATGCTCCCCTCCGCCTTGCCGCCATGAAAGCCATGGGGCCTGAAAAGTGCATGTACGGCACGGACGGTCCGTTCGGCTATCCGGCGGATGACGGGCTTTACGATCACGGGGCGATATTGGGAGAGATTCAGGATTTTCCCGTCTCCGACGGGGAAAAGGAGCTGATTGCCGGGCAAAACTTTGCAAAGATTGCGGGAATATAATTTAAAAAGGCTATGAACGTCCAACATCGAATTTTGAATAAGGCATTTCACCTGTTCTGTAAATTATAAAACGGCAGAGCGAACGGAGCCATGACCCTCCCGTGAAAACAGCGCCTCCAAAATATTCCGCCGGATGTCCCGATCACTGCCCGGGCTGCGTATGGCCCCGCCTTGATGCAAAAACAGGCGCGGCCCAAAAATACAAATGGCTGCAAAAAAGACTTTCGCTCTGGCAAGACCGGCTTGAAATGATCAGATCCGTGCCCGAATCCATGTCATGGGGCTACCGGGACAAGGTATGCCTTGGCGTAAAAGGGGAGGCATACTCCTGGAAAATCGGGCTAAGGCGCGGAGATGAAATCATCCCTGTCCCGGACTGCCCGGTCCATACTCCCCGCGTAAAAGAATCGCTTAAAACAATAATCAAAATGCTTCCTTTCGGGAAAAATTTTCCTCTGGTCTATTATGTCCAGTCCGGGGCGCTGGTAACCCTTGTGGTAAAATCCCGCAGCCTTCCGGATATGGCATGGTTAAGCGGTCGGGAAGTATCACAGAAGCTTCGCAATGCCGGGATCACCGGGGTCTGGATACATATGCACCCCAGCGTTGGGAAAAAAGTGTTTGCCAAAAAAGGATGGCACCTGGCATGGGGCCGGCCGGCTGCCAATACGCAAACAGGCCTTGCGCACGGGCCGACTGCTTTCAGGCAGGTGCTTTACGGCCTTCATGAAAGAGCGATAACAGATGCCGAGACGTTTCTGGCCCCTGGAATATCCGACCTTGCAATCGACCTTTACTCGGGAATCGGCGAAACTCTGGCGCGCTGGACGGATCGGGACGTGGAGACCATCGGGGTCGAACTTTCCGGGGATGCGGTAAAATGCGCGTGCGTAAACGCCCCGGATGCAACCATATTGCGCGGGGCATGCAGGCAGAGAATTCCCCAGATGGAAGACTTTACCGCAAAATGGATGGAAGACAGAAGGCACGGCCAAAAACTGGTTTATGCAAATCCGCCCAGAACCGGGCTTGAGCCTGAAATCACCGATTGGATCGCCCGTAAATTAAAACCCGACAAAATGGCATATCTATCCTGCAACGCGGTCACGCTTGCCCGGGACCTTGAACTCCTTGAAAAAGGCGGACTTAGGGTTATCCGCCTCATACCCTATGACTTTTTCCCGCACACCCTTCACGTGGAGACATTGGCATTGCTCGGATAAAAAGAATTCTTGCATTATATCAAGGCAATCGCTAAAAACAGACAAGAAATCAAAAGGATTAAAACAAGGGGACGATCAAAAAAATTCCGGACGCCTTTATTTTGAAAAACGAATTTCAAAACCTCGCAATGCCCAAAGCGCGTTAAAGGGAGTAGAACAATGAACAAGGCCGCCCTAACCAAACACGAGATTTACAACAAACTGGCGGGATTTTCAGAAAAGGATTTGGCTTCGATTGCCAATTTCGTTGATTTCATGCGGCATCAAAAAAAGGTTAAACCTAAAAAGATACTTAAGCTGCAAGGCATTATAAAGGGCCATGATATCGACTTTTCCGATTTAAAGCAGTTTAAAACGCAAACCTGGCA
>JAADHK010000013.1 GCA_013151835.1 Deltaproteobacteria bacterium
AACTTGCAACGATGCCATCTTAACCGGGTTGCCTGACTTTTTACGAGATCATCATTGTTGACGGGCTCGTAAAAAGTCGAAATTTTAATCCGTAAAAAGGGGCTCAGCCCACTTGAAAACACGGCCGACGACTTCGTAAAAAGCTCCGTATGCAAGGCGTCGCAAGCCGGGAAGGGGCGAGGCGTACTTAAAGTACGTTGAGGCCCTTCACGGCGAAGCGCAACGCAGCAGACGGACTTTTTACGGAGCCGTCATTGTTGACGGGCTCGTAATTTCCTTACATCTCCAACCCTGATGGTGATATTATTTGCGTCAAAATACTCGAACAGGGGGATAGTGTATTTCCGGGAAACCCCGGTCATCTCCTTGAATCGGCCGGTGTCGATCTCCCCGTGTTCCAGAAGAAAATCGACGACTCTTTTTTGCAGCTCCGTTATGGCGGCCCGGTCGAAAAACAATTCGTCCTTTACCCTTACGATCTTTTTTTTGTCAACCAGATGCATCAGGACATTTTTAACATGTCCCTTATCCCCGCCCATCTCCTTGCATACATCCTTGAAATAGGGGGGCTGAAGCCCTGTAGTGGAATATATGGCCAGGAGTTTTTCCCTGATATCCGTCTGGTCGGCCCCGAGGCTGATAGTGTGACCCGAAAGGCGGAGGTTTTCATCCTCGGCAATTATTGTACCCGCATTTATCATCATGTCAACCATCCGGTTAAAGAGCCGGATATTTTCCACAACAGCCATACGGGACCGCAGTTCTCCCTTTGGCATCCCGGATTTGAGCGGGTTTTCCCGGTGAAAGGCCGAAAGGATGTCTGAAACGTTTTTGGAAAAAGTCTCAAATGTCCGCGCATGAATATACCCGTGGGATGTTCTGTCGGTCCGGATCACCTCTTTATCAGACATGAGCGACTGGAGTATCCGGTCAAGGGCTTTTGACGTGAGGTTTGTAAGCACGAGGAGTTTTGAAAGTTTAATTTCATCAAATCCCGCTGACAGGATATGAAGTCCAACCAGTTTCTCGTCCGCAGCCTTTGCAAGTTGTTTCAGCTCTTCGATGTGGCTGGTACGGAAGCGTTTGTGCTTTTTCGGGACGGGATTAACGACCTCGCCTCCGCCAAGGGTCCTTACGGGCGAATACCCGCGGATCACAAACCTGTCTCCCCTTACGCAGGCGATTGCGTCGTCCAGGCGGAGCTGAACCGTTGCCGTTTGTCCGGGAGCAAGCCTGTCGGATTCGAGGAGGATGACATTGCAGGCGATCTGGCTTGTTCCAATGTGCAGGCGGACTTGATCTCGGTTTTTCAGAGGGCGCTTATTGCCGCCAAGGAGCTGAAGTGAGGCGTCGAGCATATAAGAGGAAAAGAGCGTGTCGGGCCGGGCGATGATATCCCCCCTGTTTACAATGGCCTTTTCCATGCCCTGGAAGTTTATGGCCGTCCTTGCGCCGGCCTCGGAGGTTTCCACCGGCGAATCATGGACCTGAAGCCCGCGAATTTTTGAGGTGATTTTTTGCGGGTAGATCATGATTGTTTCGCCGTTGTTGATTTTCCCGGAGATGAGCGTGCCGGTTATTACGGTCCCGAACCCTTTCATGCTAAAGACCCGATCCACCGGGATGCGAAAGAGTCCGTCCGCAAAACGCCTCGGGATTTTTTGAGCGAAATCCGTTAAAATCGAAAGAAGCTCGTCAATACCGTCTTTTGTGACGGACGATACGCGGACCACGGGGGAATTTTCAAGAAAGGTGTCTTTTGTGAATTCGGCAATATCGTCCGCTACCAGCTCGATCCATTCTTCATCAACAAGATCGGTCTTGGTAAGGACCACAAAACCGTTTTTAATTCCCAAAAGTGTACATATTTCCAGATGTTCGCGGGTCTGCGGCATAACGCCTTCATCAGCTGCGATTATCATGGCTACAACGTCTATGCCGGATGCGCCGGCCACCATGTTTTTGATGAATTTTTCGTGTCCCGGCACATCTACGATGCCGATATGTATTCCTTCCGGAAGGTCGAGCGAAGCAAAGCCCAGCTCTATTGTTATGCCCCTTTGCTTTTCTTCCTTCAGGCGATCGGTATCGCGGCCGGTAAGCGCCTTTACAAGACTTGTCTTACCGTGGTCGATATGGCCGGCTGTGCCGAGAATAATCTGCTTCAAAGGGATGTTTACCTCCCGTTTAATTCCGGTTTGTCAACGATGACGTCACAAATAGTCAAAAAGAGCCGAAGGGTCAATAATTAATCCTTTCTCCGGATATATCGTTGCTAAAAAAGGACTTGAAATCTTCCCGGCCCTCTGTTATGTGGGTTAATCTTTAATTATGGTGGGTGTAGCTCAGTTGGTAGAGCATCAGGTTGTGGCCCTGAGGGCCGTGGGTTCAAGTCCCATCACTCACCCCACATTTATCGTGAAAATACTCCCGACACCGGGTTGAAAAGCGGGCCTGGTTTTTGCCTTTGTTTTTGTCTGGGAGGGATTTGTTCAATCATGAAAGCTTGCGCCCGTAGCTCAGCTGGATAGAGCGCCGGACTTCGAATCCGTAGGCCGGGGGTTCGAATCCCTCCGGGCGCGCCAGTCTCTTGTATATGTTTGATTCCTTTCCATTTCTTTTGTCGGAAAATCCCGTATGAAACAGGAAGAAATAATAAAACCTATCCAAATCCAGGGCGTTGAGAAGATAACTCATCGGCCCCATGTCAATCTCTTTGAAATCAGTTATAGTGATAAAAAGGGGAGAAACCGGAAATGGGATACGGCTTCGCGACGGCCAAGCGCAAAGTGCGAAACCGGCCGTTTCGATCTGCCTGATGCCGTTGTAATAGTTGCGATACATGTCGAGTTGAAACAGCTTGTTGTAATACGTGAATTTCGAGTTCCTCTGGGCGGTTACCAGTACGGGTTCCCGGCCGGGCTTCTCGATTCCGGTGAAAGCATAGAAGATACGTGCATAAGGGAGATGCAGGAGGAGACCGGGCTTGAGATTCTAAGGATTCTTTCCGTCAGCCCGCCCCTCTATTCATCGTCCGGTATGACCGATGAATCAATTGCAATGGTATATGCCGAGTGTAACGGTGCACCTTCAAACCGCTGGAACGAAAGCTCCGAGGATATCGAGACGCTTCTGATCTCCCCTGAAGAGGCCGGTCGACTGTGTGCTGACAAGACACTGATGTTTGATGTCAAGACATGGCTGGTTATGACCGATTTTGCTCATACCGGAAGTGTCCGGCGCCTCCCTTGATCCGCCTGTTTGTTTCGTCTTAAAGGGATTTTCCGCCTCCTTGCGTGTCTCGCACTTTAAGAGCCAAACGTAGACTTGACCCCTATCAATTCCTTTCCGTTTCCATGTCTAATATCCGTAACCTGTCTTTCGGCTTGAATTTTTTGGTGGTAAAATATATGCTTTTGTTATATAATCAAATTTTCATTATTTATATAGGAGGTTCCTGTCATCATGGGAATGAACCGGTGTCTATGGTGTATTGAAGATCCGTTTTACATGGAGTATCACGACAAGCAATGGGGAGTGCCGGTGACTGACGATCAGGGGCTTTTCGAGATGATTGTCCTGGAGGGCGCCCAGGCCGGCCTGTCCTGGCTTACGGTTTTAAAGAAACGTGATAATTACCGCAAAGCGTTTGAAGATTTTGATATTGAAAAAGTCGCCCTCTTTAACCGGGATGACGTCATAAGACTTTGCGGGGATACCGGTATTATCCGCAATCGTGTCAAGATAGATTCAGCGGTTCGAAACGCCCGGGCTGTTTTGGATATATGGGAAAAAGGAAAAACATTCGCGGAATTTCTCTGGCGTTTTGTTGATTTTGAGCCCATTGAAAACAACTGGACTGTCGAAGATATGATTCCGGTGAAAACGCCCGAATCAGAGGCCATGAGTATTGCGCTTAAGGAACAGGGTTTCTTTTTCGTGGGGCCGACCATCTGTTATGCGTTCATGCAGTCCGTGGGGATGGTGAACGACCATGTCATAGGGTGTTTCAGGCATGGTGAAATAAACAGCATTGCGGAAAATTTTAATTTTTCCGAATAGCGCCGGACGAAAACCGCCAATTTTTCCGATTCCCGAATTGGTCTCAAATTTTAATCCTCAAAATACTATTTTCCCATCTGGGGGTATAATGGGACATGAGAAACTGGTAAAGTCCGCCGCCATGCGCCTGTTTCATCTGGGTGGACTGGCGGGCCGGGTAGGGCTTTCCATGGCGGGCAATACCGTTGCGGGCCTCTTCAGGGACGAAAAAGCAAGAGAATCGATTAAGGCCGACGTTTATGTGAAAAACGCGCTCAGGATCAAGGAGACACTCGGAGGTCTCAAGGGCGTTCCCATGAAGATCGGCCAGATGATAAGTCTTCATGAAAAGCTGCTTCCCGATGAAGTCACCAGTATATTAAAAACCCTCCAGCAACAGGCGCCCGCCGTTCCTTTTTCAGATATTCTCGAGATGATTCGCGCCGAACTCGGCGAGCGTTTTTCCCGAATCCGGGAAATAGATGAATCCGCCATAGCTGCGGCATCCATAGGCCAGGTCCACCGCACCGTGCTGGACGACGGTCGTGAAATCGCGTTAAAGGTACAGTATCCCGGCATTGATGACGTGATCCGCGCGGACATGAAAAACTTAAAAGGAGTATTAAAACTCCTTTTTTCCATGTTTTCGGTCATGGACATGGATCTGGTATGGCAGGAGTTGAATGATCGGCTCATAGAAGAGCTTGATTACGAGAAAGAGGCCGCCAGCATGAAGCGGGCCGCAGTCCTTTTTGAAGACGACTCCCGGATAATCGTGCCTGAGGTCATAGATGAACTCACCACCCGTCACATCCTTGCCATGGAACTTGTGCGCGGTATTTCACCGGAGGCGGTTTCAGGTCCCGCCTATACCCAGGGGTTGAAAAATGCCTGGGCCGAGGCAATCACCAGTTTTGTGCTCAAGGGCCTGTTTGAACACCGGTTTTTGCATGCCGATCCGAATATAGCCAATTTTTCGTTTTGTGAAGACGGCAGGGTCATCGTCTACGATTTTGGTTGCATGAAAGAGATATCCGAAGAACTTTGTGGGGCTTATGTGCGTATGCTTTCAGCGGTACTGGATCATGATTACCCGAATATACCGGAATTGCTGATTGGCATGGGGGTACACAGGGGAGACGGCGGCCCGGTATCATGGGAAATTGTTGCCGATTTTGCAGCCATTTTTCAGGAAATCGTTGACCCGAAACGCCCCTATGTCTTTGGATCGGACAGGGATTTTTATACACGGATTCAGCGTCTGGCCCAAAAACACCTGGCGGAGTCGATGACCATCGTATTTCCCAAGGATATCATATTTATCGACCGGACCTTTAGCGGACATTTCGGAAATCTATGCATGTTAAACGCCTGCGCAAACTGGCGCTCAATTCTGCTCAAATACATGGACGCGGCTAAGGAGGATATGTAATTGCTGATGCCGGACTGCCAAAAACGGTGTCGCGAACTTGTCGCTCGCTCGGATTTAGCAAGACGAACGCATGTTATCTGAATACTTATAATAAGATATAACATCTGCTAAGGGCTCGTGCAGGAATAAGTTCACAGATTTTTGGTGTTGAGGCGCCCGGCTGGCAAGGCGCGAAAGTGCAGGAATATCGGGAATATTCCGAGCTTTCGCCAACGCAGCCAAGCGGGATGCATCGGCACTTAAAATGTGAAGTTATTTTTGCGTGGGCCCTAAGTATTGTGCAAGATGAAAGACGAAAATTAAGAGGCTCCCCAAAACGTTCCGGCGGAGAGGAGAGCAGCAAGGGAATCTGACAGCGTATCGTGGAGTTGCGCCTTCAACCGTTGGGGGTACTGGGTATCCGTATGCTTAATTTATTCGGAAAATCGTTCTCTGGATTCTCTAATCGCATCGAGAATGTCTTTTGTAGTTGCTTTGGTCTGAATCCCGGGAACGTCAAACGGTGATTTTTTATTTTTCCTGAAAATTATTGAAAAGGTTTTACCGCCTCTCCTTTTGATGACGACCTCTTCCATGCTGAAGACCGGAGGGGCCGCTGCTGTAGCCAGCGGTGCGATTACCAATCCATCGGTTGTTGGAACGTTATCCAGTCCGTTGCCATCGGCGGTAGTGGCGGTTTCATCTGAAGTTGTGCGCTCGTTTTGTCTCTCCACCTCACGTATTCTTGGTCTGTGGGCGCGACATCTGCGCCGTGTGGCGAGATAAAGCTCGTCCTGGGGTTTTATCTACCGGAGATGGGGAAGAAACGTCGGTTGGGCGGGATAGCGAAGTACAAGCGTGGTAGTTGTCGGGCAGACCATAAACGAACCTTGCGTAACGATATTTCCTGTCAAAACCAGTTTTGTAACCGTTATTCCGGCACCGCAACTATTTTTCTTGTTGAGTCGAGGTTAGCAAAAAACAGCGTCCTGTAATTACTTTTCTTGACTTATGGTAAAATATAACTATAATTCTTGTGCTGTAATCGTTTTTCCGGAGGAAGCCATGGTTGAAAACGATCAGGTTAAATCAAATGAAAGACCCGCAGGGTACGCGGAAATTATCGAGCGATACGACCTCGATGTTATTTCGAATTGGCACAGAACCTTAGTGACTACCAGTGGAATCCACCGAATCGGCTCGAGCGGGGACACAGTCGAGGAGGTATATCCGCCCAAGTACTGGCCGGGGGATACTCTGGGCGATCATCTTGAATTTGCACTTAAGTATGACGGTACAAATCTTACGATACTCACCAACCTCTTTCAGAAAGTTGCAGAGGAAGATTTTCTCGAATATGTCCGGTCCAAACCAACCGGCAAATACGCCAGGCGGCTGTGGTATCTGTACGAGTTCCTGACCGGCAAAACGCTTCCGATGGATGACGTGAAGCGGGGTAACTACATCGATCTGCTCGAGCCGGATGAATACTACACGGTCACTCCCGCCCGCCAGATTCGTCGTCAACGAATTAACGATAACTTACTGGGTGATCGACGATTTTGCCCAACGGTTCGCCGCACCGATACCCTTCGCGACTTCGAAACAGCCGATCTCTCCAAGCGATGCCGTCAAGTCGTGTCCGCCTATTCTCTGGAATTGCTTAGGAGGGCGCTCGGCTACTTGTATACCAAGGAGACAAAATCGTCCTTCGAGATCGAACATATAAACCCCACCTCGACCCGGACCGAGCGCTTCGTAACGCTGCTCCAACTGGCTGAGCAAGAAGATTTCTGCGAAAAAATGCAGCTAATCGAGCTTCAGAACCGCATCGTCGATCCACGGTTTCGAGATTCCGACTACCGGATGAGCCAGAATTATGTCGGCGAGACCATCGCCTGGCAGAAGGAAAGGATGCACTTCGCATGTCCGAAGCCTGAGGATTTGGCCGACCTGATGGAGGGCCTGATAGCCGCCCATAAGCGCATGGACGCAAGCAACGTGTCCGCAGTAATTCACGCCGTCGTTATCGCCTATGGATTCGTCTTTCTGCACCCGTTCGAGGACGGCAATGGTCGAATCCACCGCTTCCTGATCCACAATATTCTCGCACGACGGGGTTTCACACCCAAGGGCGTCATGTTTCCTATCTCAGCGTCCATGCTGAAAAATCCAGCCGACTATGACGCCTCTCTGGAAGCGTTTTCACGGCGGCTCATGCCCTTGGTGGAATACTTGCTCGATGAAGACGGCCGTATGACGGTTCAAAATGATACGTCCATATGGTACCGCTATATTGATATGACGCCCCAGGCAGAGGCGCTTTTTCGATTTATCGATCAGACCATCGATACGGAACTCGCCAGCGAATTGGCATTCCTGGCAAACTACGATAAGACCAAGAAAACCATACAGGAGATCGTAGACATGCCCGACCGGCAGATTGATCTATTTATCCGTTTCTGCCTCCAAAACAACGCTCGCCTCTCAGCGCGGAAACGCGCGAGTCACTTCAAGTTTCTGTTGGATGAGGAAATTGCCCGCATGGAAAAGGCTGTTCTGGACGCCTACGGAAGCACAACCTTGAAAGATGATTGACGAGTAAACGCATGCGACTTCTGTTGATCAGTGATACTCACGGCAAACTTGGAATCATCAACGAGCTGGCCCGTCATGTTCGGGCAGACGCAGTCATCCACGCCGGGGACTAATGTCGGTGATCTTCTGGTAAAAGCGACGCTCACTGAGCCGGATATCCCGGATCTCTTCCAACAGGCGTTCAAAGTAATCCTCGCCAAGGAAGGCCCCGTTTCCCATTCGCTTTTTGTCCAGCACATAGCCCTTGATAGCAAACTCCCGCAATACCAGAGTCGCCCATTGGCGGAACTGGGTGGCACGCACCGAATTGACCCGATATCCCACCGAGATGATGGCATTAAGGTTGTAGAAATTCGTGTTATAGTTTTTGTCATCTGCGGCAGTTATCCGGAATTTCCGGATAACTGATTCTTCCTGTAACTCACCACTCTTAAAGATGTTCTTCAGGTGCTCATTAACGGTACGCACATCTACATCAAAGAGTTGTGCCATCAGCTTTTGAGACAGCCAGATGGTTTCATCTTCATACCGGGCTTCGATGCTCTGTTCACCGCTTTGCCCGGTAAAAATCAGAAACTCAGCCGTGCTGTTGCGAATCAACTGCTTTCCTTTGTCTTTATCCTGATTTTTTGGTTTGTTCATTTAATCCCGCTCCAGTCTTGATACCTGTCCCG
>JAADHK010000145.1 GCA_013151835.1 Deltaproteobacteria bacterium
CTTCAAATTGAAAAAAATTTGGCTGAAAATGCGCTTTCATCCGGTGACAGGGATTCCGCCTGGCAGCATTTGCACAGCGTGACCCATAGACTGATTGATTTTCCCGCCTCCCCGGAACGGGATGCCTTGTTCACATCCGCCGCCATTGAACTGGCCAATGTCAGTTTTGTGCTTGGAAAAGGATTTTCCGAACTGATCGAAACCTTGCAAAGCGCTTTGCGCGCCGCGGAAAGAATCGGGGACCAGCGGTCCATGGCCATGATCAACCTGCATCTTGGCCGGCTTTTTTATTTTGCCGAGCAGCGGGACACCGCCATGTCGGTTTTTGAGGTGGGCAAATACGAGGCCGAAGCCCTGGGAGACGAAGATATTCTGACCCAGGCGGCCGAATTTATCGGCCTGTATTATTTTATCCAGGGCCGTTTTAATGAGGCCATCGGTTATTTTGAACGGGCCGCGCACAGCTTTGAATCCGAAAAGCTCGGCCGGATCATTAATCCTTCCGGCCCATTATGGCTGAGTTATTCCGCTGCTTTTCTAGGGCAGTTCCACCGGGCCATCGGGACCCTGGACTACTATCGCCGGGTAGCCATCGAAGGAGGGGACCATGGGCTTGCGACAACGCTCCGCGCGGTTCTGGGTATTATTCTGCTTGGCATCAAAAAAAACAAGGAAGCCCACTTTCATCTGTCCGGCGCGCTCCAGGAAGCGCGCAGAACGAAAAACGTTCTGGCAGGTTATTTTGCCAAGGGCGGCCTCGCGTTTCATCATTATCTGGAAGGCCGCCTGAAAGAGGCGTGGGACTGGGTCATGCAAAATTCGAAAGAGGCTGCAACTGCGGGTCTTGTACGTCAGTATGCCTCCCCCATTGTCCTTGAAACCTTATTTGAAGTGCATCGAAAAGGAATAAACGAAAGCCGGTATCTAAATTATCCGGATGAATTCATGCGCGTCATGCATGAGCCGAACATTCACC
This sequence comes from Deltaproteobacteria bacterium, assembly GCA_013151835.1. Lineage (GTDB taxonomy): Bacteria > Desulfobacterota > Desulfobacteria > Desulfobacterales > Desulfosalsimonadaceae > JAADHK01. The sequence goes on from JAADHK010000145.1 coordinate 977, forward strand.
TGCGGGGGGTGGCGCACCGATTAAAAGCCCTTGAGCAGATCGAAAATAACGGGGAAGTTGCCGCCATTTTCTCGAATCTGATTCAGAGTGAAAAATATTTATTGCAATCCGGCGATCCGGTTCAGACCGGAAAAACCCGTATTGAAATGGCCCGGTTAAAATTGCGTGAAGGGGATCGCCAGGAAGCGAGAATCCTGGCGGAAAAAGCCCGCAAGGATTTTGGCAGTTATCTGGATGTGTTTTTTCCGGATGATCTGCGCCCTTTGCTGACGGTCAAAAGTGATTTGAATCAGTGCGCGGATTCGGGAGACCAACTGCTTAACATGTTTGCCGATGTCATTGCCGAATTGTCTCCCAGCGCGGATTTTGACTACCTGCTCGCCAACACGGTAAAATCAACGAACAGGTATTTTGGGGCCGAACGCGGCGGCATTTTCTGGTTCCGGCATCATGAACCCAAAAAAGGACCGATCCTGAGGGGCCCGTGCAACCTGTCGCCAACCGATGTCTCCTCAAAAGACTTCAGGGACAATATGACCCTTGTTTTTAAGGCTTTTCATGAAAACCGACCCCAGGTACTCCGCCGGGGTGAATCCGGGCTCAACCCGAGCCGTGTCAAGGCAATGATCTGCGTTCCCTTTGAAGTTTCCGGCCGGATTCAGGGCGTTTTATACCATGATAACTCCTATATGCAGGATTGCTTTGATAATTTCAGCAAATCCCAGCTCATTCAAATGGCCCGCTGGCTGACCAGTTATATTAATCATATATTTGAATTTTCCCGGAAGATGGAGCAAAAAACGGCGGACCAGCTGGGCCAGCTGGAACCGACTGACGGCTTAACGATTATCACCCAAAGTCCGGCCATGCTGAGGCTTCTTACGCAGGCCGAAGGGATCGCGGCCACGGACAGTACGGTCCTGATAATGGGAGAAACCGGTGTGGGAAAGGAATTGGTGGCCCGGCGGATTCATGGAACCAGCAGGAGAAAAAACCGTCCCCTGGTCATCGTGGACCCAACGGTCCTGCCTGAAAATCTCGTGGAAAGCGAACTCTTCGGGCATGAAAAAGGGGCGTTTACCGGTGCGGACAGAATGAAGAAGGGGCGGATGGAGCTGGCCCATAAGGGCACCCTTTTTATCGATGAAATCGGAGAAATCCCAAAACCCATGCAGGCAAAGCTGCTTCGGGCCGTGCAGGAAAAGACCATGACCCGCGTGGGGGGAAATAAGACGATTTTTTCCGAGTTTCGTTTGATTGCGGCCACGAACAGGGACCTTGCGCATGAAGTCGCGGCAGGGCGTTTCAGGGAGGATCTTTTCTACCGGCTGAACGTGATTCCGCTGACAATACCTCCGTTGCGCCAACGGGCTGATGACATCCTTCCGTTGGCGCGCCATTTCCTGGCCCGGTTTTCGGCAAAATATAACCGCCCGGGCCTTTCTCTTTCCAGTTGTGACAGAGAAATGCTCATGGCCTATGACTGGCCAGGGAATATCCGGGAACTTGAAAATATTATGGAAAGGGCTGTTCTCCTTTCGGCCGACGAAAGCCTCCATTTGAACCTCCCCGAAGCGGACTCGCCCGGCGCCGCGCATCCGTTTGACGACCTGCCGAGTCTGGACGAGGTTCAGCGCCGATACATCAATCATGTTCTGAAGCTGTCCGGCGGACGCATCGCCGGTCCCGGGGGAGCGGCCGAAATACTGGGAATGAAACGGACAAGCCTTTATAACCGCATGAAGCGGCTGGGGATAAGGTAGCCTGAAAATGAAGCGACACCAATATACAATCTGGTTCAAATCAAACTTGAAAAACCTTGCCCACCAAGTGTACACGCTGCCCAGGGCCATCTCCCTGGTAAAAGACGCGGCTGGCCGATGGGGGCTTGCATGGGCCGGGCTTCTGGTGATTTCAGGGCTTTTGCCTGCGGCGGTGGCGCTGCTTTCAAAATTTGTCATAGACGGGATATCTGCTGCCGCCGGACAAACCGGGCCGGCTGATCTGATGGCGGTTATTCTTCCGGCATCGCTTCTGGCCTGTGCTATTATCCTGTCCATGCTCTGCCAGACCGCCTCCGACTGGGTCCGCACACTCATGGCCGAACGGATATCGGATCATGTGACGGGCCTTATCCACGACAAGTCCACATCCATTGACATGGCCTATTATGATTTTGCGGAGTTTTACGATCACCTTCACCGGGCAAAAAGCGAGGCGGCCCACCGGCCGCTTGCCCTCATGGAAAACCTGGGTGATTTTTTCAAATCAGCCATTACGTTCATTTCGATGATCGGCCTGATCATCCCCTATGGGTACTGGCTTGCCGCCTTGTTGACCGCAAGCACTATCCCGGCTTTTTTCGTTGCAATTCATCACCGGCTCAAATTCCATGAGTGGTGGAAAAGCGTCACTCAAAAGGAACGAAAGGCAGGTTATCTCGACTGGCTGGTGACCTCCCGGGAGAGTGCCGCTGAAATCAGGGCTTTTGACACTGGTGATCATTTCAAGGCCGCGTACCAGGCGTTGCGAAAGGGGTTAAGACGCGAACGGATGGGGCTTGTGAAAAGCGAAAAGCTTTCCGAAATCACAGGGGCGTCCATGGCCCTTGCCATAACCTGTGCTGTCATGATTCGGATGGTGCTTGAGGCAGTAGCCGGGCGGGTCACCCCGGGAGACCTGGTGCTGTTTTACCAGGCATTTACAAACGGCCAGAAAATGGCGCGTGCGCTTTTGTCCAACATCGGCGAAATCTATGGCAACAGCCTTTTTATCGAGGACCTCTTTACATTTTTATCCCTTGTTCCGGCCATAAAAGACCCTGTTGGACCGGGGCCGGTGATTGCTGGAGAAATGGTTGAAATCCAATTTGAAAACGTATATTTTCACTATCCCGGCGCTTCGCGAGACGCCCTTTGTGATTTTTGCCTTTGTATCCCCGCCGGGAAGACCGTTGCCATCGTGGGAAAAAACGGGGCTGGAAAGTCTACGATTGTAAGGCTTTTGTGCCGATTTTATGATCCGGACAGAGGAAAAATCACCATAAACGGCGTGGATATCCGGCAGATTCCAATCGCCCGGCTCAGGCGGATGCTTACGGTCATGTTTCAGGCGCCCGTGCAATATGCCGATACGATCTCGGGCAATATTGCAGCAAGTGATATTGACGCGGGCAGGCCGGAGCGGAAAATCCGGGCTGCGGCCGAAGCTGCGGGTGCTGATAAAATCGCCGGCCGAATGGCTGGCGGATATGACACCCTTTTAGGTCGCTGGCTTTCCGGAGGGACCGATTTGAGCGGCGGCGAATGGCGGCGGCTGGCCCTTGCCCGGACAGCCTTCCGGGATGGGCAAATCATTGTCTTAGACGAGCCGACCAGTTCCATGGATTCCTGGGCCGAGGCCGAATGGACCGCAAGATTTGCGGAGTACGCCTGCGGACGCACCGCGATCATCGTGACCCATCGCTTCACCACGGCCATGCACGCGGATATTATCTGCGTTATGGATAACGGCCGTGTACTTGAGTCCGGCGCACACGAAACCCTTGTTGCAAAAAACGGGCTGTATGCGGAGTCCTGGCAGGCGCAGATGGGAGTGAGGTCTTTAATTTAAGGCGCAACCAGACGTGCATCAACGGCAAACATCTCGGCAGCCTGGTAAAACTGTTTATCCGATGTGATTAATTGCAATTCTTCAGCAGAGGCTATTGCAAGGTGAAGCGCATCAAGCGTTCTCAACGACGTCGTAAAAAGACCGATCCAGCCCCTTGCCAACCTCCAGTGATGATTTTCCACGGGAACCATCCGATACAGCCCTGCCTCCACATGGGAAGTAAATTTAGCCAGAATTCGATTGGCGTCCGCGTTGCCCAGCTCATTCAGCCTTATTTTTTTGGCCACCGCAGAAGTAAACTCCACTTCGGTCAAAACACTCAGGGCCGGTTTCACCTGCTCCCTCAGCAGACTCTGCACTTGCCGGCTCAACGCCTCCGGGCAGTAATAAGCCACTAACACACTAGTATCCAGATAAAGCATTAATACCGTTCCTCGCTACGCCCGTCGATAACGGTCTGGCTCAAGGAATAGCCTTGTAATGCAATTGACTCCCTGAAATTACTCAAATCCGGCAGTCGTTTTTCTGAACCAACGACAGGCACAAGCCGCGCAACCTTTTTACCTCTCCTCAAAATTGAAATTTCTTCGCCCTTTTGAGTAAGATCCAGTAGCGCGCTGATTTTATTTCTGGCTTCCTTTACATTGACATCCATAAATTTCACCCTCCTTTATTGACACGTAATTGTAAAAACGTTCCTTGTTAAAGTACATAATTTATATCAAGTGTACGCTTTAAAGTCAATAGCTGACAAATATACGTCCAGGGTAACCGCATTTGACTTTTGAAGATATCGAAAATAATATTAATGTGACTATTTCATGTCGATTATTGTACTTATAAGTTCAATTTACAAATTAAGATATTCCTTCGCCCTGTTTCAATGTGTCCTCAGGTCGCAATTAAGTAAGGTCCCCAGATT
>JAADHK010000012.1 GCA_013151835.1 Deltaproteobacteria bacterium
TTTTACCCGTGATATTACCGGGGGCGAGACAGACGGGATCGACAACGACAATGACGGAACAATAGACGAGGCGGACGAAGCCGCGTATTACGACGGGGACATCAATAACGACGCCAATGAAGACATCCGTTACGCACTTACAAACGATGCAGACGGGGACGGGATAGCAGACGGCATGCCCTGCAACCTGGGCCGGGAAACCTGCAACAACAACCCGCCTGCCAAGCCGGCCTGCGGCGGCCTCCAGCCTCTTGCCTACAATATCGACGCCCTTAATTTCGTCTTCCTTGACCGCCAGGGGACCGTTATAGGAACCCCAGTGCCCCCAAACCAGCTGGCCAATATCCGGGCCGTCCAGATCACGCTTGTGGCCCGTTCTGGGGAGCATTTGCGGGGCCTTTTAACACCCTATACCGATACAACAAGCTACACCAACCAACAGGGAACCGTTATCCTGCCGGCGCAAAATGATGATTTCCGCAGGATAAGGGTTACAACCACCGTGACCTGCCGAAACCTGTCCACTGGAATGTAGGAAAGACTGGAGAAAAAGATATGAATTTACAATTTGTAAAACCAGGAAAAAGAGAAGCGGGCTTCACCCTGGTTGAGGTGATGATTGCAATGGCAATATTTGCCGTGGGTTTTCTTGCCGTGGCCGCCATGCAGATCAACGCGGTAAATAAGACCACGAATGCAAGGAAGGTCACCAAGGCCATTGAGCTTGCCAGCCGGGAGGTCGAGCACATCAGGAATATCCCTTTTTATGACGAGGATGTGGATCTGGACGGAAACGGGACCGTGGAAAAATTCGATATCCTTCCCGATCTTGCCGTGGGCCAGCACACGATGAACGACGCTTGGACAGGACTGTATACCATACGCTGGACTGTGGTGGACGACTCGCCCATTGCGGCGATTCCAAATATCTATACCCCGCCGCCGCCCAACAACGTCACCATTTCGAAAACCATAACCATCACTGTGGCCCCTGATGCGGACGCCGCAGATATCCTGGCGCGCATGGAGATGGTAAAGGTCTGGGAGCAGGACATATGAAACACCGACATTTAAAATATCGGGAGGCGGATATGAATGCATGCGATTCACAGGGGCAGGAGGAAAGTTCATCTCCGGTTTTGAGAAACGAAAAGGGTTCCGTGATCGTGATTGCGCTGATTATCCTTGCCATTATGACGATCGCCGGGATTTCAGCCACCAATAATTCAGTCACGGAATCGTATATTATCCGCAACACGGCCTTATATCAGCAGAACCTCCAGCTTGCCGAACTGGCGGCATCCGAAGGTTTGCGCTGGATATTAAACCAGACAAACGCCGGCCTCCTCGACCCCACCCGGCCCAACGACTGGCTCAATCCCGAGGACACCTGGGACGATGATCCGGACGATGTTGTGCTGGACGGCACCAATTCCGCGATTCCCCTGGCCGTGACCAATGACGCCATCACCACCATAAACGACCGGGGGGAAAAAGCGCTGAACCCGCTGCGGTATTATTTTGTAGGCTGGAATGTTGTGCCCAACAATTCCATGAAGATCGGCCAGCCCATATGGCGACAGGGCAAGATCGTCGCGATCTACAACTCTGCCAAATACGGCCAGTCCCGTATCGAGGTGGGTGTAAAAAAGAAGTTCTAGTTTAAAGTCGCCAGCATATCCTTTATTAACCCGGCAGGTTTTACGGATCAAGTACAGATCATTAAATATGGATCAACGTAATGCATGCAAATCACAAGCCCGCAAACCCGGGCGATTATAAAACCCCGACTTATAAAACCCTTGGACAAGGGGGAGGTGCACAATGATAATCCAATCAGGGATAAACGAACCAGAACACAGCCGGAATCTCCGGCCGAAAAACCGGGCACTGGTCTATCTACTGGGCGTAATGGTTTGCCTAATGGCGTTGGGTCTGTGCTCTGCGAAAACAGCGTCTGCCACGCCCTCGTGTATCAGCGCGGATCTGGCCGACATTCCATTGGATACACAGCAGCAGGCGGCCCCGGGGCTTGTCATGTTTTTAATAGACGATTCGGGTTCCATGGACTGGACCTATATGACCCCGCAGCAGGACGGTGTATTTAACGGCAAGCGCTATGTCTTTCCCAACCCAGGGGATAATGCTTATTCCGGCGGATATTATACCGGCGCCGACAAAATGCACTGGAAGGGCCAGTGGGCCGAGTACAACCATCTTTATTACAATCCCGTTTCCGAATATGTCCCCTGGCCCAGGTATGAGACCCTGTCGGGCACGGACGTGCCCACCTGGCCCGAGGCTCCCCAGGCCGATCCCGACACTCCCCGGTCTGATCCCATCAGCTCGAGCCCGACCTTTAACCTGAGCGATATTTTTTATACGCTTACCACCGTTACCGGCGGCGGCGGCGGCGGGGCACTGGATACGCTCATCCAGACCAGCGGCATCATCGTTGACAACGCCGATACCGTCAGCACCGGTGTCGCGGATATCATCGTCGATGACGGGGACCCGGGTTTCTGGATGGGAAATAAAAATGTAAATCAATATCATAACAATAACGGCGCGTTCGTACAGGGCGTGTCCGGCAATCATGATTACTACTCCATATATCCCAAGAGCGGCAAGTCCAAGATAAAGGTAGACTATACCTTTAACATTCCCCAGGCCGGTCCCTACGAGGCATGGGTCAGCATCCCCAAGTACTCCAGCCGGACAAACAACGTAAAGTATATTGTCCGCCACCAGGGAATCGATACAAATGTCTGGAAGAGCCAGAATAACGGCGGGGGCCTGGCCCAGGAATGGGTATACCTGGGCCAGTACAATTTTGACGCGGGAAACAAACGGGGCCGGAAAGATTATGCTTCGTTATTCCGGGAAGAGTTCCAAAAGTTACGGGGTGGACGCCGCAAAGCTGGTGTATAAAGGAAGCTCGGGCGGCGGTCCCATCCCGGATGTGCAGTTTACGCCAAGTGACGCCTGCGTAAATCCGATTTCCTGGGAGGGCTACTGCAATACAAGCGCTTATCCCAATGCTTCTTCCTGCGACGGCACGTCCTGCAACGGGGATGACAATTATCTCTATACCAATGATGCGGGCGTGCTCTTTACCGCGACCTGGACCGCGAGAAACCTCGATCCGACCGTTCATTACGATGTCTATACCCGGTGGGTTAGTTCGAGCAACCGGTCCAGCTCGGTCAGGTATACCGTTGATCACGATTCAGGCCCGACCACCGTTTACGAGGACCAGAGATCAAACGGCCAGCAATGGATTCTCCTTACATCCGACGTTACCTTCGCAAGCGGGATCGGTGTGGTTACACTGAATCATACACCCTCCGCCGCAGGTTCCGACCGGGCCAGCGCCGATGCCGTTGCATTTCTGCCGCACATTAATGTCGGGCAGGTGGATATCGCCAACTCCCATTACTTTGTCCAGAACAGTTTCGGGACATTTCTCGTTAATATCGCAAACAATGATATTTTCTATTACCAGTTCAATGACTCGGATGCCGATGATATCGTCGATGATAACGAGCTGTCCGACCTGACCCCGGCCCAGGCCGCGATGTTTGGTATAGTCACCGGCCGCACCTACGCTGCCGAGCGCCAGAACTTCGCCAACTGGTATTCGTTTTACCGCCGCCGGGAGTTTACGGCCAAAAGCGCCATAGCCCAGGTCATTGATACCATGTCCGGTGTTTATATCGGTATTGTCACGATCCACGAGCGGATCAAACAGCGGGGCCTGCCGGTAAACGTGGAGATCGACGGGACAAATTACGACGATGCCAACTCCCTGTTAAACACCCTTTACGGCATGTATTCATCGGGCGGCACCCCCCTTCGCCTCGGGGTGAAGAATATTGGCGAGTATTATAAGGGCAACTACATCAAACCTTCATCTTTACCCCTGGGCACCAGCAACTCAAGCTATCCGTTTTTCACGGCCGACCGGGGCGGCACCTGCCAGCAGGCATTTATGATCGCCATGACCGACGGGTATTACAATGGATCAAGCCCGAGCGTGGGAAATGCCGACACTGATAACAACACGGACTTTGACGGCGGCAAGTTCGCCGACAAAGATGCCAATATCGCCAATACCCTGGCGGACACGACCATGAAGTATTACGAGGCGGATTTAAATACCAGCCTCGACAACAACGTGCCCATAAACGCACGGGATACGGCCACCTTCCAGCATATGGTGAGCTATACCCTGTCCTTTGGTCTTAAAGGGACCATTGATCCGGCTTTATGGCTTGACTGCCCTCTGGGCAATTGCCCTGCCTGGCCGGACCCGGACCCAAATTCATCTTCCGCCATACCCGAAAAGATCGACGATATGTACCACGCGGCAATAAACGGCCGCGGGAAATACATCAGCGCGGGCAATCCCGAGCAATTGATCCAGGCGCTCATGGACCTGAAATCGGACATTGAAAGCCGGATCGGGGCCGCCGCAGCCCTGGCCACCAACTCCATACAGCGGCAGGTGGGGACCCGGATTTTCCAGGGGATTTACCACACCGACAACTGGTATGGCGACGTGTTGTCAAAGAGGATCGAGGCGGTATCCGGAGACGTTGGCGATGCCATCTGGTCGGCCCGCCAGAAGCTTGATTCCGTGACCTGGGACAATCGCAAGATTTTTACCACGGACGGGTATTCGGGTATCGCCTTCCAGTACCAGAACCTGACCATTGCCCAGAAGGCGGCCCTTGATCCGGATACCCAGAGAGCTGCGGCCATGCTCCGGTATCTTCGGGGAGAAACCACAAATGATACAAATCATGGGGGAACGTTTAGGGCCACGAACGGCAAGCTTGGGGATATCGTCCATTCCGCGCCCCTCTTTTATGACGATGTGATCTATATCGGGGCCAACGACGGCATGCTCCACGCATTTGACGCGGAAAACGGGACGGAACTCTTTTCCTATGTGCCGAACCTGATATTCTCCGACCTGAAATACCTGGCCGATCCCGGCTACAGCCACCGGTTCTATGTGGACTCCACCCCCTATGTCCAGAATATCGGCACGGTAGAGGCCCCCGAAGTCCTGCTGATTGAGGGCCTGCGAAAAGGGGGTAAGGGATATTTCTGCCTGGACGTGACCACCCCGCATCCCGAAAGCGAGATAACGGCCGATGTTTAAGTGGGAATACCCGGGCAGCGGCATTATAGACGATGATATGGGCTACTCATACAGCAGGGCCTATATCGTCAACACCAAGGCCGCCGGGTGGGTGGTCATCTTCGGGAACGGGTATGACAGTGTAAACGGAGAGGCGGTTCTTTACGTGCTTGATCCGACTTATGGATACCCGGTAGCCACCATCCACACCGGGGTCTTCGGTTGCAACGGGCTTTCCACACCCGCCGTGATCGATGTAGACATCAATGGCCAGATCGACCTGGTTTATGCCGGGGACCTGAAGGGCAATATGTGGAAATTCGACTTCTCCGGCCCCAGTGTTTCCGACTGGAAGGTCGCCTATGATGATAATAGTGTGCCGATGCCTCTTTTTACCGCGAAAAATGCCAACGGCGATATTCAGCCCATCACCTCGTCGCCGGATGTCATGAAACATTGCGAGCAGGGACTGGGGGGCTATATCGTCGTATTCGGCACAGGCGAATACCTGGGCACGCCTGATTTTGCCGACACCACCGTCCAGAGCCTGTACGGTATCTGGGACTGGGGGGAGCCCTGGGTCAACCTGAATAATGATCAGGATGAGGATAACGACAAGTATTATGGCTATTTCAAAATAGACCGAACCCTGTCGAACCTGGACGGAAACACCAACATGACCAGCGCCGTACAGGCGCTGACGCTCCTTGAGCAGACCATTGAATACAGCACCGCAGATTACCTGGTGGTATCCAACAACACCATTGACTATTACAACCCTACAACCGACTCGGGCACCAATGTGGGATGGTACCTGGATCTCACGGGTTTTCGCGAGCGCATCATTCGTGATCCGATCATCAGGAACGGGGTGGCCCTGTTCGTCTCGTCGATTCCGTCGAGTTCACCGTGCTCCGCAGGCGGTCAATCCGTGATCTACCAGATCAACGCATGCAGCGGAAGCCGGACAGACACCTCCCAGTTTGACGTAGACCTCGACGGCAAGTACGACAGTTCCGATATGATCACGCTCCCCAACGGGGATAAGGCCGCGCCTTCGGGCCAGAAGATAAACAAGATGCTCTATGATCCGATTATCATAAAGGACAGGATGTATATCAACGACGCCACCGGCAGTATCAACAATATGCCGATTCCAAAGATCCTTGCCGGGCAGTTCTTCTGGCGGGAGATTGAAAACAACTGGTAGGCAGGATGAGTGAATATGATCAGAAATTGCGTAAAAGGAGGATTCTCATGATAAATTCAAAAACATATCGGTTGCGTCGGCGCCTTGTCGCCGGTCTTGTCACCGGCCTGCTGCTGTTTGCGATTCCCGTGCTCGCCGCAGAAGGAACTTCTTCATCAGGCGGGATTGCTATTCGTTCCCTGCAAAAGGCCGCATCCGTTAATACGGCGGGTATAGACTCGGCCGTCCAAAAAGCATTTGACGGCCAGGGGACCATAGACAGGATAGATGAAAACGCCGTGGTGATAGATGATATCGGCTTAAAACTTTTATCCCCGGGTGTCGGGCAGGCCTTTCACAAGGGCCGGTACGTGGGCTATAAGACTGATGCCTCCGGCGTTGTCATTGAAATACAACCCCTGACCCGGCCGGCCGCAGCACGGCCCCAATTTCAATAAACGGCAAGGGAGGTCTTTTAATGCTGAAAAGAATCCTGTGTTTGTTTTTTTTGCTGATTTTCGCGGCCGTTATACCGGCAAGTGCGAAATATTACCAGTACACCGGTCCGGACGGAGCCGTTCATTTCACGGATAATATCGCCGAGGTTCCGGAAGATCAACGGCCGGGGGTAAAGAGTTATCGCGAGATCGAGCCCGATCAGGCAGTCCCGCAGGAGGCCGCCGCGACAGGTGAAGGCGATTCCGCGTCCGGTGAACCCGCTTCTGGCTCCGGGGGAACCCGGCCGGCTACCGCTGCCCCGTCATCCAATACCTGGGACGGCAAGCTCAAGATCAGGGCAGCCGACCTGGACCGGGAAAAGGCCGAACTCGACAGAAAGTTCGGCGCTCTGGAAGCCGAGCGGAGCAGCCTGGGTGAGCCTCCCCTGAGCGATGCCTCCATGAAGGACGTGCAGGCCTATGAAGACAAGGTGAATACTTTAAATGAAAAGATCAAGGCCTATGACCGGGAAAACAAGGCGTTTAAAGAAAAGGTGGCAGCCTTTAACGAAAAGCTGGAAAATCCCAGGGGAGCGGCGAAAAAACCCGGCCAGTGATGGCTCGGCCCCGGCATTATGAAAATGACCGGGCTTTTGTTAGCATCGTTCGGGCCAATCGAAACTTTGGTGTGCATGCGCTCCTTGGCTTGTTCCCACAGACCTGCGGATAGTTATGCGAAAACGTCTGCCTGCCACCAGCCGGGCCGGACCTTTGGCCCGGCTGGTGGTTCTTTTTTTCCTTGCCCTCGTGCTTTTCCTTCCTGCATCTTCCTTTGCAGCCCCCACTTTAGACGGCGTCATTGATTCGGATTATTTCAAGTACGGCATTGCCGGCAACTATTACGGGTTTACACCCGGGGCGTCCGCCAGGCTATATGTGATCGACAAAACTACCGTTGATCCGGATTATGTGTGGCTGGCCTGTATTGGATTTTCAACTTGCAGGTTTGAATTACTCCGGTTATAATCATAACCAAGCGTCGAATTCGGGTTAGCGCAAGCGTAAAGCGTAATTCGGCGATTTCGCCTATACCGCAGCAGTGTTTGGATTATCTGTTTTTATTCCCTGTGAGGGCGCAATCCGTCCCCGGACTGATTTACCAAGGAGATTTTTCCATGAAACGCCATCATTATTTTACTTCTTTATTCTTCATGGTTGTGGCAATCGCTATTCTTGCACATCTGTTTTCTCCGGCAGCCGCCCTTGCCTCGGGCTCCGGGTATTCGGAGTATTATATCCCGGGCGACGAGGTCAATATGAACTACGTCCTGGACGATATCGGTGCATATAACGAATCCGGAGACATGCACGCCATAATCTCGGTGACCGCATGGTCGGCTAATACCACAGTTTATTACGATCACTGGGAAAACGGGTATAATTTCGATCCGGATAACCCTGTGTCGACCGCAGACGAGACATATACCCTGGCAGCCAAAGGGGACAGCAAGATATTCGAAAGCGCCAACATCCCAACGAATCCCCGGGGCACGGCCACCTATTATGATGGCATGGACCGGATATATGTGGCGGGCGGGGCCGCGACCGTGAGCCGGGCGAGCTGGACCGAGGCTGCCGGAACACTGCTGGCCGTGGCCTGGGAGGTCTACCCGGTACGTCCCCAACTCACTACATATATCATGCCTTTCGGCGAGGATCTGGCTGCAAAAAATCCCCCGAACCTCCAGGATTTCGAGAGGGTCTACGCCCTGGTCCAGGCAACGTCCGACAGCACCACAGTGACAGTGGATATGAACGGGGACGGTACTCCGGATCAACTCGACCTCAATCGTGACGGCGTCCCGGATGCAACCAGCGTGACCCTGAATGCGGGTAATGTTTTTCTCCTTGACAGGGTGAGCGGCGTAAATCCTTTAACACTTCTTTATTCCTATGACTTCGAGTCGGGCGCTCAGGGGTTTACCGTGGGCGGCACGGACGGAACCCCGCTCATGAACTGGGAGCTGGGTGACCCCGCGACCATCTCCCCCCCGAATACCGGTAAATGCACTACCAATTGTTACGGCGGCGGGCCGAACGACGATCACACCCTTTCCGGGGTAAATTGCTGGGGTACGGATTTAAATGATCTTTATTCAAACAGCATAGGCAATATCTATCTCTATTCTCCGGTGTATGATTTCACGGGAAAAACCAATATCGAAATTTCATACTGGGAGTGGCTTGAGATAGAGGGGAATAATTATGATTTTGCCCGTCTCCAGTACAGCACGGACGGGGGAACGATCTGGAATGATGTCTGGGTTTACGGAGACAGCGGGGGCGAGGGGAACAGGATCGATACGTCCTGGAGCAAAGTCACGTTTGACGCGTCGGCGTATGCCGACAACCAGTCGAGTATGCAGTGGCGCTGGGTGCTCCAGTCCGATGGCGGGTGGGAATGGGGAGGCTGGTACATAGACGACGTGGTCGTCGGCCAGGGAAATGTGGGGCTTGACTCCGGCACGATAATACAGGCCGACAAGACCGTCCAGATCCAGTACGTAGTGGGGGATCAGGGCTCCAATTACGAGGTCAGGGGCCTGTCCGCCTTTCCACGTGGGTTCTGGGACAACGAGTATTACGCGCCTGTGCACGGCGGTGATCCCGCCAACGAGGGGGATACGGATATCTACCTCTACAATCCCCATGCGAGCGCCCTTGCCATAAATTACGAGACAGCCGCCGGAAACGGCACGTTTTCCATACCGTCTAAAACAACGAGTTCTTTTTTTCAGGAGACCGGTTCGTACGTGCCGCGGACATCGGCCGTATATCTCAGCGCGACTGACGTGTTCTGGGGAGTTTCCATTATAGACACGTCCGACGGGGACACCAACAGCTTCGGTGCGGGGAGGCGGAGCGACTGGGGCTACAGTCTGGTCCCGGCGTTCATGCTTGACGACGAGCATTACATGGGGTGGGCCCCGGGGGCTTTTCCGCCCAATATCACCGGTAACGAGGATGACTCTGGTGTTTACATCTCGCCCGCCGTGGATAATGTCCGTATCTACGTGGACCGGGATAACGACGGTATTGCCGAGGATTTTTACGATTTAAGCCATCTTTCATCGCAATACATCTTTGATTCCACCGACGGCGACATGTCGAATGCCAATATCTACGCCACCGGCCCCTATACGGCCGCCTATGGCCAGAACCCGGATACGGCTGGCAGCCCCCGCCTCTCCCGCCATTGACGTGGGGTACACGGCCCTGCCGGGCACGAATTTCATTGATCTGGTTTTAACGGTTGATAAATCGGTCAGCCCCCAGGTCGTTTCCACGGCATCCGGGTCAACGACCGTTTTTACCCTGGACGTGAAATCCTATGACTTTCCGGTGGACGGCATTACGATTGCCGATGCCCTGCCAGGCGGGTGGGAATTCGTGACAGACAGCGCCACCATAACCCTTGCGGACAAGACTCAGCTGATCGGCGCCGCCGCGAATCCCACCATAACAGGCGCCGGGCCGTACACTCTGACCTGGCCGACTTCTCTTCTCGGGAGCCTGGCCGCCAACCAGGAGATCACGGTTGTTTTTACGGGCCGGACCACGCAGGTTTTTGCCGTGGGGGACCTGTCGCGCAACCTGGTTAACGCCACGGGCACGCGCACGGTGGAAGGGGTCACCCAGACCTTTAACGCCTGGGATTCGGTGTTCGTGAGTTATGGTAACCTCACGATAAGCAAGACAACGGGCGGTACCGATCCTTTAAGCCCGGGCGATCAATACACCTACACGGTTGTCGTGACCAGTCCGGCTGCGGCGACCGGGGATCTTACCGGTATCGCCATATATGACCCGCTCCCGAACGGTGTGGGGTATGTTGCGTCAAGCTCGTCCGTTACGGCCCCGAACCGTGTTTCACCCATCAGGGCGACCGAGTACTACCTGGGCGCGGGCAATTTTACCGGCACGACTTATGACCTGACTCTGAACCAGGATCTTGCATCCGACTATTTCGTCATTATTCGGGGGGCCGACGGCGACGGCACCGCCAATACAAATACGGGCCCGGATTCCAATTACCCGGCCCTGACGGCTGACCCCATAGGCACGGGCGACCTGGCCGCGTCCGGCGCGACCAACACGATTACCCTCACCCGCCACGCCTCGCCCCATGACTGGATCGGAGTGGTCACGGTAGTGGAATGTGTCAACAACCAGGCAACAGACGGGTTTAGGCTCCTTTCCGTGGAGCGGGTTCCTCATCCTTCCGGCGGGACCGGCAGCACAGATACATCTGCGGCGGCGTGGACGGATATCAACCAGGTGATGCTCATGGGAGGTTTTAACGGGGCGGGATGCGACACCACTGAGGCGAGCAACAACAATATGGTTACCTGCTGGGCAAGGATATGGCCGACGGGGACCGATACCATCAACTGGAGCAGGAATGCGGGGGGAGCAACCCTTTCGGCCGCCACGAGTACGGTGATGGTCGTCTCCTGGGGGAGCAACTGGACCGTGCAGAGGCTGGAGGTCACCGGTACCAACGGAGGGGATGGGGTGAACGCGGCCGGTGAATATAACACCGCACCCCTTGGAACCTCGGTGACACGTGCCAATACCTGGATCTGGGGCACGGGATTCACGAATAATAACGGCCTGGGCGACGGCGCCGAGGGTGTGGTCGTGACCCTGGGAGACGGGGTGACGCAGAACGCCACTGAAAGCACGGTGGCCGTGGCCACCGAGTATGTCGGCACCTCCATCGATTTCGAGGTCTATGCCCTGACCCATGCCAATATCGCGGTCGATTACAGGTTCAAGGCCGACGCGGACACAACCGCCCTTACCGTGGATGTGCCGGTGGACAGCGCGACATCAAACCGCATTGCATTGTCGTATAACACCTGCAACGGCACGGGCACGGCATATCCCCGGCCCTTGTTTTCGGCCAGGTATACGTCCAATACAAACGTGCGGCTGGAGCGGCGGCGCTCCGGCCAGCCCTTTGCCGCATGGGTACAGGGGATAGAATTTTCAATACCGGTATCAGGCACGAGCGTATATCCGGGACACACGCCCCCCAATTTTGTCAGGGCATCCGACGGCTTCATCCTTTCCCCGGGCGAAACCCTTACCTTGACCTATGACGTGACGGTGGACAACCCCCTGGCGACCGGGATCGATACCATAACAAACACCGCGTCCGTGACAACGGCGGAGATAAAGACGCCCATAAGCGATTCCGCGACCAATATCGTGACCAACCCGAGCGCGGCCTCCGCCAAGGCGGGGGACCGGGTATGGCTCGACACCAACGGCGACGGGGTTCAGGACGTGGGAGAACCGGGCCTTTCCAACGTTACCGTTACGCTGAAGGACCAGTACGGTACGCCCATTGCAACGGCCACCACGGACGGGAACGGCAATTACCTCTTCGACGGAGTGACCCCTGATACCGGGTATTACGTGGAAGTCACGGCCGGGCTGCCCTCCGGGCTGGTACAGTCCTGGCCTGCGGGCCATTCGGACAACAAGACCGATCCCTTTGATCTCATCGCCGGACAGACCTACCTGGATGCCGACCTCGGCTATACAGGCGCGCCCGGCACCGCCACCCTCGGTGATTTCGTCTGGTCGGACGCGGACGGAGACCAGGCTCAGGATGCAGGCGAGCCCGGGATTTCAGGGGTGACGGTGGAGCTCTATCTGGATGACGGGGACGGGGTGTTCGAGCCGGGAGCGGGCCCAGGCAATGACGGGGTCGCCGTGGCCACGGCCGTCACCGGCACCAACGGGAACTATCTCTTCACCGGGGTGACCGCATCCGGCACCGAGGACTACTGGATCGCGGTGGATACCTCCCAGGCCATCCTGACAGGCTACACCGCCACGACCGCGACCCTCAGGTCCGTTACCAGCGTCAATGCCGGAGATGTTTTGTTAACCTATGATTTCGGGTTTCAAAACCCGAATACCTATTCCATCAGGGACCGGGTCTGGTACGACCTTGACGAGGATGGCAACGACGATAACGCGACTGTAAACGCGGAGAGCGGTATTTCAGGCGTGACCGTGGACCTGCTTGATGCAAGCCTGAACGTCATCGCGAGCACGACAACCGACGCAAACGGGTATTTCACCTTTTCCGGGCTTGTTGGAAACGGGGCCGACTACACGGTAAAGATAACCGACACAAGCGGCAAGCTCACCGATTATTTCGGCACCACGGTCCCGGCCCAGGCCGGGGATCTGGCGGTGAACAACCTTATTGCGGACATCGATTACTCGGCCGAGCCCTCCGAGCCCAATTTCGGCTATTCCGTGGCCGGCACAATCGGCGATACCGTATTTAATGACATCGGCGGCACAAGCGGGGTCCAGGATACCGGCGAGCCCGGAATATCAAGCGTAACCGTTGATTTATACCTTGATAACGGGAACGGCGTGTTCGAGCCTGGCGGGGCTGACGGAAGCGCGCTTTTCACCCTTACGACCGATTCCAGCGGGCAATACCTTTTTTCAGGTCTTAACGACGGAACCTACTGGGTCGATATCGACAACACCCAGCCGGCCCTTACCAGCTATGATCTTTTGACCACGGCCGACGATGACGGTTCCGCCGCAGGCCACCAGCGGCTGGTGACCATTGTCGGCGGGGGGAGCGATCTGACTATTGATTACGGCTACCGGGCCTCGGTGCAGCGGAGTGTGTCCGGAACATTGTGGAGCGACGCGGACCAGGACGGGATCCTGGATGTGGGCGAACTCGGCATTTCCGGCGTGACCATCGACCTTCTGGACGGCGTCACCGTGATCAATTCCACCACCACGGATGCCAACGGCGATTATTCCTTTACGGGCCTTCCCTCCGGCACCTACACGGTGCGGATCACCGATAACAGCGGGGTGCTCACCGATTACACGACGACCTTTGAAGTCAGCGAAGGTGCAAACACTCCCCCCTATAATGGGGAAGAATCCGTTAACCTGACAGGAGGCAATGTTACTAATATCGATTTCGGGTATTACAAGCCCACGCCCACCTATGCGCTGATATCCTCCTTTACGGCAAAGGACTCCGGCGGCCGGGTGAGGGTCACGTGGAAGACCTCGGCCGAGGTAGGGTGCGCCGGGTTCTACCTCCAGCGCAAAAACGGGTCAGGCGCGTATCAGCCGGTATCAAAGGCGTTGGTCCCGTCGGTGATGTCGCCTGCGGGCGGGACCTATAGCATGATCGACCCGGATGCCGTATCCGGCGTCATATACACCTACCGGCTCATTGAACTGGAATCTTCCGGGCGCAGGCGCGTCTGGGGGCCGTTTACGGTGACGGTGGCCCCTTCGGACGGAGGCGCGATCTCGACCCTCGGCACGGCCGCATATATTGCCATGCCCCGGACCCGCGAACCTGCGGCCCGGGACGGCCAAAACAGGCTTTCGCTATCCCGGCATCTGTACCGGTCCGCCGGCCCGGCGACTCCCCTGGCTCAGGTTAAGCTCATCACATCGGCGTCCGGCATTTACGCATTGAGCGCGGCCTACATTGCCGCCGGCCTGGGTATCTCCGAAGATGAGGCCGCCGGCCTGGTGTCTTCCGGCCGCATATATCTTACCTCCAACGGCGCGATTGTTCCCATGCTGCCCTTTGCCGATAACACCGGGATCTATTTTTATGCGCGGCAGCAGGAGAGTATTTATACCGACAAGACAGTGTTTTGGCTGTTTGCCGATTACGATGGTGAAAAAGGGGATGTAAACGGCGACGGAAAGGTGAATGACGCCGACTTTGCCGTCTGTATTTCCGTGCTGAACGGCCTCCCGGCGCCCACGCTCAGGCCGGATTATCCCGAATCCGGGGCCGACGTGAATGGAAATCGGACAATCGATATGGCCGAGGCCGCCTATATATCGGCCATCGTGCATCGGAACATAAAATCCGCCATGGCGACCGCTCCGGCCCTGCCCGTGTCCGGAGATATTCAAACGATTATCCCGGCGGTCCGGCACTACGAACAGGATCTGTTTGACAAGACCGACCTCTTTTCAGATCCAAACGCCGATTACTGGTTCTGGACCTTCGTGATTCCCGGTGATTCGAATTTCGGAAGCGCGACGCTGCCCATTATGATTGACGCCCCTGCTTCCGGCGGCTCTGCCGCAAACCTTCACGTCAACCTCTACGGAGTGGTCAATTATCCCGGAGGGCCTGATTATCATGCAAGACTCATGCTGAACGGCACGCTTTTGGGCGAATATACCTGGGACGGCCTTACACCCCATACTTTAACCGCATCAGTGGATTCGTCGCTTTTAATCGACGGGGAAAATACCCTTGCCATCGAGGGGGTGGCAGGCGATCCCGCAACGCCGGGCATTTTTGCCGTTGATTCGGTTGACCTGGAATACGAGCGCATGGCTTCCGCCAAAGACGACCGGCTGGATATTTTGCCGGGTACCGCCGGTCCTGTCCGTGTATCCGGGTTTTCCGGGCCGGATATCCTGGCGCTCGATATCGCCGATCCGGCCCATCCGGCACGGATTTCAGGTATATCCGCGACCGGCTCCGGCACGGCCTGGAACATGGATCTGATGCCTGAAAACAAAGATAAATCATATGCCCTTGCAGGCCCGGGGGGCGCTATGACCCCGGAAATAGCGGCATCGCATGTCCGGCCGGAGCTTAAAACCAGCCCGGGAGCGGATTATCTCATCATCGCTGGAGACGATCTCGCGTCCGGCGCGCAAACGCTTGCCGACTACCGGGCCGCCCGTGGTTTTACGCCCATGGTCGTAACCGTGTCTGAAGTCTATGATACCTTCGGACACGGCGTAAAAGACCCCGGCGCCATTGCAGTTTTTATAAAGTATGCTTATAAAAAATGGGCACTTGTCCCGAAATATGTTGTTCTGGTGGGTGACGGCACCTATGATTACAAGGACCATCTCGGCACGTCCGACAACCTGGTTCCGGTTTTGATGACTCCCACGTCCGAGGGGCTCTTTGCATCGGATACCCTGTTTGTTGATTCTGACGACGACAAAATTCCGGATATTCCCATCGGCCGGATCGCCGTGACGACCGACGCCGAGCTTTCGGCGGCGATCAGCAAGATAGAGGCGTTCGAGGCCGGGTCCGGTGGGAGAAACATCCTGATGGTGGCCGACCGGGCCGATGACGGCGGTGATTTTCCAGCCGCCAGCGATACCGTGGCCGCCCTTGTGCCTGATTCCCTGTTTCTGGAAAGGATTTATCTTGCAGGATCGGTTTCTGCGGCCGAGGCCCGTGCCCAATTGATCGACGGTATCAATACCGGCGCTTTTATACTAAATTATATTGGCCACGGCGGCATAGACAGGATATCCAATTCATCGCTTTTGAAATCAGGTGATGAGAGCCTGCTTGACAATGCCGGGCATTATCCCATTGCCGTTACCCTTACCTGCCTTGCGGGACAGTTCTCGGTTCCGGGCCTCGATTCCCTCGTAGAGGAGATGATGGCGGCTCCCGGCAAGGGGTTTGTGGCCGGGTGGGCGCCTACCGGCCTTTCCCAGAACAGCGGGGCCGTTGATTTAAACAAGGACCTTTTCACCGCGATGTTTGCCGACAATGCCCCGGATCTCGGCACGGCCGTGATCAATGCCATCCGTAAATACCGGGTGGACGGCGGCTCGGCCGGGCTTCCCATGGTCTATAACCTCCTGGGCGATCCGGCCCTTGACATAAGATAAGGATGTTTTGCCGATACGTGATTATTATGTAAAGGAGTCTCCAAATGCTTAAAAAACATAATGCATGGCCGTTTATGGCGATCGCTCTGGCTGTTTTCATTTTTGCGGCGGATGCGGCCGCAGTCTCGCTGCACATGGCAGCAGACACCGACACGCTGAAGCCGGGCCAGGACTTTTTCGTCGAGATACTGGCGGATGATCCGTCCGGGACCACAGGCGCCGTGTTTTCGATTTACTACCCAAAAGATGCTCTCCAGGCCGACCAGTCATCCGTGTCGAGTCCGTTTTTCGAATCCGGATCCTGGCAGGCCAATTTTGATGAACCAGGGGTTGTATATTTTGCCGGGCTCCTTTCTCCGGATACGCAGGATGCCGTAAAAGCGGCATTCTTCGGCGTTTCCTTTCATGTCAGGGATACTGCGAACCAGGAACGTGTAACCCTGGTTCTTGACAATAGCCGGCTATGCGATCCGGCTGCCGGGTGGGGGGTGGATATCGACGGAGACGGGACCTGCGAGTCATGGGGACTGCCCCCGGTCCTGACCTCTACCGTTTTTGTTGAAGCGGCTGAAAACAACGTTGTTGTATCGGCGGCCGAAACCACGGTGGTCCTGGAAGGCTTTTTCAGCCCGCCCAGACTTTCAATGGCCTTGGCCACCGACCTTTGCCCGGATGACCCGGACAAGGCTGCCCCGGGGATTTGCGGATGCGGCGTGGCAGACATTGATACGGACGGCGACAATGTTTTGGACTGTAACGACGCCTGCCCCGATGACCCGGAAAAAATCAATGCCGGGGCCTGTGGATGCGGGGTCGCCGATATTGATGAAAATGAAAACGGAATCGCGGATTGCGTGGAAGCGATTGTCTCCCCCGGCCCTGAAACCGTGAATGTAAATCCTCCGGCAAGCCTTGAAATCATGCCGTTTCCCGGCGGGGCCGGCAACGGAACCGGAATATTATGGCAGATCGCCGGGGACGTGGGTTTTTCCGACATGATATTCACCATGACCGGGCCCGCCGCTTCAAATACCCTGACGATACCGGACCTGCTTCTTTCTGGCCACGTCCAGTATTTCTGGCGGGCCACTTATCTGGGCGGACCGCAAGGATCGGTTAGCAGGACGGCTGCCGCCTGGTTTACCACCGGGACCGCAGACATGCTTGACGGTAACGGAAACGGTGTCCCGGACGATCAGGAACCGGGTGGCTCCGAAAATCTGATCCAGGAAAGGCTGGTTGACCTGGAATCAAGGGATATCAAATATATCCGTACCGATACCGGCGAGTTCCAGTTCGGGTTGCTGCCGGATGCCACGGACACTATCATCGAGGCCGTAAAATGGATGGCGGCCGATGAATCCGGCACCACAGTATTGCCTATGCCCTTTCCCCGGGGCGTGCTTGCATTCAGGATACAGACGGTAACGCCTGGTGACGAGGTGGGGGTGACCATATATTTTGGCCACCGGCTGGCATCCGGCCAGAGATGGTGGAAATTCACGCCGGCCGGTGGGTGGGCCGGTTATTCGGAGCATGCGGATATCGCAAAGGACCGCATGTCCGTCCACCTGGTATTAAAGGACGGCGGATTCGGGGATGCCGACGGCGTGGTCAACGGGATCATAGTTGATCCATCGGGTCCGGCCGGGAATGAAACAGGCGGGAATTCCGGCGGATGTTTTATCGACCAGGTTACCGGCAGTCGATGATGGGGGAATATTTAATCTGTTTGTCCGGGTGCCGCAGTCGCGTTTTTAAGGCCATGGCCTTCGTGGTAATCCTTTCGGCCTTGTGGACAGGCCTTGATGTCGGCCCGGCCATGGCTGGACTCCCTTCAGGCCTTATCCAGGTCCGGGCGGAAGTATCCGAATCGGGAATTTATCGTATAGAATCCGATGCTCTTGCACAAACCATAGGCGTACCGGTCGACGATGTCCGAAGCTGGATATCCGGAGGCCGGTATCAGGCTGTGAACATGGGCGAACGGGTCGACACCCTTTCGCTCCCGGATGGCGGGGGGTTTTATTTTTACGGCCGGAAGCTTTCGAATCAATTCACCGATACCAATATTTACTGGCTTAACTTTTTCACCTCCCGGCCTGCCGGGGATGTGACCGGAGACGGGTTGGCGGATGACCGGGACGTTTCCGCCGGCCTCAATGTGCTCACGGCAAAGCAGTCTGGGAACAATTCCGGTGATGACGGATACGGCGGGATAAATATGGCCCGTCTTGCCACGGCCCTTCATTCGATAAAGGCGCGTGCCCTGGGGTGTATGGGCTCTGTTGCAGCCGATATCCCCGGTTTTTCTACGCCCGGCCTTTTATTTCATGTCACAGCCCACGCCGAAGAAGACCGCTATGATATGACCGCCGACGCAAATGATCCGGATGTCGATTACTGGTTCTGGGACGTTATCTTTGCAGGCGACCCACAGAAGGGAACCTTAAATTTTAAGATAAAAACCCCCGGCGCATCGCCGATAGGAGATGATGCGATCCTTACCGTATATCTCAAGGGCGCGGTAAATGTCCCGGGTCGGCCGGACCACCATGTGAATATATCGCTCAATGGAAACTTTCTGGGTGAAGGTTTTTTTGACGGGACAGAGTCGTATGTTCAGAGTTTTTCCTTTGATCCTGCGTTTTTGTCCGACGGTGAAAATACCGTTTCCGTGACCGGGCTGCTTGAAGACGGCGTTGCCTATTCCGCCTTTGCGGTGGACTCCTTCGAACTTTCCTACTCCCGTGAATACCGGGCTCAAAACGACGCGCTCGCTTTTTTTGCGGACAAGAACGACGTCATTAGGGTTGATGGATTTACAAATGACAACATCCTCCTGTTCGATGTCTCCGACCCAGTCCATCCCCTGGTCGTGGACGGCGCGGAAATATCGGCTACGGGTGATGGCTTTTCCCTCTCCTTTGTGCCTGCCGGACCGGATACCCGGTATTTTGCCGTCAGACCCGGGGCCGTCCTTTTTCCCGGGCGAATGACGAAAAATAAGGAATTTGCCGACCTTAAGCATCAATCGGCCCAATACCTCGTGATTGCCCCGGAGCGGCTGGTCAATGGTGCGGCGCGTCTTGCCCAATACCGGACCGATCATGGCCTGACAACTTTTGTGGTTAGGCTTTCCGACGTGTTTGACCAGTTTTCATATGGTCTCTATAATCCGCATGCCATTCACGATTTTATTGCATATGCGTCGGAAAACTGGGACACCCCGCCGGCCTTTGTGGTTCTGGTAGGAGATGGCACCTATGATTACAAGGATATTTTAGGGGCCGGGGACAATTGTATCCCGGTGTTGATGAAGGCTACCCCTTACGGACTTGCGGCATCCGACTTTTCGTATACCGACATTGACGACGACGACGTGCCCGATATCCCCATCGGAAGGATTCCGGTTTCGACGCCTGCGGCCCTTGATTCCTTTATCAACAGGATAGAGGCCCACGAGGCAAGGCTTGATGCTTCGGCAAAAACGGTTATTATGGTGGCGGACAAAAAGGATCAATATGCCGGCGACTTCCCTTCTGACAGTGATGCGCTGGCTCAACATGTGCTTTTGCCGTATGATGTGGAAAAAATTTACCTTTCACAACTCTCCACCACGGCCGCCCGGCAGGAGTTGATCAATGCCATCAATTCGGATCAGGGGCACGGCGCGTTCCTGGTCAACTACATCGGCCACGGCGGGATCACGCAGCTTTCATCAGGGGGTGTGTTGCGGGACGTGGATGCCGCTTTTCTGACCAACGGACCGCCGTATCCCCTCCTGGTAACCATGACCTGTATCGCCGGCCAGTTTCAGAACCCCGGGTACCCGAGTCTGAGTGAAGCCATGCTGACCGCTGATGCTGGCGGGTTTTCGGCGGCGTTTGTCCCCTCCGGCCTTTCATTAAACGTGGACGCGGTCATTATCAACCGGTATCTGTTTGACATTCTTTTTTCGGACCGCAAAACCGTCATAGGCCCCGCCGTGCTTGCGGCCCTGCAGAAGTATGTGCGGGAAGGAAACTTTGAATACATGCGCTGGATATACAATTTGCTGGGCGACCCGGCGATGCGTGTTGCAAGATAAAAAAGGGAAAAAGATGCCTGTGAACAACGATAATGCCGTAAATGCCCGCCTCGACCGGGTTCTTGCGCGTAAAGACGATATCGTCTCGCGTGATATTGCGGGAGAGACCTTTCTCGTTCCGATCCGTGGAGACCTCGCCGACATGCAGAAAATATTCACGCTCGATACCGTTGCCGCATTTATCTGGGATTCCATTGACGGAAAACGGGCGCTGTCCGATATCCTCGATTCAGTGACCGGAAAATTCGATGTGACCCGTGAATCCGCTGCCGCCGACCTCGAGGCTTTTTACGGCGAACTTCTGGAAAACGGGCTTATCCTTGAACTATAGAGGTTTGGTAAATGGAATGCACAGCCGATTTTTTTGAAAATTTCAGCATAAAATCGGAAAAAAAAAGAATTCCCCTTTCCGGCAGTATTGAGATAACAAGGCGATGCAATTTTTCCTGCGTCCATTGCTACCTCGGCGGGATGCGCATAGGCAATGGAGAGCTTGAGACTTCAAAATGGCTTCATATCATAGATGAAATAACGGATGCCGGGTGTCTGTTTTTACTCTTTACAGGCGGAGAGCCGCTTTTACGCCCTGATTTTCCGGAAATTTACCGTTATGCGCGCAAGCAAGGCATGGTTGTTACCGTATTTACAAACGGAAGCCTGGTTGATAAAAAGATCATAGACCTTTTTTCGGAATTTCCGCCCCAGGGGGTTGAAATCACTCTTTACGGGGCAAGCCCCGGCGTATATAAAAAAATAACCGGAAAGGCCGAAAATTATAAAAAGGTCATGGCCGGGATAGACGCGCTGGTATCGGCGGGCATCAATACCCGGCTCAAGACCGTCCTTCTGACCGTAAACATGGCCGAGTTTTCCGTCATGGAAAAGATAGCCGATAACCTTGGCGTGAAATTCAGGTTTGACGCAGCCATTTTTCCGCGTTTCGACGGTGACAAGACCCCTGTTCAATTCAGGGTTTCTCCCAAAGACGCAGTAAGAACGGAGCTTTTATCTCAAAAGCGGGCCGATGAATGGAAAAAATACACAATCCGCATGGCCGGAGTTACGCTTTCGGATTCTCTGTACGATTGCAGCGCGGGTTTGAACACCTTTCACATAGATCCGCAAGGGATTCTTCAGCCTTGCATTATGGTCCCGCATGTGAGATATAATTTAACGGTTGGCGGTTTTTCAAAGGGATGGCATGATATTATACCCGAGGTAAGAAAGATTCGTCTGCTGGATGATTTTAAATGCAGAAATTGCACGGATCGGATATATTGCGGGTTCTGCCCCGGTTTTTTCAGGCTTGAAACAGGAGATGAAACAGTTATATCTCAATATCTCTGTTCAATTGGCCGTCAAATGGGCCGGGCCGTTTCCGGATTAATTGCAGATGGAGACAACAATGGATGAGAAGAACAAAAAAAAACTCCCCTATGAGCGGCCGAGGCTCAAGGTGATCGAACTTGTGGCTGACGAGGTTCTTGCCATTGGATGCAAGCTTGCGGGCGTCGGCCAGGCGGCGTTTGGAAACGCTGCCTTTAACCAGTGCACCCTGCCGCGCCGCTGCTATAATCCCGGTTCTTGACCACGCACCCCGATGGATAAAGACCCCTGCTGTTTCACCCTTTTCATCGGTGGGGAGCGCCTGACAGTCGCAACAGACGGTATCGCGTTTCCCGATCCGCTGTATCCCAATCCTGCCTATTCCTTTTTTACATCCCTTTTGCCGGGGACAGACTTTTGCAAGACAGATGTTCTGGTCACAGCCTCGCCCCCCCCGAACCTGTCGGTTGTTCAATGGTTGTTTAACAATTGTGCTTCCGTAGATGATTCCGGGGGCGCTTCCTGGTCTGCGGGCATTCATGACGGACTCGTTTATATAAAATTTGCCGGTCTGTCGTCCTGTCCCCTTTGGGTTGCCCGGTTTCTTCCCGATGCGTCCCGCGTCACGGTCTTTTGTGGAAAGGAGATAATAGACGCAAACAAGAAAAAGCTTCTCTTAAATCCCGTGACATACCCCTTAGACCAGATACTCCTGATGTACGGGCTTGCGGGCAGGGGGGCGGTCTGCCATGGGGCCGGGTGGCTTGCAAATAACTCCGGCCTTGTATTTGCAGGCGTTTCCGGTGCGGGAAAGACCACCATCGCAAATCTTCTGGCCCAAAACAAGTCCGGCCGGCTCTTGAGTGACGACAGGGTAATCATCTGCGAAGAGGCCGGGAAATTTTATGTTTACGGCACCCCCTGGCCGGGTGAAGGCGGGTATGCAAAAAATGAGCGCTCAACCATGAACGCCCTTTTTTTTCTGGCCCGTGGAGATGAAAACAGGATTGAGCCTGTTTCGCCCGCAATTGCCGCTTCCCTTATTTTGCCGGTCCTTTCCATTCCCTGGTATGACGCGGATATCACAACATCCATGCTCGATTTCTGCGACCGGCTGGTTTCGCGTGTCCCGGCGTATCGTATGGCCTTTACGCCCGATGATAGCGTTGCGGATGAAGTTTTGCG
This sequence comes from Deltaproteobacteria bacterium, assembly GCA_013151835.1. Classification (GTDB taxonomy): domain Bacteria; phylum Desulfobacterota; class Desulfobacteria; order Desulfobacterales; family Desulfosalsimonadaceae; genus JAADHK01. The sequence continues at coordinate 23,124 of JAADHK010000012.1, forward strand.
CTTTGTAAAACAGACGGGTGGTTTTTTTTGAGATTGCACGTTCTTTGTGTTATACATACAAAAACTCACACAAAGGGTCGTCCATGAACAGCAATACCGAACATCCACTTTCCCCTAAACAGGTTATCAAGGCCCTGGTCAATAACAAAGTGATGTCCAAGGATCAGGCCATTGAAATCATAGGGGAAAAAGAAAAAATAAGGCGAAGGCTCGAAGACGCGCGCGCAAAAAACGGCCAATCCGTTCCCGGAAGCCTTAAAATCGCAAATCCCGTGACCATTGTCGACGTGATCGTCGCTCGGAAGATGATGCGTGCGGATAAACCGGAGCTTGAACTGGACGAGGATATCATCTTCCAGATTCTGGCAAAGCAATGGGAGAAGCCTTACAAAAAGATCGATCCTCTTTCCCTTGATCTTAATCTGGTGACCACTACCATTCCTAAAAATTTCGCCATGAAGCACCTGCTCCTTCCCATTGCCGTTTTTGAAGGAAGCCTTGTGGTGGCAACCTCGGACCCGTTTAACCCGATGGTCATAGAGGATATTTCCAGGGTCGCCCATATGCCGGTGTCAATCGTTGTGACGGCAAAGACGGATATCATCCGGCTGATAAACGAGTTCTTCGGGTTCAAACGGTCCATTGCAGCGGCGGAGAGCATGTTTTCCTCTCCCATTGTTGATCTCGGAAATCTGGAACAATATGTCCGCCTTCAGGCAGATGACGAACTCCCGGCAAACGACCACCATATCGTAAACGCGGTAAATCATCTCTTTAACTATGCATTTGAACAGCGGGCGTCAGATATCCACATAGAGCCAAAACGCGAGGTCGTACTTGTCCGCATGAGGATAGACGGTGTGCTCCACACGGTTTATCGGCTTCCGAAAAAGGTGCATTCAGCCATAGTAAGCAGGATCAAGAATCTTTCCCGGCTCGACATGGCGGAAAAACGGCGGCCCCAGGACGGACGGATCAAGACCGACAAGGGGGACGTGGAGGTGGAGATACGTATATCCACTATTCCCGTGGGGTTCGGCGAAAAAGTGGTCATGCGGGTCATGGACCCGGATATTTTATTCCAGGATCTTGACAAACTGGGGTTTTCAGATAATGACCTTGAACGGTACATGCAGATGGTCAACCGGCCTAACGGGATGGTCCTGGTCTGCGGGCCCACCGGGAGCGGCAAGTCGACAACGCTCTATTCAACCCTGCGGCGTATTTCAACCCCCGAGGTCAATGTCACCACCATTGAAGACCCCATCGAGATGATACATGAGGATTTTAACCAGATATCCGTGCAGCCCTCGGTTGACATCACCTTTGCATCCATTTTGAGAAATATTCTGCGCCAGGATCCCGACATCATCATGGTGGGCGAGCTTCGTGATCTCGATACATCAAGAAATGCGATTCAGGCGGCATTGACAGGCCACCTTGTTCTTTCCACGCTCCATACCAACGACGCGCCGTCATCGGTTGTCCGGCTGCTTGATATCGGCATTCCCTCGTTTCTTGTCCAGGCAACGCTCACGGGTGTAATATCCCAGCGGCTTGTGCGGAAGATCTGTCCCAGGTGCAGGGAGTCATATGAGATCGAGACATCGGAACTCGAAAAAATGGGGCTTGATGCGGGCGAGGGCGACAAGGCGACCCTTTACCGGGGCAAGGGATGCATGAAATGCCGTGGCACCGGTTATTTCGGGCGGACAGCCATACTGGAGGTCATGCCGTATTCAAAGGCGTTAAAGGGGCTGACCCGGCCGGACGCCGATCTGGACTCCATCAGGAAAATGGCATTGGCCGAGGGGATGGTTACCCTGCGTGAAAATGCCATGCGAAATCTTCTTTCCGGGATGACGACCATTGAGGAGGTATTGCGGGTGACCTGGGAACAAGAATGACGACTCCGTAAAAAGCCCGTCTGCGGCGTTGCACTTCACCGGGAAAGTGCTCGACGTACAAAAAGTACGCCTCCGCTTTTCCCGGCTCGTGCGCCTTGCATACGGAGCTTTTTACGAAGCCGTCGGTCTTTGGGATTGGATTCTTTCACGATGCCGGGCAAGAAATCCGGTCCGCTTTATACGAGTCCGTCAACCCGGTTCCGATGGCTAAGTAGAAAGTTCCATATACAAGGCGTAGTGGTGTCGCGAAAGCGGAGGCATACATCAAGTATTCCGAGCAGTTCGCGACCCTCTACAACGCAGTAGATGGGACTTTCTACGACGCCATCTTTATTCTACGGCACGTATTTCCATGCCCGCCTTAATATCCCTGTCTGATTTGGTGATCAGAACGGTGGCGGTATGGGGCCGGGCGATGAGCACGATCACACGCCCGATATCATCCGCCGAAAGCGGGATGGCGGAATGTCCGGATGCAGCCCTTGCGATCTGCCGGTCATAGATATCATAGGTCTGCCCCTTCCGGACGCCTTCCGCGCTCCCCCGGTTAATAAACACAACGATGTCTTCTCCCAGCAGTTTCCGTCCTTCTTCCGATTTTACGATGTTGCCCGAAAGTCCGGAGGCGCCTTTTTGAATGAGGATTTTTTCATCCCGGTTTTCAAACGGCATTAGCTGGTCATTGACATGGATATCATGGTAATTGGCCACTACCCGTGCAATCGCGAATCCGGGCTTGATGGACTCGATTTCAAGGACGCCGGTGGGATATATCTGGACACCTATTTTTTTTCCGGTGTCCGGATCCTTTACCTGGCTTATGGTATTGTAAGTTTTATAGCGGCTTCCAACGGCAAGGCCGGGTCCCGAAGGATTGGCATGGATATAGACCTTGTCTCCCCGGTTGATCAGGATGTTTTTCGCGTCGGATGCGAACAGGGCGCCGCAGCTCGCAGCCGGTTTGCCATCGATAAATCCGATACTGTTAATGCGGGAGTATCTGAGATATCGTTTCGGTTTTTCGACCTTTTTGACCTGGACAGGAGCCTGTTTTTTCTCTTTTTCGATCCAGTTTTTTGCGTAGATTTGAATTTTCTGGCCCGGATAGATGAGATGCGGGTTTTTGATTTGCGGGTTATAATGCCAGAGGTCGGGCCACTGCCAGGGGGTGTCCGAGAATTGTTGCGACAAATCCCAGAGAGTGTCTCCCTTCTGAACCGTATAATAAAATCCGGTTTCGGTTTTAGTGATGTGTTCGGATATACCGGCTGATGCCGCAGCAGGGAAGAGGGCGGCAATAACGAAAAAAATGGCGGCAAGGCGGATGGCGGTCTTTTTGAGGATATTAAACTTCATGATAGAGCACCTGTCGGTAAATGGGTTAAAGATACCGCTGCGAGTCGAATTAATTAATTCTTTTTAACGGTAATTTTCTTTTTTGTCAAGGCTATATCAGTCTGGGTATAAGCGCCTTTGAGCCTTTTGCCCGTGCGAGCGCGAGGCCGGCAAGTGATGCGACCGGGTTGAGGCGTCCAAGTTTTAAGGGGTTTACGCCCATGTGCCGGCACAGGCCGTAGACGGTCTCGGAAAGGTTGTTGCATCCATTTGAAAAGGTGACCTGCTTTTTCCCGAACCGGTTCACCATTTGACGGCCGTAATCGCCGATGGCGCAGCTTCCGGCAATATGGACCGGCGGCCGGATGCCCGCGATTTCCTTTTCGTCTATATCCTTTCCCATTAGTATGGTGAAATCACCCTTGCCGTTGTAATCCGCGTGCAATACCTCGGCCACGGTTTCGGTATTTTTCCTGCATCCTTCCACGCAGCAGCGGGTTTTTCCGCGCAAGATGACAAGCTCTTCGGGAAAATCTTCCAGCAGTTCGCAGGTCAGGGATTGTTTCCTTTTTTCAAATAGATCCCGGTTGATGATTTTGATGTCTTTGGGGGAAACCGCGCTGATCCCGGTGGCGCTGCAAAGTCTCAAATGTTCGATATCATCGCGCTCAAAACCCATGAACTCAGCTGCGGCCGTATCCACCACAAGCGGATCAATACCTGCAATAATGCAGTTTTTTTCAATTATGCATTTATCCTGGTTGTTTTCTGCAATGTAATGCCCGTGGTTTGTGGCGACAAGTCCGTCTATCAGTACAAAATCGGGCCGGATCAGGCGGTAGATGTCGGCGAATTTCTGGTGAAGCTTGAAATTATGATCCACGATCCTGCTGTGCTGGTGGACGAACCCGAACTGGTTTTTGATCGAAAGGGTCACCTTGGACATGGAGTGGGTTTTGAGTTTTGGTATGGATATATAGAGATTTTTATCCTTGTCCTTAATCAGGCGCTCGTAGACAAACTCGGAAATATCGACAAAGGATTTAAGCCCTTCTAAGAAAACCGGGACTGCGCCGGTTTCGTCGAGATATACGGGCACGGCTCCTGTTTTACGGCAGACCTTGTCAATTCCGGTGGCCGCAAAGACCAGGCGGGTGATATTGGCCTGGGTGCAGTTTTCAATAACATAAATGGAGGCGGCCCCGTTTGCCTTAAGGTATTCGATAACCGCCTTCAGCACATTCGGATCGGTGTAGGCATAGGGTTTGTGGTCCACGGCATTGATCTTGAGATATACATCCCGGCTCGGTTTGAGCATGGAAGAAAGCCCGCCGAAATGTTCGAAAGCATCATTGACTGCGGCATCGATCCCGGCCGTGGTGTCGGTGAAAATTACCTCGTTTTCATTTGCCATGATGGGTTCGTCCTTAAGTATAAAGTAAAAGTCGAATTTTGCGTCGGATTACACTGCGCTAATCCGACCTACGCACAACGGACCGTTCGTAATCGGAGTAAAATATAATGTCGGATTACGATAATTCGACCTACGGAATGTCTGTAATCGGAGTAGAATAGTAGGTCGGATTAGCGCAGCGTAATCCGACAACCCCATTATTCCGGATAGCCCGTAATTTCCTTAATCTCCGAATAAAGCGGTTTCAGCCTGGCGTACATTTTTTTATAGATGCGCTGGTAAAGTTCTTCATAGAGGCGCACCGTCTCATGGTTCGGTTCAAACACATCGCCGGTGTGGGTCATGGCGGCGATGGCCCTTTCGTAATCAGCGTGAAGATTCAGGCCCACGGCCTGGTTGATGGCCGCGCCCAGGCCCGAGGTCTCGTAGAGATGAGGACGGGACGTGGGGAGATTGAATATGTCGGCCGTTACCTGCATGGCGTTCCTGCTCTGGGAGCCGCCTCCCGAAACCCGGAGCTCAGTGATCGGGATTTTAGTTCTTTTCTCGATCCTTTCCCGTCCTTCCCGAAGAGCGTATGCCAGTCCTTCGAGGATGGCACGGTAAATATGACCCCGTGTATGGATGTCTCCAAACCCTATGATGGCGCCCTTGGCCTCGGGTCCCGGCAGGCGGATGCCGGGTGTCCAGTACGGCTGGAGCATAAGCCCCATGCTTCCGGGCGGAATATCATCGATGAGACTGTCAAAGAGCGCTTCCGCCTCAACCCCCAGATCCTTGGCCTTTTGGGTTTCTTTGGCGCCGAACTCGTTTTTAAACCAGCTAACCATCCAGTATCCCCGGAAAATCTGGACCTCCAATGAGTAGTATCCGGCAATGGCGGACGGGTAGGGCGGGATCAGGGGGATCGCTTCCACATATTTTTTACTTGTTATGTTGATGGTGGCTGTGGTGCCGTAGCTGATGCACCCGGTTGAAGGAACCATGCTCCCGGACCCTATGACTTCGCACGCCTTGTCGGCCGCGGCCGCGATCACCGGAAGTCCGGCAGGAATTCCGGTGGCATCCGAGCAGGCCCTGGTGATATGCCCCATGAGCCCGCCCGGTTCGACCAGGCGGGGCAGCATCTCGGGCAGGGCCGTTACGCCCATCCATTTCCAGTCGCGCTTCCCGGCCCACGCGAGTTTTTTGTAGTCAAAGGGAATATAGCCCACCTGGCAGCCGACCGAATCAGTGAATCCTCCGGTGAGCCGGTGTGTGAGAAACCCGGAAAGTAACAAATATTTATGAGTTTTTTCCCAGATTTGAGGCTGGTTGACCCTTATCCAGTTGGCCTCGGCTTCCCGCTGGAAATAGGCTACAGTATCGGAACCCCGGGCCAGTTTAAATGCAAGGCCCCAGAGCCCGCCGATGGGGGGAAGCCCGAAAGTTTTGCGCTGGTCGAGCCAGAGTATGGCCGGCCGCAGGGGCTTTCCGTTTTTATCGACATTGATGACCGTTCCACGCTGGGTGGTAACCGATACCCCGGCGATCCTGCCCTTGTTGATCTTCTGATCCGACCACAGGCCCTTACAGGCGTCGCACAAAGTATTCCAATACATTTCCGGGTCCTGCTCGGCCCAGCCCGGATGGTCCGAGAAATAGGGCTCAAACGGGATTTTCACGATGCCCTGCATCTGTCCGGAAAGATCAAAAACCATCGCCTTTAAGCTCTGGGTGCCGTTGTCGATAGTCAGCAGCAAATCTTTTTCCATGGATTTCCTCCGTTGTTTGTAGCGGTTGACGGTTTTCGGTTGTCAGTTGACGGTCGTCGGCAACCGTGAACCGTATTTACCGTACCGGCCGGTGCGCCCATTGCCAGTGATCAATATATTCCTGTCTCTCTGTTTTCCATTTTTCCGTATCCCAGGACAGGTGAGGTTCGCACAGGGCCTGGACCCTGTCCAGGCAATCACTTCCCCCGTTCGGCAGGATAAGACCGGCCCTTACCCGGCGCAGCAGAAGATCGGAAAGATGCCTTACCTGCTCGGTTTTTGCAAGCACGGGAAGCTCTGCCCACAGGGTCATGCTTCCGGGTATCAGGGTAAGGTCTTTGGGTTCGGCTTTGTCGATTAACCCTCCGGCCCTGAGTCCGTAACGTCCGTAAAGCCGCCTGATAATACCGGACAGCAGGTGTGATGACGCATGCGGTTTTGGAGGCGCCGGGTTAAAGGCCGGCAGTTTGGTCTGAATGCCGGCGCCACTGGGAAGCCAGGGCCGGGCAGCCTTTAAAGCGTCCAGTGCAAGAACCCGGAAAGTCGTCATCTTCCCGCCGGTTACCGTCACAAGCCCCTTGTCTATCCAGACCACGTGTTCCCGGGATTCTTTGGACGGGTCAAGGTCGCCCTTGCTCAACACAGGCCGTATCCCGGCAAAAGATGAGATGCAGTCCGAAAGTTTGAGCTGCGCGGATGGGAAATAGGCATTGAGGCTTCCCATCATGTATTCGCCCTCCTGCTTTGACATCACTGCTTCTTTTGAGATATCAGAGCCGTGGTCAATGTCCGTGGTGCCCAGGATGATTGCCCCTTCCCATGGGATGACAAACAAGGGCCTGTGGTCGTCCGGATGCATCAGCGTTATGGCCTGGGATATGGGCAGGCGTTGGATGGGGATTACGATATGGCTTCCCCTTAGCGGCCTGAGGTGGAGCCCTTTTTTCGGGGACGAATGCAGGGATTCGGCCCATGAACCCGTGGCGTTTATGACCGCGCTGCAATTAATATTCCGTTGATCCCCGGTCTCCGAGTCCTCAAGAACAACGCCGGTAACGGAACCGTTTGCATTCCTTTTTATTTCTGTAACGGCCGTGTAGTTTAATGCCTCTGCCCCCTCGTCAACAGCTTCGTTAATGAGTCTCTGCACGAGCCTGGCATCGTCCGTCTGAGCGTCCATAAACCTGAACCCGCCCTTGAGATTTTGAGTGCTCATGTGCGGCACCATGCCTGAAAATATATCCTTTTTATGATAGGTATGGGCGACCTGGCCGGCCATTAGATCATAAAGGGAAAGCCCGGCGGTCATAGCGGCCCTGCCGGGACCCCTGCCCGAGATGATCGGCATGGTAAAATCGATGGGGTCAACGAGTCCCGGCGCCTGGGATATGAGTTTTTCCCGTTCGCGCACGGACTCCCATGTGAGATGTATCCGGCCCTCCTTGAGATACCGCAGGCCGCCGTGGACAAGCTTGGACGATTTGCTTGAAGTTCCCCATGCAAAATCGTTTTTCTCCACCAGAAGGACACGGATGCCCATGCGAATCGCTTCTCTCACGATCCCCGCGCCGGTTATCCCGCCGCCTGTTATGACGAGATCATAGAAGTTTTCCTGCTTTTCGTTTGTCATTTTTAATCCTTTATTTACTGGTTTCGAATTTTTACAAAGCCGTCTTGCTTAATAGATTCCCATATCCCGATACTCGTTTCAAGCCCTTCAAAAACTGCGTTGCGAACATTATCGGGACCAAGGGAAACAGCCTTTGAAAGTTTTTTATAATAGTCGACAGATGCCTCCCTTGCGGCTTTTACCTTGAAATACGTCGTGCCGAGGGTCATGAATATATATTCAAAGTCGTTTAAGATAAGCTGATATATGGGGTTTTTTGATTCCCTTGCAAACATGATCTGAAGGTCCCAGTCAAACCGGGTAAAAGCATCGGCATTGGCAGGCAATGATGTAGATAATTTCGATAAATGAGAAGATATGGCCCCAGGATTTTTCGATGCGGCAAGGGCAGCGACATCCGGCAGGATATTTAACCTGAATTCGAGCAAGTATCGGATCAGCCCGGGTGAAAGCGATTCAGCGTGCCTTGCCAGGGTCCCCAGAAGCCCGAGCCCGCCTGTTTTCCAGAAATCATTCACCCGTGTGGCCTTGCCGTGGCAAATGGATATCCAACCTTCGGCCGACATGCGCTGGAGTGCCTCGCGAACCGTCTGCCGGGTTACGCCCAGGGATTCGGACAGCCTCCGTTCAGAGGGCAGGGTGGCGCCGGGCGGATATTTGCCGTTTAAAATGGCGGAAATAAGTTCCTGGCCTGTGTATTGGGCAGGTCTCAATGGTCTTTTTGTCGGATTTGGACTCATTGTATCGATTTTGTGTACCGGGTTATGGCATGATAAGAATAAAAATATTTGATGAATTATTCATGGTATGAGGTCATACCAGTTGCATGGGTACAAGTCAAGAATTTTATTATTGAGGCTGTACGGGGACGGTTCATCGAGAAAATACCAGATAACAGTTCGTGCGAATCTCAAATATGAGCAGCTTCTTTCAAAACTTCAGAAGCCCACTGGTTTATGCTCTTTCCATGTGCTTGAGCAGCAGTTGCTACAGCGGCATGAACATCTGACGGAACCCGCAACATCAGCTTGCCGGAATAAGGCTTTTGTGCCGCTCTTCCCGTTTCTTCACTTATTGCAATATAATTATCCACGGATTCATGAAACGCAACTTCCAATTCCTCTACTGTAGTGCCGTGAAAACCGACAATATCCTTAATGCCAGCCAGATGTCCGACAAAAATTCGATCTTCTTCGTCATACTCAATGCGGGCAATATAGCCTTTGTATTTCATCATATTCATGTCTCTTGTAGTTTTTATGAAAGCATCACATGCCGTCGGCCAGGGGAAGGCGGATGATAAAGGTGGTGCCTTCGTCAGGCCGGCTTTGGCAATCGATGGTTCCGTGGTGGGCCTCTATGATATTTTTCACGATCGACATGCCAAGGCCGGTGCCGTCAGAGCCTTTTGTGGTGAAAAAAGGCTCGAAAATCTGGTTTTGGATCTGTTCATCCATGCCGCAGCCCGTGTCCTCAACAATGATTATTAGTGAATCAGAGTCAATCGTGCCGCGAATCCGGATGATCCCGCCTTCCGTCACGGCATCCAGGCAGTTTTTAACCAGGTTGTGAAAGACCTGGTGCATCAGCCCGGTGTCGATATTTACGATCGCTGACTGCTCGGGCCAGTCGATCTCAATTTGCACCCTTTTTTTTCCGGCTTCTTCCGTGTAAAGGTCCGTTACTTCACGGATGATAATATCGATGGCCATTTTTCGAAGGTTGGGCTCCGGTCTTCTGGCAAATTGCATGATGTTTTCCACAAATCCCGTCATCCTTTTGGCTTCTCTTTCCAGGATGGAAAGGATCTTGACGCCGGTGGGGCCGAGCGTTTCGCGGCCGAGCCCGGAAAGGGCCATGTGGATATTGTTTAAGAAATTACCCAGCTCGTGGGTTACCTTGCTGTATGTTGTGCCGAGCACCGCGAGGTTTTCGGCGTGAACAAGCTTTCTGGCGGTTTCAATTTCGCGTTCAATATACTTTTTCAATGAAATCGTCATTTCGTTAAAGGCACGGCCAAGGTCCCCGATTTCATCCTCTGATTCAATCGACACTTTTTGTTCCAGGTTGCCCCGGCCGATGATCCGGACCTGCCGGTGCAGTAATTGGACAGGCAAAAGCAGGCGCTTCACCCATCGCCACCCGAGCAATGTCGCGATAAAACACAGGGCGAGTGTTATGAGAAAGGCCCAAATGAAATTATTGTAAAGATATTCGAAAATTTCACGGCTCGGCTGGGTCAGCACGATGATCCAGTCAAGGCCCGGGATGTTTACCCCCAGGTTGTAGGACCGGACCCCGTTTACATTTTCCATCCATTCCGCAGTTGTGCCGCCCTGGCGCAGTTCGGCCAGGATGTCGGGCTTTGCGGCGGGCGGCGTCCGCACAACACGGTCGATATCCTTGTGGGCAATGTACCGGCCGGATAAATCCATGATGTAGACCTGTCCTGATTTTCCAATGGTGATGCCTTCGAGTACATCCCAAACGGATTTGAGATTCAGGGTGGCAATCAGGACTTCATCCGTTTTTCCCAGGCGAAGAACAGGTATACCGATATGAACCACTGGCATATTTTCTTTTCCGAGCATTACCCCGGAAACGGTCTTGCGGCCGGAAACGGCCCCGGCAATAATAGCGGCGCGCGTTTCATCCGATGCCGGGTCATCTCCTTCAACAGGGACAATCGGCTTGCCCCGGGGTGAAAACAGGCCTACGGACACGAATTGACCGTTGGTGTGAAGAAAAGCGGAAAGCGCGATTTCCTTTTGCCATTTGTCAGGTTTTGTGGCCGCCATGAGCACGGCAAGGCTTTCGAGGTTCTTTCCCGCACTTTCCATGAAAACACGGATTTCTCCGGCAGAGCTTTTTATGATATTTCTATAATCCTGGTTGATGGTTTTCTGGAAAAAACCATAGCTCGCAAAGGATAAAAAAAGACTGGTTATGATAATCGACAGGGCGATAAAAGGGAGGATGAAGATGAAAAATTTATAGATCAAACTCTTTTTTCCAAGGCTCTTCATGGAGATCAACCTGCAATTTTTAGGGGACAGTTATGAGCTATTGCTCATAACTGTCTGAAATGCGTTCAGCTCAAGACGATTTTGGATATACAATAAAAAAATAATTTTATCAAGTTGTTAAGAAGAAAAAAAGGGGGCAGTTTTCACGGCCAG
>JAADHK010000062.1:0-669 GCA_013151835.1 Deltaproteobacteria bacterium
CTTGATCTCGCATCCGGAATCAGGTGGAAATACGCCTACCTGCTTGATCCAAACGGGCTGCGTATCCAACTGGTGGAAGATATCCGTCCGGGAGATGAAAAGCCTAAAAAATCGGAGATTCAGGGGGTCGTGCATGTGGGCCTCGGAGTCTCCGATATGGACCGGTCCATTGCTTTTTACTCGGATAATCTCGGTTTTGACCGGATGCTTTTTTCCTTTACCGGACACATGCCTGAAATGGACCCTGTTACAGGAAGTGCGCAGGAAATGAAAACAACCATCCTGGAACGTTGTGCCCCGGTTTCAAGGGTTGCCTCCCTGCTCCGGCCTGGGATTATCAAATTGTTTGAAGTCCCCGGCCGCAAGGGCGCCCATATTTTCGCCAACCGGCGCTGGGGCGACATAGGATGCATGGAATTCTGCATGGATGTCTTTGACCTTGAGGGAACTATTAACGCATTAAAAAGAAAGGGAATTAAGCCTTATCTTAAACCTGTGGATGTCGATATGGGATCAGGCTCCAGGGGGAAGGTTGCATATATCCGCGATCCGGATAAAACCATTATTGAATTTGTAGAGATCGAGACGGTTGCATGGCTGTCAACCCCGCTTTTCATGAAGATCGCCATGCCGCTGTTAAAGATATATGACAGTATGACAAAAAGCCCG
>JAADHK010000062.1:763-6161 GCA_013151835.1 Deltaproteobacteria bacterium
TCATTGCCCAAAAGCCTCACCCGAAGCGACCGCGCGTGGAGCGCCATGCGGTCAAAGGCACAGGTCCTGCTTAAATAGTTTAATGCCCGCGTCGAACCGTAACGCGGGTCACCGACCACCGGGTGCCCCGCCAGTTTTGCATGACGCCGGATCTGGTGTGTGCGGCCGGTGAGCGGTTCGATTTCAGCCAGGGAGTAATGAACACTGTGGTCGATTACCCGGTACCGCGTTTCACTCGGCTGGCGGGGAGCGCCGCCTTTCGGATTGACGCGGCCGGCGGCTGATTTGGAAAGCGGCCATTGCCATGTCCGCCACGCGGAATCTCTTTTAAGGCGTTCGAGTTTGCCATGCAAAATCGCTACATAGCGTTTTGTTACCTGACGGGATTCAAATTGTTGTGAAAAAAATCGAAACATCTCACGGGTTGTGGCCAGAAGCAGGATGCCGCTGGTCTTTCTGTCAAGGCGATGAACCGGATTTACACCGAAATCCGGTTCCATCTCGACCTGCCGGCCAAATTTCGTATCATTTGAAATAAAATCGAACACGCGCGAGCAAATATCATGGCCGGGAGCATTATGTACGGCCATGCCGGCGGGTTTGTCCACCACCAGCCATCCTTTTCCAGCCCCCAGCACCGGAATACGAATGGATGCGGCGTCGATCGTTATGAAGCGTTTAACCAACGTCGTCACCCCCTGTCACAGTCCACGCTCTGATGCTTGATATAAACCCCCCGGGAAATAAAGGCCACATGCTCGCAGATATTGGTTGAAAGGTCGGATATTCGCTCGAGGCAGCGGGAAACGATCACCGTCTGGATCGCGTGCTCCATCCTGTTGCGCCGGGTAATTCTGTCGGGTGAATCTGATATCACCATCTCTATGACCGTCTTCAAGACGTTTAAAGTGTATTTGTCCGCCTGGTCATCCATCTTTACGACTTCCATGGCCAGTTCCACATCCATTTTCGTCATGGAAGAGATGGCTTTTTCCAGCATGAGCGTGCTCACGTTTATGAGTTTTTCAATATCCGGGACGGGCGGCAGGGGCGGCCGGTTGCAGAAAAAGGCCGCCCGGTTTGAAATATTGACAGCCTGGTCCGCGATCCGCTCAAGTTCATTGCCGATCTTCATGGCCCCTATGATCAGCCTGAGGTCGCCGGCCATGGGCTGCTCGAGGGCGAGAAGGCGAAGGGACCGCCTGTCGATCTCGATGTCCATGCAATTAATTTCTGCATCCCCGGATACTATTGTCTCTGCAAGTCCGGTATCACTGCTCATATATGATTCAATCGCCTTTCGCGTGGCGGACAGGCTTGCGGCCGCCATTTTGAATACCAGCATTTTCAAGGATTCCAGCTCATGCTGAAAGTGCATGCGCTCCATATGTTTATACCTCCATTGCGTGCCGGTTTCATCCAAACCGGCCGGTTATATAATCTTCCGTCTGTTTGAGTTGCGGCCGGGTAAAAAGGCCTTCCGTCTCCCCGATCTCGATCAGCTTTCCCATGTAGAAAAAGGCGGTGATGTCCGAGACGCGGGCCGCCTGCTGCATGTTATGGGTAACGATCACGATAGTGAAATTTTCTTTAAGGTCATGGATCAGGTCCTCGATTTTCTGGGTAGCGATGGGATCCAGGGCAGACGCGGGTTCATCCATCAGCAAAACGTCCGGTTCAACGGCCAGCGCCCGGGCAATACAAAGGCGCTGCTGCTGTCCCCCGGAAAGGCCCAGGGCCGAGTCGTGGAGCCGGTCCTTTACATCGTCCCAGAGCGCCGATCGCTTGAGGCTCTCTTCAACCTTTTTTTGCAGGACGCCCTTGTTTTTAATGCCGTTTACCCTCAGGCCATAGGCGACATTTTCAAAGATTGTCTTGGGAAACGGGTTGGGTTTCTGGAAAACCATTCCAACCCTGCGGCGAAGATGAACCACATCCACGCCCCTGTCATTGATGTTTTCGCCTTCGAGCAGGATATTTCCCTTAACCCGGCTTATGGGAATAAGGTCGTTCATCCTGTTTAAGCAGCGCAGAAAGGTGCTCTTTCCACATCCCGAAGGGCCTATCAGGGCGGTGACCCGCTTTTCCGGCACATCCATGCGGATATTATGCAATGCCTTGAAGTCCCCGTAATAAAAGTCGAGGTCTTTTACGCAAAATTTTATTTTTTCATCCATTTATTTTACTTTCCGTTAAACTTTCAATTGAAGCGTAAAGAAAAATTCAGACCCCGTATCCGCGCCTTGCGGGGGGCTCGTAACCCAGATACTCCCGCCCATCTGCGATACGGCGTTTCTGCAGATGGAAAGCCCCAGGCCCGTGCCCCCCGATTTTCTGCTCCGTTCCTTATCCACCCGAAAGAACCTTTCGAAGATACGTTCCCGGTCGGAGGCCGGTATGCCGGGCCCCTGGTCCCTGACGGAGAAGATTACGGTCTTGTTTACAATTGACGCGGAAAAATTGATAACCCCGTCTTCAGGCGAGTAACGGACCGCGTTATCCGTGAGATTTAAAAATACCCGCGCAAGGCTATTTTTGTCGGCCATAACGGCAAGCCCGGCCGGGACCCGGTTTTCGATTTTAATCTTTTTTTCGTCCGCCATGGGTATGCATGTTTCTATGGCGGATAAAAGACATTCATCGGCAAAAACGGGCGAAAGCGCCCTGTCAACCGGATGCTGTTCGAGGCGGGTCAGGGCCAGGAGATCATCCACCATGGCAATCATCCTGTCGGCGTTTTTTTCGATTATATGCAAAAAATTCTTCCCTGTTTTTCCGGCGACAAAATCACCTGTAACAAGGGTTTCGGCATATCCCTTGATGGAGGTAAGCGGGGTTTTCAGCTCGTGTGAGACATTTGCCACAAAATCCTGGCGCATTTTTTCCACACGATTTTTCCGGCTGATATCATAGAAGACAATGACGGCTCCCCCTTCACGGGTACGAACCGCGTATATCTCGAATACCCCGCGCCCGGGGAATTCCAGGCTCGTGCTTGATCTGTTGCCGCCGGAGAGAATCTTGTCACAAATCTCCTGCACCCCGGGCACCATGAAGACCTCCACGGGGCGTTTTCCCATGCACTTGTCCGGGGAGCCTGCAAGGTCTGAAAGCGCCGTGTTCACCGATTTTATCCTGCCGTCCGAAGAAATGAGCATGACCCCTTCCTTCAGGTTTTCAAGGATTGCAAAAAGGTTTGATTTTTGGCGGTTTATCTCCTCCACCTGGGATGAAATCCGGTCGGACATCTCATTTACGGCGGATGAAAGCCGGAAGAATTCCTTGCCGGCATCCATTATATATTCGTGTGAAAAATCGTCCGATCCAACGGATTCTATCCGCTGGATCAGCTTGTGAACCGGTCTTTCAAGCCGTTTTGACAAAAAAAGGCTGATTGCAAAGGTAAAAATGAAAATAACCCCAAGGGCCGGAAAAAAGCGGGCCTTATAGCCGGATATCCTTTCTTCCACCCCGGAGAGCGGGAGCGCGACCCTGAGATAGAGATCGTTTTTGTCGGGATGCCGGCCGGAAAGGTTTATTTTTTCAGCGGCATAAATCAGCTTTCGTTTAAGCGTCGGGCTTCTGCGCACGGAAAAGCCGGGTTTTCCTGACCCGGCAACCACGATCTCCGGCCGTTTTGCATGGTTTTCCATGAATCGGATTTCCGGAAAGCTTACATTGGAATCGGCGATTACGGTTCCCCCGGGCTCGATGACCGTAATTCTGTACCCGAGGCGTTTTCCCGTGTCCGTGCACCATTGGTCAAGCCCTTGCCGGTCCGACAGGGGGGCGTGATCTTTCATGAGCCAGCCGATATAGCGAAGATGGGTAAGCGCGGTTTTTTCGGCCTCGGAAATAAAACCGGACTCAAGGCTGTGATACAGGTAAACCGCCGGAAAGCAGAGCGCGGGCGCCAGCACCAGCCAGAAAGATATCAACAGGCGTGTTCTGAAGCTAAGTAGATTCATTTTTTATGTTATCAAATCATCTTGTTGATTTAATGTGAAAACCAATCCTGTTCGGCTGTTGTGGATATCAAGATTAAGACTCCGTAAACCTGTATCCCACACCCCTCACGGTTTCGATCCCATCGGCGTAATCGCCCAGTTTGCTCCGGAGCCTGCGGATATGGGTATCGACCGTGCGGGCGTATCCATCAAACCGGTATCCCCATACCCGGTCGAGAAGATTGTCCCTTGTCCTGACCTTGCCCCTGTTTTCAATAAGGTCTTTTAAAAGGCGGAACTCCGTTGCCGTAAGGTTTATTTTTTTCTCCCCTATTTTCACCGTGAACCTCTCGGGGTCCAGAATAAGGTCTTTATATTTAAGGGAGGTTTGTTTTCCGGAATCTTCATCGGGCTCCATCCGTTTTAAAACCGCCAGGACACGGAGTACAAGCTCCCGTGGCGAAAAGGGTTTTACCATGTAATCGTCTGCCCCGAGTTCAAAGCCCACGATCCTGTCCACTTCCTCGCCCCGGGCCGTGAGCATGATAATCGGAATATGTTCTGTTTCCCGGCTTCTCTTTAATGTTTTACAGATGCTTAAACCGTCTATTCCGGGCAGCATCAGGTCTAAAAGGATGAGGTCCGGCTTTTCGGCCATGGCGGTTTCAAGGCCCGCGTTCCCGTCATTGCGGATTGTTGTTGAAAACCCCTCGGCCTTGAGGTGCCAGTCAACAAGGGCCGCGATATCGGAGTCGTCTTCGACAAGAAGTATGGTTTTATGTTTCATCGCATGCATCCTTTTTTGTTCATTACAAAAATGATAACCATCCCGGGTGACAAAAACATGAAGAGAAAGTGAAGTTTATGCGACAATAATGTCGCAATCTTTTCGGTTTGTCGACACATGATCGTCATATTGATGCTTTATTTTTGGCGCACCAGTAAAACGGTAACTAACCCTGCTTGCGATGGCACAAGTAGAAAGTTCCATATACAAGGCGTAGTGGAGTCCCGAAAGCGGAGGCATAAATAAAGTATTCCGAGCATTTCAGGACCCGCTACAACGCAGTAGATGGGGCTTTCTACGACGCCATCAAACTTATCAAAAAAAGGAGAGAAAAACATCATGAAAATGAAAACAAGAATTTTATCCGTTGTTATTGCGATGTGTTTTGGCATCTGTCTTGCCGGAACCCAGGCCCTGGCGGAAAACCTGAACATCAAGGGTTCCACCACCGTACTTCCCATTGCCCAATTGGCGGCCGAACAATTCATGAAGGCCTATCCGGACGTGAATATTTCCGTTTCCGGCGGAGGATCGGGAAACGGCATCAAGGCGTTGATCGACAAGATGACCGATATCGCCGATGCCTCCAGGTTCATCAAGGGCAAGGAAGTTGCCCGGGCCGTGAAAAACGGAGTATATCCGGTCCCGTTTGCCGTTGCCTATG
>JAADHK010000046.1 GCA_013151835.1 Deltaproteobacteria bacterium
TTAACCTCCGCCTTACTGAAAAAGATTATCATCAGATTCATATCATGGCGATCAAAGAGGGAATTCCATATCAGACGCTTATAGCCAGCATTGTCCATAAATATTTAAATGATTCTTTGGCTTGAGGATACTGACGGATACTCTCGGTGAAATGCCCTCCGCAGGTGTTCGATAGTTGAAATCAAATGGACCCAACAAATCAGGCCCGGGCACCTGAAGCAGATCGTCCGATATCCCAATGGCCGTATACTGACACGGGTCCGGCATCGCGGGCTCATTCAGGGCATCCCCACCGAGCCGCTTCCACTTGCGCTGCTCCGTGTTGAACCTTTCCGGATTCAGCCCTATCTCATCTTGAGTTTTTTCATCCGCGCATACAGGGTGCTTCTTTTTAAACCGAGAATATCAGCGGCCCCGCCGGGGCCGCCTATCCTCCCTTTTGTCTTGTCCAGGATGTATTTAATATATCTTTTTTCAAGAGTATCAAGGCATGGCGTGTCCACAAAGGGATGATCGGCGGGTTTAAGCGTGACCAGCGGCAGGTCGATTTGCAGCCGGTCATCCGTGGAAAGGAGAACGGCCCTTTCAATGATATTTTCAAGTTCCCTGACATTGCCGGGCCAGTTGTATTGTTTTAACAGGGCCTCGGTTTCCGCGTCTATATAAAGATCCTGTCGAAGATATTTTCGGCCGAGGCGGTTAAGAAAATGTTCGATCAGAAGGGGGATGTCTTCCGGGCGGTCCCGCAAGGGAGGGATTTGAAAAGGGATGACATTTAAGCGATAGTAAAGATCTTCCCGGAATCTTTTGGCCGCAACCTCCTTTGCAAGCTCCCGGTTTGTTGCCGCGATCAGCCGGAAGTCCGAATGGTGCATGCGGGTACCGCCGACACGAAAAAAGCTGTGTTCCTGAATAGCCCGCAGGAGCTTGGCCTGGATGGAGATTGGCAGTTCCCCGATCTCATCGATAAAAAGCGTCCCCCGGTGGGCCAGTTCCAGTCTCCCCTTTTTTTGGCGATCCGCCCCGGTGAACGCGCCTTTTTCATGCCCGAACAGCTCGCTTTCCATTAAACCCTCTGGAATCGTGGTGGCGTCAACAACGATAAATGCTTTATCACGGCGGAGGCTTTTGGAGTGGACCCGCCCGGCAAACAGCTCTTTGCCCACGCCTGTTTCTCCCATGATCAGTATCGTCGAATCCGAGCGTGAGGCCTTGTCCAGTTGAAGCAGCAGGTCGGACATGATCCGGCTTTTATATATTAAAACTTTTTCATCGGGTTTTTCATTGGTGATGTATTTTTCTATCAGGTCATTTCTTTCTTCCTTGATTTGATGATATTCCCATAATCTGCCGACCTGCCGGCTGACGTGGCCGACAATTTTTTTCATTGTCGAATCATTTAAGAAATCAAAGCAATCCTCAAGGTATGAGTTGTCGTGATAAATCACGGCGCGTGTTTTACCCCTGACTTCCACCGGCAGGCACAATATTGATCTGAGCGGTCTGCCGCGTGGCTCATGAGACAGGCCGCTCCGTTCTATAATGATCCGGTTTTTTGTAAAAGATTTCAAGATGAGGGCATGACTGTGACTGAAGTTGTCGGCCAGCATATCGGATTCCGTTAAATTGCAACGGGCGCGCAGTTCAGGGTTTTTCGTTATTTTGCCGCCGGCAAACCAGAACAATCCCCCCCGTTCCGCTCCAAAGAATCGGTTTGTGGCAACCACCGCCCGTGAAAGAATTTCATCCCGGCTTTGAACGGGAAACATGGTTTCAGTCAGTTCAATAAATCGTTCAAACGAACCCTGAGGAGTGTCAAGCCAGTGTTTTTTATGGTTTTCATGGTTTTCATGGTCAAGCAATATTCTTAAATCATCCGGGAAAAAATCATCCGCATATCCTCCCATCACCCGCCATGCCTTTTGGGCGAGTGATTCCGCCCGCTTTCTGTTACCCCGGGAAAATTCAAGCCTTGCCATTTCCATTATGGTTTTAGAGAGCTGGATGATATCACCCGATTGTTCAAGATATTCATGACTTTTTTCTAAATCTTTGTCGATTGTCCCCTTTGATTTATTTTCAGATATTTTTTTCCGGGCCTGAAGCCTTAATGCCACACCATACAGATGGATATTGTTTTCTTCCATTGCCCGTTTCATTGCCTGATCAAAGCTGATACCGGGAAGTGGTTTTAATCCGAGCCTCTCAAATTCATAAATCATTTCAAGAATCCATGGCGAGGCGAATTGGCGCACGATTCCTGAATCAGCGCCATCGTAAAATGATCGGCTGAGAATTTCATGCGCTTTTTTCGCATGTCCGGCGTTCATCCACATAAGCGCAAGCGGGCCCTGCGCAAGATATATGGCGAGTGCATTATTGTTGTCCGCGGCCTCCTTCACAGCTTCCTTTAAATGATAGGCGGCTTCCTTTTCCTTTTTGATCAATGTTAAAACGGTTCCTAAAATTACCCTCAGGGTTATGGACATGGTAAGGTCCGACTTTTGCCTGGCATCACGCCAGTGACAATCAAGCGATCCAATGGCACGATGGAATTCCCCCAGATATGTGAGGCAATATCCGTGGAGTACAGGCGCCAGCGGGTTTGTCAACTGACCTTTTTCCCGTTCCCCGTATATTCCGACAGCCCTTTCCAGGTGCCCCCGGGCTTCTTTAAACAAACCCTGCATGAAGTAAAAAAGCCCGAGAAAACCGGCCGACTGATCCAGGATGTCTTTATCTCCCAGTTCCTCGACTTCATTGAGTCCGAGAGACAGGGCCACAAGCGCATCCTGACGACGGTCGCTGAAATAGAAAAGTCTGCCCAGATGCAGGTTAATTAATGCGTGCGTACGTTGATCTCCGAGACTCTTTGAAATTTCATGGGCCTTATTAAGGTATTCGGAAAGATATTTCATTCCCTTGCCGAGGATAAAGGACAGGTTGGAAAAATTTATAATTGAAGTAAGAAACCAGGTTTTGCAATCACGATCATCAGGAATTTTGAGAAGCCTGTCAGCCGTATTTTTATAATAACGCCATGCCTGCTCATTCTTTTCTTTTTTCAAGGTATTTTCAGCGAGTTTGATTTCAAGTTTACAGGCTTCCTTCAGATGGCCGGCCTTTTCCATTATCTGAATCAATACAATGGGATCGACATGATCCTCCATGAGAACGGCTAAAAATTTCCACTGCTCTTTTGAAAAATCCGGTGGTTTGCTTTCCATTGTTCCTCTCCTTTTCAGCATTTACTCACCACTCTATTCCTGTCGCAGCGAAAACTCAACAGGACAATGTTATTATATTGACACATAGTGGGCGATATAATGACACAATCGTGTTTGCTTAATAATAAGACTATAAATTTTTTATATAATCAAATGGGTTATGTTTTGCAGGCCTTATGGCATGGCAATTGCAATAGTAAACATCGTTTTAATAAATAAATTTTGTTTTGCCGGCATATCCGGCCATGAATCGCCGGCTGCATTTATCAACCAATTACCGATAAGGAGGAAATTATGCCGGTTTTTAAAGACGCGCAAACCGCCGTGGAGCTTTTTGGCGAACTGTGGACAAAAATGGTCAGGGAAACTGAATTCGGGCCGAAGCTGAGAGAGGGAAACATGAGCATCAAGTATGTCGTAAGTGATCCCGAAGTCACGATGTATGTTGATGAAAATGGTCCTCTGTTCGGTGAAGAGGCGGATGCAAAGGCCGCAACGGTAACGATGAAAATGACCTGTGACACAGCCCATAAATTCTGGCTGAAAAATCTGAATGTTCCAAAGGCCCTGGCCCTGCGCCAGATCAGGGCAAAGGGGCCGGTGGGCAAGATTTTGCAGTTGTTGCCGCTGTTGAAACCCGGCCAGGCGCTATACCCGGATTATTGCAGAAAGTTTAATCTACCCGTGAAATAAGGGAGGCACCAGCCATGAAGTATTTTGATATTAATCAGAACCTGAGCGAGGACGATATTGCCCTGCGGGACGCGGCCAGGCAATTTGCAGAATCCGAAATGAGACCGGTTGCAAAACAACTGGATTTAATGAGCGCCGAGGAAGCCATTGCCGAAGATTCCCCTTTATGGCCTTTTCTGAAAAAAGCATATTCCCTGGGCTATCACAAGATTCTGCTTCCCGAATATTATGGCGGACTCGGGCTTTCACCGCTGCAGACGAATCTGGTATTTGAAGAACTGGGATGGGGCAGTTTCGGGCTGTCTATTGTGCTGACCGTTGTATCTTTTCCTTTTTACAGCATCTGTATGACCAATGATGAAGAATTGATTAACAAGTTTGTCATACCTTTCTGCGAGTGCACGGACGGCAGTATCCGGGGCTGCTGGGCCATTACCGAGCCGGAGCACGGATCGGATATACTTGCCATCGGAGAAGACTATTTTGATTCCGATAAAATGAAGGGCGGGGTAAGGGCCAGGCTTGATGGAGACGAATGGGTGTTAAATGGACAGAAATCGTCCTGGGTTTCCTGCGGCACCATCTCAACCCATGCCATGCTTCACCTGCAGGTTGATCCCTCAAAGGGAATGGCCGGCTACGGGATCTGCATTGTACCTCTGGACCTTGACGGCGTATCAAAGGGAAAACCCCTGGAAAAAATAGGCCAGAGAGATCTGAACCAGGGAGAGATTTTTTTTGACGATGTCCGGATCCCCGGGGAATATATGTTTGTTGATCCTGATTTTTATGTGCCGATGCTGGATATTATTCTGGCTGCCGCCAATCTCTGCATGTCCAACTGGTCCGTGGGGCTCGCCCGGGCGGCATTTGACGAGGCGTTTAATTATTCAAAGGAGAGAATTCAGGGGGGGCGGCCGATCATTGAACATTATACAACCAAGCAGCGCCTTTTCGATATGTTCGCAAGGGTGGAGACCGGCCGCGCTATTTCCCGCGCGGCCATGAATCTGAATCTGCAGATTTCGCCGCCGCATGTTGAATATTCCCTGGTCGCGAAAACGCAGTGTACTGAAATGGCGTTTAAAAACGCGCATGAAGCCATTCAGCTCCTGGGCGGAAACGGCCTTACAAAAGAATACCGGACTGAAAAGCTGTTCAGGGATGCGAGGGCCACTCTTATCGAAGACGGCAACAACGAGACGCTGGCCCGTCACGGGGGGCATATACTTATGGAAGAATATCCGCGCGCCCCGATTGATTTTTGACGACGCCGTAAAAAATGATGCACTCGTAAAAAGCTTTTTCATGGTAACCCGTCACCACTATATTCTAAAGCAACTCACTGTTATTTTCAGTAGGTTACAAGTGAGTTGCTTGGAAGTCAGCCATCATGCTTCGGATGGCTAAGTTAAAAGTTCGATATACAAGGAGTAGTGGTATCGCGAAAGCGGAGACATACATATAGTATT
>JAADHK010000082.1 GCA_013151835.1 Deltaproteobacteria bacterium
TGTAGCGCAACAAAGAATTTGGAGTTTTTACGAAGCCATCTTTCTTGAATATCCTGATGTTTTCCTGTATCGCCTGTTGAAGCCAAATAAATCTGGAGGTAGGTCCATGAGGAATAAATGGGTATGCCCCCGGAAATATATTAAGAGTGATCCCTAATACAGGTGAAAAAATTGGGCGATAACGGAGAGTTGTTTGAAAATGGTCGGGTAAGGGGTGCGCAATACACCGCCGCATCCGTCGAGGTTTTAGAAGGCCTGGACCCGGTAAGACGCCGGCCGGGCATGTACACGGATACTCAGCGTCCCAACCATCTGGCGCAGGAAGTCATTGACAACAGCACCGATGAAGCCATTTCCGGTTATGCCGACCGCATTGATGTGGTTTTGTTTGAAGACGGCGCTATTCAGGTGGCGGACAACGGCCGCGGGATGCCGGTGGATATGCATCCCACAGAGAAAATCTCGGGGGTCGAGGTCATCATGACCCGGCTCCACGCCGGCGCCAAATTTTCCAACAAGGATTATCATTTTTCCGGCGGACTGCACGGCGTGGGCGTATCGGTGGTCAATGCGCTTTCCAGAAGGCTTGAAGTTGAAATCTACCGGGATGGCAAGCAATACGAGATTGCCTTTGAAGGCGGATACAAGGTCCGGGACCTGGAAGTGACCGGAAGCGTGGGGCAAAGGCGCAGCGGCAGCAAAATAAAGTTCTGGCCGGATTCTCAATATTTTGATTCCATCGCCTACTCAATTCCCAAACTCAAGCACAACCTGAAGGCCAAGGCGGTGCTCTGCCCCGGGCTGATGGTAAAATTTGACGATAAGATATCCGGTGAAACCGAAACCTGGCATTATGAAACCGGGTTAAACGAATACCTGCTTTCCAGTCTTGACGGAAATGAACTGGTGCCGGAAACCCCGTTCGCAGGGGAATTGGAGGGTGCCGACGAACAGGTCTCGTGGTCTGCGGCCTGGCTGGCAGACGGGGGAGAAGCGGTCTGTGAAAGCTATGTCAATCTCATTCCCACAACCCAGGGCGGCACCCATGTCAACGGTTTCCGGCAGGGACTTCTAACCGCCCTGCGGGATTTTTGTGATCTGCGCAAACTCTTACCCCGGGGGATTAAGCTGTCGCCGGATGATGTATGGGAAAAATGCGCCTACGTCCTGTCGGTGAAAATGACGGAACCACGGTTTTCCGGCCAGACCAAGGAACGGCTCTCTTCAAGGCAGTCTGCGGCGTTTGTGTCGTCAACTGTCAAGGACGCCTTTACCTTCTGGCTGAACAACCATCCGGAAATCGGAGAACAGATTGCCGAAATCGCCATTGAATCGGCCCGCCGGCGCATCAGGTCCAGCAAGAAGGTGGTGCGAAAGAAGGCCACCAGCGGCCCCACTCTGCCGGGTAAGCTGTCCGACTGTATCAGCCAGGAATTTGAGCAATGTGAACTCTTTCTGGTGGAGGGCGATTCCGCAGGAGGATCGGCCAAGCAGGCCAGAAACCGGAACACCCAGGCCATTTTGCCCTTGCGCGGAAAAATCTTAAACACCTGGGAGCTGGAATCCGATTCGATTTTATCCTCAAAAGAGGTCCACGATATCGCCGTTGCCATAGGGGTCGATCCCGGCTCGTCTGATATCAGCGGGCTGAGGTATGGCAAAAACATCATCATGACCGATGCGGACTCCGACGGGCTGCATATAGCAACCCTTTTGTGCGCGCTTTTTCTCAAGCACTTCAAGCCGCTGGTATCCGCCGGGCATGTGTTTGTGGCCCTGCCGCCGCTTTATCGCATTGATATCGGCAAGCAGGTCTATTATGCCCTGGATGAAATTGAAAAAGACGGAATTGTAAAAAAGGCCGAAAAAAAGAAAAAGAAATTTAATGTTCAGAGATTCAAGGGCTTAGGAGAGATGAATCCTGGCCAGTTGCGCGAGACCACCATGGACCCGGATACCCGCCGACTGGTTCGGATGACCATTGATGAGGAACATACGGAGGTTTTGTACTCCGTGATGAATATGATGCTGGGCAAAAAACATGCCGGCGCCCGTAAAGAGTGGCTGGAAGAAAAAGGAAATCTGGTGGATATATGAGTGACGCCGTACAAAACGGAGCCGAATCCGTCCTGCTCCATGAATACACCGAAAAAGCCTACCTCAATTACGCCATGTCCGTGATCCTGAACAGGGCTTTGCCGTTTATCGGCGATGGGTTAAAGCCCGTCCAGCGCCGGGTGCTCTACGCCATGTCCGAACTGGGCCTTAAAAGCACAGCCAAATATAAAAAATCGGCCCGCACCGTAGGTGATGTGCTGGGTAAGTTCCACCCTCACGGAGATTCGGCCTGCTATGAAGCCATGGTACTCATGGCACAGCCGTTTTCATACCGGTACCCGCTGGTTGACGGCCAGGGTAACTGGGGATGCGTTGATGATCCCAAATCCTTTGCCGCCATGCGCTATACGGAAGGAAAGCTGTCCGCCTTTGCCGATATATTTCTCTCCGAGGTGAACCAGGGAACGGTGGAATGGGTGCCTAATTTTGACGGTACCTTAAAGGAGCCGGGCACTCTGCCCGCAAGGCTGCCAAATATCCTCTTAAACGGAACCATGGGGATTGCCGTTGGCATGGCAACCGACATCCCGCCGCATAATATTTTCGAGGTAGTGGACGCTTGTGTTCATTTACTTGAAAATCCCGGCGCCAAGCTGGAAGATTTATGCGAATATGTCAAAGGCCCGGATTATCCGGGAGGCGCTGAAATTATCTCTTCTCAAAAAGATATCCTGGAGATCTACCGCATCGGCCGCGGCTCCCTGCGCCTGCGCGCCGGGTGGAACACGGAAAACGGCGACATTGTCATCTCCGAGATGCCCCATCAGGTGTCCCCGGCAAAGATTATCGAGCAGATCGCCGCCCAGATGGAAGCGAAAAAACTGCCCATGGTGACGGATATCAGGGATGAATCAGATCACGAAGATCCGGTGCGCATCGTCATCACACCCACATCCAAGCGGGTGGACCGCGATGCGCTGATGCTTCATCTTTTTGCCACGACCGACCTTGAACGCACCTGCCGCGTCAACCTCAACATGATCGGCATGGACCGAAAACCCAGGGTTAAGGGCCTGGTTGAATTACTCTCCGAATGGCTTTCCTTCCGTATTGAAACGGTTCGTCGGCGTCTTTCCCACCGCCTGGCGCAGGTCATGGACCGGCTGCATATTTTAGACGGCCTGCTCATCGCCTATCTGAACCTGGATCGGGTGATCCGGATCATCCGCGAAAACGATGAGCCAAAGCCAATGCTCATGGCCGAATTTGCGCTCACCGATATCCAGGCCGAAGCCATACTGTCCTTGAGATTGCGAAACCTGGCAAAGCTGGAAGAGGATAAAATAAGGACCGAACACGACGTCCTGGAAGAAGAGCGAATTGCCCTTGAAAAAGTCCTGAACTCAAAAGCCCGCCTCAAAACACTCGTTAAAAGAGAATTGCGGGCTGATGCCAAAACCTATGGCAATCCGCGCCGGACAAAAATCATTGCCCGGGAAGAGGCCAGGGTTATCGCCGCCATTGATCTCGGGCCGGTGGAGCCGGTCACCGTGGTTTTGTCCGTCCAGGGCTGGGTGCGCATGGCCAAGGGCTATGATATCAACCCCGGAGAGTTAAACTATAAATCAGGCGACGCATTTCTTGCCGCAGCCCGGGGGCGGAGTAACCAGTCGGCCATGTTCCTGGACACCTTCGGCAGGGCCTATGCTTTGCCGGTAAACGGCATGCCGTCCGCCCGCAGTCATGGTACGCCGCTGACCAGTTATTTCAAGACGCCCGTTCAGTCCAAGTTTATCGCGGTTCTCATGGGCGCGCCAAAGCAGAAATTACTGGTTGCCAGCACCGCAGGGTACGGATTTGTAACAGAGATGGAAAGCCTTTACACCAGAAACCACAAGGGCAAGGCCCTCATCAGCCTGCCGGACGGCGCCCTGCCCATAGCGCCCATTCACATTTCCGGCAATATCTCCGGCCTCAATGTGGTGGCCATTACAAACCAGGGCCGGATGCTGGCCTTCCCCTTAAAAGACCTGCCCGAGCTGTCCAAGGGCAAAGGCAATAAAATCATCAACGTGCTGACCAAAGATTTTAAGGCCGGCATTGATTTTATAAAGCATCTGTTCCTGCTCCCCGAAGAAGGGTTGCTGACCCTTTTTTCCGGCCGGCGTCATTTCAAGCTTACCCCCGGCAATTTTTCAAATTTTATCGGCACCCGGGCCCAGCGCGGCAAAAAACTGCCCCGGGGCCTCAGAAACGTCGACTCCATATCTGTTGAACTCCCGGCCCAGCTGACCCTTGTTGTTCCGGACCAGGTACAGGAAGAAGGGACGACAGAGGAGGGGCTTTAACTATTTATTAACCTGACGCAAGATTTCTCATTTGATCAAGCGGTTGAATCTTTCAGATGTGGCAGTAAGTGGGTAGGTCAGGAAAAGCGCTGTAACGCAAAAAATGATATGAATTTAAGTCGTCAAGTTTGATGATCTCGTAAAAAGTCAGGCAACCCGGTTAAGATGGCTAAGTAGAAAGTTCCATATACAAGGCGTAGTGGTGTCGCGAAAGCGGAGGGCATACATATAGTATTCCGAGCATTTCGCGACCCGCTACAACGCAGTAGATGGGACTTTTTACGACGCCATCAAGTTTGAAATGTCCCCAATCACGTCCCGAACCCGTCGGAAATATTCGTTTCTACAATCGTTTTCAATAGAATAAAGCCGCGAAAGCGCATCGTTGAAGTCGGTTTTCCCGGTTGTAAACACCCCGTGGCCGTATACGATTACGGCTTTTTGATCATTCATCCTGCACGCGACGGTATTGCAGAGTCCGTGTGGGCCCGCGCCCACCTCTCCTGAGACGATGGGGATCTGACATATGTTTCTGTCATAGGGGCAGGATTTATGGCACTCCCCTTTTTTTTCACATTTTTCGATATCGCAGACCATGGACATTATAACGGAAAACAGGGGATGGCCGTGCAGGATCGCGTGATCTTTTGTGGCGGAGATTATATTCAGGTGAGCGCCAAGTTCGCTTGATGCGGTGATTCCGGTGCATCTGCTCCCATCCGTTGGGACCGGGTCGATAAAACCTTCGAGTTTATTGAGAAAAGCCCCGGTCTGGCTGATATAAAGCGTTTTTCCGTTAAAACAGGAAATGTTTCCAAAGCTTGAATCCACGAGGCCCGCCTCGACTGTCTTTTTACCAGCCTCCGCCATGGCGGTCCTTATTTCGTCTTCCATTGAAAACGGGCCGTGGACAAGACCGGCCGGGGCGGGGCGAAGCTCGGCACAAAAGGGCGCAATCCGGGAAAACAGCCTTGCTTCTTTCTTTGAAACCCCGTCTGTTTGAACGTGTTTCAGAAAGTCGGAGAAAAATTTTACAAAACACGCGAAGCAGACGGATGAGAAGGCGACAAGGGCCTGTTCCGGGCTGATGGTTCCGGTTGTTACGATGCTCCCACCCGGCACGATAACGCTTTTGCGGGCCTTCAGGCATTGGTTGAGCTTTAAAGCCGAAAAGGCGTCGGCCACGGGAAGGTCGTGCAAAAAGGTTCTTGTTTCGCAGTCATCGGGCATGATGGTGCTGTTTCGGGTCGTTTTTGCCAGAAAGTCGATGATGACCGAATATGGAAAGGCAGGGCGCGCGAAAAGCACGGAGTTTATATTAAGGTTTGAAAACAGGGGCTCCAGGATTTTTTGCGCCGGGTCAGTCCGATTCCAGACGATCCTGTCATCCGCCATGCCAAAAAGCGCACCTCCGGGTTCAACCAGGCCCGATGTCTCGATACGGCGTGTAAATTTTTCCAGCATTTGTTTCATGTTTTTTGCCATGTGTCTGTTAAAGGCCAAGTTCGCGAGTTTTTTCAGGAAAGGGCATTCCGCTTTCATCAAGGCCCCGAACCCGGTAGTAAGCCGACCGTGCCGCGAGAAAGTCTTTGCGGTCGATGGGAGCAAGCGCGTCAGGTCCGGAGGGCGAAAAAAAACGTGCCGGCAGATCGTCGTCTGATTCTGAGAATCCGTTTTTGCTGTTTGCAATCCGTTCATTGTAGCAGATCCGCTCCCCTGCGAGAAGAAGGTCCTGGCCGGTCATGGATATTCCGGTTGCGGCCGTAAAAACCTTCGCGTATTCCTCGCAGGTTGCGGCCAAAAACGTGAACTTGCAGGCAATAAGCGAATCCGCAACCGCATTTGCATCCTCGCCGTTTTTTATCATCCTGGCCTTTCCGGCAAACGAGAACCGGTCGGTGGGCGCGGGTTTGCGCAGGATTTCATGGCCGATGGGATAGGCCCTGAGGTGGCAGCCGCCCCGTGTTGATACCGCATATGCCAGGGCCATGCCGTATGCGCCCCGGGGGTCGTAGGCCGGAAGTTCCAGGTTTTTTACACACATGGCGGTTTCGGGGTGCCCCGCAGCCGCACACCACCGGGCCGCCCCGCAGGACAGTTCTTTGCCAATGCCTTGTCCGTCTCCCATTTCCCCAAGGAGCCGGAGTATCTCTCCGGGCCCGGGCCGCCTTTTTTCAAGTTCGAAGTAAGCGGCAAGGGTTGCGGCCGCAGATATGGTGTCCATCCCGTAGTCATCGCAGATAAGGTTTGCTTTGCGCACGACCTCGATATCGCTGTTTCCCGTTAAAGCGGAAAAATGGGACATGGTTTCAAATTCCGGGATCTGCCTGTTGTCGCGGCCGGTCTTTTTGCACCGGATATGGCAGCCCGAGCAGCCGTGGGATTTAAATCCGTATTGTTTCTTGAACGAGGGGGCGTTTAGAGCGGCTGCGTGTTCGAACTTTGACGCGGAAAAATTATTTGCAGGCATCATGTTTCGTGCGTCCATCAAGTCATAGAGCGCGCCGGTGCCAAAGGCGGAAATACCGGACGGGCCCATGAGAAACGGCGATGCGGCGATCAGCCGCATCACGTCGGCCGAGGCTTCCTGCAGGGCGGTCCGGTCAAAAACCGGTGGTCTTTTGTTACCCGAAACCGTGATATACTTGATGTTCTTGGACGCGAAAACAAGCCCTATGCCGGTCCTGCCGGCGGCGTGCCTGCCGTCTATCATGACGTTCGCAAACATTGCTCCGTTTTCCGCGGCAGGTCCGATTACGGCGGTTGAGCCCTTTGGTGCGAGCTGCTTATGGGCGGTTTGCACTAGAGCGCCCGCAAGCGTCGAAGCATCCGTGATCCTGATTTTTTCATTGGATATCTCTATTCCGCAAACACTGGCGCTTTTTCCGGTTATGACAAGACCGTCAAGCCCGCACCGTTTCAGGGCCGCGCCGAAATTTCCGCCTGCCGAAGCGTCGCCAACGCCGCCGGTAAGCGGTGAGCGTGACATGAAGGTAACGCGGCCCGACGTAGGAGCCGGCGTTCCGGTAAGCGGGCCGGTAAAGATCAACAGCGGCATTTGCGGGTCATCGTACGAAAGGGTGATTTTATCCTTTAGATAGAATCCGGCAAGCCCCCTCCCGCCGAGAAAAGCGGTGTAGATTTTGAGGGCAGGTTTTTGGATGGATACGCGCCTGTGCTCGAGGTCGATAAAGGCGATTTTACCCCACCATCCGTTTGTTTTATTACTTTTTGTTTTGCTGTTCATGGCGGTTAATTTATCAGGCGAAACAGATCGCGGCAAGACAAAACACGGGAATCAGGGGCTTTGTAGAAATTTGGCGTTTTTTCCCTTGATATATCCTGACGTGAGCGTTAATAATAATGATTACTTTTGCAAACAGGTAGATTATAAAAGAATTTTTTTCATTCCTTTCCAATCGGGAAAATCTTGTAACCGCATAACCGGAGTCATAGTAGATGGATCTATCAATAAAAAAGGCCGACCACTTGAATCCCCTGCCGGACGAATCTTGTCTCGCCTTCGGCACTCTGTTCACCGATCACATGCTCAACATGGATTATAATCAAAAAAAGGGTTGGCATAATCTCCGAATAGAACCATACCAGCCCATCGTCATGGACCCCGCAACCATGGTTCTGCACTATGGACAGGCCATATTCGAAGGCCTGAAGGCATTCCGGTCCGGGACAGATGAGATTGTTCTTTTCCGGCCCCAGGAAAATTTCGCCCGGCTCAACCGCTCGGCCCGGCGGATGTGCATTCCGGAAATAGACGAAGAGCAGGCTCTTTGCGCCTTAAAGGAATTGCTGCGCATCGAAAGCCGCTGGGTTCCTTCAACGGCCGGGACTTCTCTTTATATCCGGCCGACCATTATTGCCACTGATCCTTATCTCGGGCTTGGCGTGTCTAACACCTACCGTTTTTTCATCATTCTCTGCCCGGTGGGCGCTTATTACAAGGAAGGTTTTGATCCCGTTCGCATCTGGGTAACTGAAAAATATGTGCGTGCGGTCCCCGGGGGTGTCGGAGAGGTGAAGACGGCCGGAAACTACGCTGCAAGCCTGTATGCCGGCAGCGATGCCAAGGCCAACGGCTACACCCAGGTGCTCTGGCTCGATGGTGTGGAGCGCAAATATATAGAAGAAGTCGGGGCCATGAATATTTTTTTTGTGATAGATGGCGAGATAGTAACGCCGAAGTTGAGCGGGAGCATCCTGCCCGGGATAACAAGGGATTCCGTGATCCAACTGGCCCGTAAGTGGGATGTTCCGGTGGCAGAGCGTCGGATTTCTATAGATGAAGTGGTTTCCGCCCATGAGTCAGGCAAGCTGGGCGAGGTTTTCGGCTCGGGAACCGCTGCGGTTATTTCTCCCGTGGGAGAGATCAGGTACAAGGAAAAGTCCATGTCCATTGCCGGGGGAAAGGTGGGCCCCTGGGCGCACCGTTTTTTTGACGCGCTGACGGATATCCAGTACGGCCGCAAACCCGGCCCGGACGGCTGGGTAGTGCCGTTAGGATAGGTTTGATGGCGTCATAAGAAGCTGTGTGTCCCGCGCAGCGGTATTTTTGCGGGAAGGAACTTTTATAGTAGGCCGGGTTTCTTGCCCGGCGATGCCATGACAATTTTATTTGTTGGGAAAAAATCCCGACCTGCAATCCCAGCGTCAATTATGAAGTTCTTTGGAAGAAGCCCATATAGCGAGGAGAGCCATGAGGGATATAAAGGAAGAAAGACGAAATCTTGAAAAGCAGCTGCGGGAAATGGGCCGCCAGGTGGACCTGATGACCATAAAAATAAGGGCTTATCTTGCCGATCGTCAGCAAAACCCCCATCCGCGGCACGAGGAATTTATCGCACGGGTCCAGTCTTTTAATATCCGGTCGGGGCTATCCACAAAGCAATTGGACACGCTTCTGGACAGTCTTCAATGGAAGGTACATTATGCGTCCCAGGCATGGCGGCAGCTATGGGAAAACGCGGAAAACGCAAAACGCATGGAAGCTCAGGCGGGCCGGTCTTATCCTGAGGAGGGGGGTAAGCCTGCCGAACCTGAAAAAGGTAAGGGCTCCATGTATTCGGTGGACAAGCTCTGGGAAGTTCAGCAGGAGCGGCTCCAGGCTCTTGGAAGTGATTCACCGGAAACAAAAGGGGAGTTCCTCAAGAGGATTAAAAAGGAATACGGTCAACTGGCCTCCGATAGGAAACGGGATGAGGAGATAACCATGACCTTTGACGAGCAGGCCGGGCGGTGTGTTCTGGAGAAGAAGAAAAAGAATTGACGGATTTGTAAAAAGTCTCGTTTTTGTCACCCCGCGAAGGCCGGGGTCCAGCATATATGGAAAATTATGGATTGCGGCTTAAGCCTTGTAAACACTCCAGGCTATCGTTAGAATGAAGGCCGTACTGCTTTTCGTTCCCTCGTTGAATTGGATGCCTATCAAAAGTTGGCGCAGATTTACTTGAGCCTCGCTGAGTCAGGAATCATGAAAGCCCGGAACGCCTGAAGCGATTGAAGGAGGCTTTACAATGAACGACAGTTTTGAATTGATACGTGGCAGCGGAAACGTGTTCCAGGATTTTGGCCG
>JAADHK010000036.1 GCA_013151835.1 Deltaproteobacteria bacterium
GGCGAATTTGACACGACATAGCGGGCAGAGCCGGACATCGGCAAGAGAAGGAAAAATATAGAGGGGACACGGATGATGAATTACACAAACCATACGGCAGATGCAAAACGAGAATGGCTGAACAAATATCAACAGATCCGTTTGAATTAGGATGTACAATTAAAAAAACAAGTTTATCAGGTTGTGAAGCATAAAAAAAGGGCTTACAGTAAAAACTGTAAGCCCTTGATTTTCTGGTAGGCGCGATTGGACTTGAACCAACGACTTCTACCGTGTCGAGGTAGCGCTCTACCACTGAGCTACGCGCCTGTAAGACTTTTAATAAATTTTTACGGGTATGTATATCATCGCCGGACGATGTGTCAAGCAAAAATGACGGCCTCAGAAAAAGCCCGTGAACCCGGTTATGATGGCACAAATAGAAAGTTCCATCAAAAAGCTTGATTTAAGCCCCCGCACCGGGTAAAGCACGGCTATGATAAGAAAAGCAACCATAGAAGACGTGCGGGCCATTCACTCCCTGCTCAAGTATTACGGCGAACGGGGGGAACTCCTGGCGCGGCCCCTGACAGGGCTTTACGATCATCTTCGTGATTTCACGATCTTCACCGGAGAAAAACCGGGACAAATCACAGGGTGCTGTGCGCTTCAATTCTGCTGGGAGGATCTGGCCGAGATACGCTCCCTGGCCGTACATCCGGAATTTATGAATAAACAGATAGGCGCCAAACTCCTGTCCACCATATTTGATGAAGCCCGGAAATACAGGATCAAAAAGCTGTTCACGCTTACTTACCGGCCTGAGTTTTTCAAAAAATTCGGATTTCACACCATAGACAAGGCCGATCTTCCCATAAAGATATGGGCCGACTGCATTACCTGCGTAAAATTTCCGGACTGCGATGAAACCGCCATGCTCCTGAAGTTATGAAGGGCGTAACAAGAGGCTCATCGCCCCTTGTTAAACTCGGCCTCAAGGGCTCGTAAAAAACTCCGTATGCAAGGCCACGCCGCAGACGGGCTTTTTACGAGCCCGTCACGAGTAGATGAGATTGTAATTCAAGGGGGGATAAGCCCATGCGTCCGAGCGCGGAAGAAGATGCTGGGCGCTGACGGTGAGCCAGAAGAGTTCGGGCTTGATTTCGCGGAGTTTTCCGTCCTCGGGCGGCATTGCCGGGCCGGTGGGCGAATAGGAAGCCCTGAACATGAATATTCCTGCCTTGCCGTTTTTAACCACCATGTAATGCTTTTTAAAATCCCTGATCAGCAGGTTGTTCGCCTCCGCCACCCTTGACATTTCCCGCGCTGTTATACGGAGCAGGACGGTTTTGCTGGCTCCGTGCTCGCAATAACGTATCAGCGAGCGGGACTCGCTGCTTGCCACGTAAATCGTCGTGATAAACGGAAACCTTTGGAAATACTGGGCCGCAACGCTTGCCGCCGTGCGGCGGCCGCCGATCATCTCGGGAAGTCCGTAAAATTCGAAGAACTTCTTTTCCAAATGCTGTGCGCAATCCTCCCCTTTTTCATAAATATCCTTTGAGATGTAGCGCAAATGCCTGGCAAGATCTTCCGCCGCCTCGGTGATCGGCCAGTCCACACGCACGTGAAAATGGGAAATACAATACCGGTTCTTTGTCGCAGGCGTACCCGTATCCCGCTGGACCAGCAGGGCGTAATCAACGGGCAGAAGTTCCCTTAAAAAATCATAAAAAGAGGCGGTTTCAAGGAACTTCCTGCTTCTGTCAAAATCAGGGGCCAGGGTCAGCAACGTCTTGGAGCGCATCAGGTTGGTTTTCGTAGTTTTATTGGAATCAAAAAAACGGATATATTTCTTGTGGCCTTCCGGGATCGCGTCTTCGGCAAAGATCATAAGAAAGGAATTCTGGAGTTCGTATTCCTGCTTGGGGATGCGCGCGCGGGGCTTCATTTCCTTGCGCTCGACAAAGGGATAGGAAATGCCCGCCCGGGAGAAATTATCATACGAATCTTTCAGTGCATACTCGGCGACAAACTGGTCCAGGTCATCCCTTAAGAGTTCGTAATAAGAACGTCTTAAACTGCTTTCACGGCTGAGTTCATCCCTGGCTTTCCAGTACAATAATCGGCCCCCTGTGCATTTCAACGATTATGCGGTTCGTATTAGTCGTAATATTAACCTGTTTTATGCATAATTGTCAACCGATTATTTTGAATCAAACCGCTTTGCCATGCCGTAAATTCGCTCACGGAACAAAAATGCGATCAGGACAAAAACAACGCTTGCGCCCAGAACCATGGCCAGCACGCCATACATCTTCTGATAAAGAAAAGCGCCCTGCACGCTCAGCATAATCGTTCCGGGTATTCTGCCGAAAGCCGCGATAAACAAAAACAGCTTAAACGGCATTGCGGTAACGCCCAGAAACAGGCTCAGATAATCCTTGGGAAACCCGGGAAAAATAAAAAAAATCAGGACGACAAATATCCCCTGTTTGTGTAAAAAACTATCGAGTTTTTCAAGGTGAGCCGGAGGGATGAGGCGACGGACAACACCCTGGCCCAGGAGCCGGCCGATCCCGAAATTAATGGCCGATCCCAGGGTAAGGCCGATGGTGGAATAGACAAGCCCCGGGGCTGCGCCGAACAGATAGCCCCCGATAAAACCGGAAAGCTCGCCCGGTATCGGCGCGATGACCACCTGCAAAACCTGGAGCAGGATAAATACGATAGGCGCCGCAGCGCCCCAGGAGGCTATATAGGTGTTGATCCATTCCCGGTCTGAAAAATGGCTGTACAGCGAAATAATGGGCCCGATAAACCAGCAGGCCACTAGAAGCCCGGCTGCAAGGAGTAAAAGGAGCAGCCGGTAATCCCGAACTGCTGCCTTCACACGGTTCATGTACCGGCGGCCTCGAGCGCGGCCACGGCCGGAAGCGTCTTTCCTTCAAGGAGCGTAAGAAAAGCCCCGCCGCCCGTAGATATGTAGGATATCCGGTCCGCCAGGCCGGATGCGTGTATTGCAACATCGGTATCTCCGCCGCCCACGATGGAAAGGGCATGGGCGTTTGCCACGCTGTCTACCATGGAAAGTGTTCCGCGCGCATAGGCATCCTTTTCAAACATCCCCATGGGGCCGTTCCAGACAATGGTTTTAGCGTCCACAAGGGCTTCTGAGAAGAGTTTAGATGTTGCCGGGCCAATATCAAGGGCCATCCATTCGGAAGGAATCTCCTGCACGGGGACGAGCTTGCAGGCGGCATCTTCATCAGGAGATGTTGCCACAACTGCGTCAACCGGAAGATAAAAGCTTATACCGGCCTTCATGGCCCTGTTTCTTAAATCGCCCGCAGTTTTAACAAGGTCGTCTTCCACAAGGGATTTGCCCATATCATACCCCATGCTTTTCAAAAAAGTATTGGCCATTGCGCCGCCCACAATAATCTTGTTGACCCGGCTCAACATGTTTTCAAGGGCGCGCAGCTTGCTTGAAACCTTTGCCCCGCCCACGATAGCCACAAGGGGACGCTTCGGATTTTCCATGGCGTCCGCGAAATATTTAAGCTCCTTTAGAAGCTGGAAACCGGCAGCGCACACCGGCGCATGGTTGCAGATTGCGTAAACCGATGCGTGTTTTCTGTGGGATACGGAAAACGCATCACTGATGTAGACTTCGCAAAGAGAGGCAAGCTCTGCTGCAAATGCGTCGTCATTTTTTGTCTCTTCATCATGAAAACGAAGATTTTCGAGCAAAAGAACGGCTCCGGGGCATAGGTGCGCCACGGCATCTGAAACGGATGCGCCCACGCAGTCGTCCGCCATGGACACCTCCCTGTCCAGCAATTTTTCCAACAGCCCGGCCGCAGGCGCAAGGCTGAACTTTTCAACCCTCTTACCCTTGGGCCGTCCCAGGTGAGACATGATGATAAGCGCGGCCCCGGCATCCAGTATATAATTTATGGTGGGCAATACCGCGCGTATCCGCGTATCATCCGTTATATTCCCCTGATCGTCGAGCGGAACATTGAAATCCACGCGCACCAATACTTTTTTCCCCTTAAGGTCTATATCCTTTATCGTTTTCATGGCTCCTCCTTTTTTTACGGACTCGTCTTCTTACGTCTTTTTGCGATCATCTTTTTTTCTGACCATCGTTTGAAAAAAGAAATCGAACGGGACTCATAAGCCCGGCGAAGCTTCTCTTCTCTTACGGCAAGGCCGGCAGGACGCGCAATTGCAGTCCGCAGGCACTCGGTCTTATGGGCACACGCCATGCAGGCTTCGGGAGATTCCCTGAAGCCGTCTTCGCCCATGGGAAAGACAATGCCGATATCGCCGAAGCAGTCCGGCTGTATTGTGTCATCCGTCTTCATGTGCTGTTTCAAGCCTCCTCCAACCCTGTTCAAATTCCGCGCACATCTGCCGGATATGGCCATGATCCGCGAAACTGTAATATTGGCGGTCCCCTATGACCAGGTGTTCATGGACGGTGACCCCCATGGTCATGCAGGCAAAGATCAGCCTCCGGGTGATGGCGAAATCGTCCGGGGACGGAGCCGGGTCGCCGGATGGATGATTATGGGCGAAAATAAGGGCGGCCGCGCCGTGTCTAAGGGCCGCGCTCACCACTTCCCGGGGATATACCGGGCTTGCGGTAAGGGTGCCGTAAAAAAGGGTGTCGGTTGCGATAACCCGGTTTTTCGCGTCTAAAAACAGGACACGAAAGGATTCCCGGCCGCTTCCCGACATGGTATGATAGAGGTATTCGAACAAAGACGCGGAATTTGCGAGCGGGTCCGTCTTTTCAAGACGCTGCTTGAGATATCTTGCGGAAACGGCCAACACCAGCTTGATGCCGAATGCGTTTTTGGGGCCGATACCGTCTATTTCACAAAGTTCTTTCACCTGGGCCTCGAGCACGCCCTTTAAGGTGGAAAACCTCTCAAGCGCCGCCTTGGCCGAGTCCTTGCAGTCCCTTTGTGGTGTGGCAAGGGTTAAAAGAAGCTCCACCACCTCGTAATCGGCAAACCCGGAAAGACCCGAGGCCATGAATTTATCCCTGAGGCGTTTCCGGTGCCCTGCGCCCTTGTGAGGAGAAGCGGTCATTCCTGCAATTTCTCAATGTCGTCCAGGTCTTTGAATCGTCCGGATGCCCGTTTATTGATCACAAGATCGCCCTTTGAAATGAAATTAACATTTACATCTCCGATATCAGAAATACGGCATAACCACCGATCACGAGATATTCAAC
>JAADHK010000063.1 GCA_013151835.1 Deltaproteobacteria bacterium
ATGGCTAAGTTAAAAGTTCGATATACAAGGAGTAGTGGTATCGCGAAAGCGGAGACATACATATAGTATTTTGAGCATTTCGCGATCCGCTACGACACAGTAGATCGGACTTTTGACGACGCCATCAAAAGGAGAACCAATGGACAACAATAGACCCTATTGGAACATGGAGATCGAACCTTTGCTGAATACGGCCGGGATGGCTGAAATTCAGCTTCAAAAATTAAAGAAAATGTTGGGCAGGCTCAAGGCTAACGCGCCTTTTTATGCCGGAATTTTTTCACAAAGCGGGCTTGATCCTGAAAAACTTTCCGGCTTTGATGAGTTCAGGGATAAAATCGGGCTGTTTGACAAGGCGAAGCTGCGGGATCTTGTTATGGAAAGCGGCGGTGATTTTATCAGGGCGCTGGATAAGATCATGCCGATTTCCGTTGACGAGCTTGATTATATCGCCACTACAACCGGGACAACCGGCATTCCCACGCCTTACCCCATGACATTGAATGACATCAACAATGTCTGGGGGGAGGTCATGACCCGTGGAAGCTGGCGCGCGGGCATACGGCCTGCCGACCGGATTCTGTACTGCTTTGCGCTTTCAATGGTTATTGCCGGAATACCCTCTATGATAGGCATGCAGAAGCTAGGTTCCACGATGATACCGGTAGGGGCCGAAGCCAAAAGCGAACGGATACTCCTGATGCAGGCTTTGTTTAAAGGCACTGTTTATGTTGGCACCCCTTCCCTTGCCGAGTACCTGATCGAGCAGGCGCCCAAATTTTTAAATAAAACAGCGGGTGAGCTTGGATTTAAGGCATTGATCTGCGGCGGGGAACCGGGCGCCGGGATCCCGGAGGTAAAAGCCAAGCTGGAAACCGCTTATAAGAGCCGCCTTTTTGATGCGGGCGCCGGTTTCGGGTTTTCCTGCGATCATGAAAAATACCAGGGCATGCACTGGCTGGGAGATGATCTTTGCTATTACGAACTGGTCGACCCGGAAACAAAGGCGCCTGTCCCCATGGAAAACGGCGCCAGGGGAGAGGCGGTTTTCACCTCGCTTGAAGGTGACGGGTGGATCATGCTCCGGCAGAGCATGGGCGATATCCACCAGGTTTTTACCGAACCCTGCCCGTGCGGGCGAACCGGTTTTCGCTACAAGGTCATCGGCCGCTCCGATGACATGCTGAAGGTCAAGGGCGTGATGGTGTATCCCAGCCATATCAAGGGGGTTATTAACGAGTTCGTGCCCGGGGTGACCGGGGAACTTCGCATTATTCTGGACGAAAAACCGCCCCGGGTCGTGCCCCCGTTAAAAATCCGGGTGGAACATGCCGCAGGGGTTGCCGGGGAACAACTGGAAACGCTTGAAAAAAATATCACGGCGGCCATGAGCAAGCGCCTGAAGATCAGCCCTAAGATACTCTGGGCCGAGGCGGGAAGCTTGGAGCGGAGCCATTATAAAGGCCAGGTATTTGAAAAAACATACGAACAAAAAAAATAGGGGTTATCATGCGGGATGTATTTGTAATCGGGATCGGGATGACCAAATTCGGCAGGCACTGGGAACGCTCGATCAAGAGCCTGGCAGCGGAAGCGCTTGGGGAAACACTGGCTGACGCGGGTATTGAAAAGGACGCATTGGATGCGGTCTGTTTTTCAAACTCCAACTGGGGATACCAGTCAAATCAGCATTGTATTCGCGGGCAGGTGGCCTTGAGGGAGCAGGGGATAATGGGGATTCCAATATATAACCTTGAAAATGCATGCGCCGGGGGCGCCACGGGGTTTCATTGCGCCTGGATGGGCGTTGCCTCGGGCCTCTATGATTGTGTTCTCGCCCTGGGGGCTGAAAAAATGTACGACAAGGACAAGATTAAAATGTTTAAGGCGTTCTGGACGGGTATAGACATAGAAAACATGGAATCCCATATGGCCGCCCTTCAGAATGTGTGTAAAAATATAAACTTGGAGATCCCGGAGGAAGATGATGCACAAGGCGCCGGTAAAAACCGGAGCGCTTTTATGGATGTTTATTCGGCATTTACGCGGTTTCACATGGGCCGGTATGGCACAACTCAACGGCAACTGGCGGTGATTGCATCCAAAAATCATTTTCACGGCTCCATGAACCCGAACGCCCAGTATCAAAATAAAATGAGTGTTGACGAAATTCTGGCCGCGCGTTCCGTCAGCTGGCCGTTGACGGTCCCCATGTGCGCGCCGGTTGGCGACGGGAGCGCCGGGGCCGTTGTCTGCTCATCCGATTTCCTTAAAAAGCTTGAAAACCCGAGGCCGGTGAAAATCAGGGCTTCGGTGCTCGGATCCGGCACAAACCGTACACTCGGGCAGGAAGATAAAGACATTGCCTGCCGCCTGTCCCGCCAGGCCTGTGAAACAGCCGGCGTCGGGCCGGAAGATATTGACTTGGCGGAAGTCCATGATGCCACAGCCTTTGGCGAGCTTCATCAAA
Source organism: Deltaproteobacteria bacterium (assembly GCA_013151835.1). Lineage (GTDB taxonomy): Bacteria > Desulfobacterota > Desulfobacteria > Desulfobacterales > Desulfosalsimonadaceae > JAADHK01. Next base: position 2,471 of record JAADHK010000063.1, read on the forward strand.
GCGAGGCATTGGGGTTTTGTCCCATGGGAGAAGGCGGTCCTTTTGCGGAATCCGGGGCGACAAGTCTTGGCGGAAAAATTCCCATTAACGTATCCGGCGGCCTGGAGTCCCGCGGACATCCCATCGGCGCATCCGGCCTGGGGCAGATCCATGAACTGGTGACGCAATTAAGACATGAAGCGGGTCCGAGGCAGGTTGAAGGGTGCAAACTGGCGCTGGCTGAAAACGGGGGCGGCAATCTGGCCTTTGAGGAAGCCGCCATGGGAATTCATATTCTGGAACGAACAATCGTTTAATTACAGGATGGTATAATGAATATTTTCAAACAAAAAGTTTGTATTGTGACCGGAGGAGCAGGAGGCATCGGCAAGGCGCTTTGCGAACAGCTCGCCGGGCAAGGCGCCATTGTTGTGGCAACGGATATCAACGAAGATGCTTTGAATCGCACCGTGAAGGGCATATGTGACGCCGGCGGCCGGTGTTCGGCGGCAGTATTTAATGTTGCCGATTATGACGCTTTTAAGAAATGTATTGAAGATACAGCAGGCCGGGAGGGACGATTAGACTACATGTTCAACAACGCCGGTGTTGCCTTTGGCGTTGATATTCGCGATAGTGAAATCGAGCATTGGAAAAAAGTCCTGGACATAAACCTTAACGGGGTTCTCCATGGAGCTTTGACCGCCTATAAGATAATGGCTGAACAGGGATTTGGCCACATTGTTAATTTAAGTTCGGTGGAAGGACTGATTCCATTTCCGTTTACATCATCCTATGTGGTCAGCAAGTTTGCTGTAATGGGGCTTTCCCAGTCCATGTGGGTGGAGGGCCGCGATCTTGGGATCAAAGTGAGCGCGGTTTGCCCGGGTTTCATCAAAACCGATATTTTCGATGTCAGTCCGATGGTCGGTCTTGATCGGAAAAAATGGCTGGAAGCCAACGCAAAATGGGAGAAATTCGGGGTAACGCCGGAAAAATGCGCCGAGGTCATTTTAAAAGGAGTTGCAAAGGACAAAGCCATCATTACGGTCACCTTTTTAGCCAAAGCCTTTTGGTATCTGGCCCGTATCAGTCCCACATTTATTTTAAACATTATTTTAAAGGATTTTCGAAAATGGCGGGATAAGGTCCGGGTGGCGGAATAAGTGGCAGAAGGGCGCCGGTTATATGGCGCAATGAGGTGCGAAAGGCATCATAGGGGCTGGGAGGAAGATATTATGGAGAAACAAAAAGAGCTTATTGAACGGTTAAGGGTCGAACGGACGCAGACCGAGGAAGTCATCCTTAAACGGCGCAGCGTTCGTAATTACAAAAAAGATCAGGTGCCGGAATTTATGATTAAACGGATTCTGGAGGCAGGCCGTTTTGCTCCATCGGCCGGAAACAGCCAGCCGTGGAAATTTATTGTCATACGCGATTCGGAAATTATCCGGGAACTCACGGACACCGCTGTTAAAATATGCAGGCTCTTCAAGTCGTTGATTGATTACCGTGTCCCCGGCAGGAAATGGCGGCTTCCCCTGGCCAAATTTAATATCCGATTAAAACCCAGGGACCTGCATCCGGTTCCATTCGGCGCGGTAAGCATGATTGCAGACGGCAGACTCGGACTTTTTCACGGCGCGCCCACGGTCATCCTGATTTTCAAGGATGTCCGCGGAGTATCCTGCCCGGATCTGGATTGCGGCATTGCCGGCCAGAATATGGCGCTGGCGGCCCATAGCATGGGGCTGGGAACCTGCTGGGTGGGCTTTGTCAAACTCGCGTTTCAGTATGCCTTCAAATGGAAAAAAAAATTCGGGATATCCTATCCCTACAAGTTCGCCACAAGCCTTGCCGTGGGATGGCCCGTGGGAACGCCGGACGGAATGGTGAAGCGGCCGGCGCACGCCGTGGACTGGTACGAGAATGGCACAAGGCAGGTCATATTTTGATGGCGTCGTAAAAAACCCGTAAAAAAAGAGGCCGGAAATGAAAAGATTAAATTTTTATGAAAAACACCACATTCCGATATACAATGATCCTGAGCAGATAAATAACGGCATCGTCAAAATCGATCATGAGAAATGCAAGATTTGCGGTATGTGTCTCCGGGCGTGCCCTGCGGATGCCCTTGTGGAAGACAATAAAAAAATAGTGATGAGGCCGCCCGGTATCAATGAATGCATGGCCTGCGGGGACTGTGTCGCCATATGCCCGGAGAATGCGATAATACAGGTAAAAGGATATGAATATACCGGTTATTATAAAACCATCGACCGGGAGGATATGCTCTTGCCTCGTTTGTGGGGATAACCGGGACGTTCCATTTGTAAATCAGCTGATATTACAAACTTCGGCCTTGATCATCGTTTCGGCCATCCTGTAGGGGTAAGCCCCTGTGCTTACCCTGATCATAGGGCAACCACAGGGGGTGCCCCTACAAAAACCGGATATTGGCCGAAACGATGATCAAGGCCCAAACTTCTGTTGCCTTAGGGCCCATGAGTGGAAGTAAGCCCCTTCATTACCCCGCGCCACCCTGAAACCAGTCTTCCTGCCTTTTCCTGCCTCGGGTTGATGGTCCACAGAAAAATCATTGTAAAAGAGCATTGATGGCGTCGTAAAAAGTCCCATCTACTGCGTTGTAGCGGGTCGCGAAATGCTCGGAATACTATATGTATGCCTCCGCTTTCGCGACGGAACTTTCTACTTAGCCATCTTAACCGGGTTGCCTGACTTTTTACGAGATCATCAGCATTGGTATGGGCAAAAAGACGGAGAAAAGAACGAAGGAACAGCCCGGCAGGCCAAAGGAAAACCGGCCGTCGCCTGACGGCGGAGGCGCCGAGCATGTGCGCCAAGAGTCCTTCCCGTCCCAGGAGATCAAACCACGAAACCGCGATAATGTATGGGGGGATGAAAAGAAGCTTGACGGCAGGTCCGGCTTGCGGCAGAGTGCGGGTGCCTGTTAAGATAAGCCGGTATCCCTGATCAATCCGGTGAGAAACTCAGGATAATGGCCTTTTCAACCATTTAATTAACAACAAGGAAGAAATAGTGTTTGAACAGATTGTTACATGGATAGTGAGTACGGTCGGCCATTGGGGATATACCGGGATTTTCGCCCTCATGTTTCTGGAATCTTCCTTTTTCCCTTTTCCGAGCGAGATTGTCATCGCGCCGGCCGGATATCTGGCATTCAAGGGTGAAATGGCAATGTTTCCCGTGATCGCCTCGGGTATCGGCGGAAGCCTTGCCGGGGCCATGTTTAATTACTGGCTCGCCATGCAGTTCGGCCGGCCGTTTTTCGAAAAATACGGTAAATATCTGCTGGTCAGCAAAAAATCATTTCAAAAAGGCGAGGACTTTTTTAAAAAACACGGTCACATCAGCACATTCATCGGACGCCTGCTGCCTGGAATCCGTCAGTATATTTCACTTCCCGCCGGACTCTCCAGGATGAATTTTCCGCTCTTCTGCCTGTTTACCGCCCTTGGCGCCGGCATATGGGTGGCGATTCTGGCTTTTTCAGGCTATCTGTTCGGGCAGAACCAGGAATTATTAATGACCCATGTGCATCAAATCACCATTATCCTCGTGATTTCGTGCATTGTATTAACGGTTGGATATATATTGATATACAAGAAGAAAAAGATCTAAACCTGATGACGTCGTAAAAGTCCCATCTACTGCGTTGTAGCGGGTCGCGAAACACTCGGAATACTATATGTATGTGTGCCTCCGCTTTCGCGACACCACTACGCCTTGTATATGGAACTTGCAACGATGCCATCTTTAACGGTTTGACGGACTTTTTACGACGCCATCAAGGTTGGTCATAAAACGTGAAATCTCTTCCTCAAAAAATTCTTCTTCGAATCTGTTCTCATAAAATTGTTTAAACAGGGTCAAATCGATATCGGAAATGCTGCTATCTTTAATATACTCACGCTCGGCATATAATTTTTCGGCTGACTGAAACAAACGTTTCAATTCTTCAGGCGATACCCTTCTTTTATTTGCCGCTGATTTTATCCAGTAAACCATATCTTTATCACAATACGGTTTATTAATGCCACGCGGCACCGTGACAACCAGAACATTTTTCCCATCGATACTTATAGTTTCGGTAAATACGGCCACGGAAGGATTGATATTGTTTGTTGCCCAGTTAAATAGATAATTGTTTGCCGCTTCAATTTCTGCAAAACTCAGCCCGCTTATGTTTCCGGTTTTATCTTCAACTCCGACTATAATTGTTCCCCCTTCAAAATTTGACATGGCAACCATTTCAGCGGCAATATCACCGGCCTGTTTCGGCTGAAGTCCTTTTTTAAACTACACCCGGCTTGTTTCACCGGCGTTTATTATTTCATGAAGTTCCAGTGCAGCTGTTGTCATCGCCTGCAACACTTTAAACGCATTGGATTTCCCGGCCCAGTTTAAGACATATCGTTCATTTTTAAATTCAATATCTCGCCAAGGGCGGCTTTTAACTTTTCCCAATCGATCCGATTTTCCGTAAACGCTTCTGGGATGATTGCTTTTAACTTTTCAATTTTGTCTTCACAGATATCCAGCGACTTACCGTTCATTAATATTTTCCTTTGGTATCTTAAAATTTCAACCCGGAAAATTGATTTGGTGGTCCCCTCATATAGGAC
>JAADHK010000069.1:0-43550 GCA_013151835.1 Deltaproteobacteria bacterium
CAAACAGAGCCATCTCCACGCTTAGCTCGTTTTGTATGGTTGTTGCGGGAAACCCGATAAACCAGAGCACGGGGCCGTAAACGCTCAGGCCATAGGAGAACAGCTTCCCCTTGTATTGTGTGCTGAGGATCGATCCGGAGATAAAATAAGATGCCCGCCGTCCAGAAGAACATAGCGGTATGCCCTGTCCCTGTATTTCCATCCGCTCGCATAAAATACGCCGGTGATCACAATAATACCGGCCGGGTTATTGTCCCCCGAAACCGCAGGGCAAAACGGGCCTGATTTTACGATTTGTCATTCAAACAACTCCGCCTCTGTTTCGAAAATCTTTTCCACGGCATCACCGATATCGGCCCAGGCCTCTTTTTTTTCAGGGGCCTTTGAGGCCTTTTCCAGCATGGCGGCAACGCGGGTCCACAGATCAGCCGATTTTTCGGCCAAAGACACGGCATCCGGCCTGATCAGGCCGGGAGCGACAGCGTCGGCCCATCTTAAAAATTCCGCATACATTTTCCTGAAATTTCCGCCCCCGGTACCGAATTTTTCCAAGCAGTTTGAGATATATACGGCAAGCCGGGCCACGTCGGGTCTTTCGTAAAACAGCCTGATATCGCTCCCGAACGTCTTTATTCCCTCAAGGCCCGTGGAAATCACCGTACCCGGTCCGGCTGCTGTTTTAAAAAGTTCCTCGGAAATGTTGTCCCTGCCCGTCATCCGTTCGGAAGTGGTTTGAACGGCTGTTTTGATCGCTTCGACCATGGTGTTTTTCATGGTTGTGCCGTGAAATTTGCCCCAGAGGTTTAATGTGGTAATTCCCGAGTCCGGATTACGGCTTTCGCGCAGGGCTGAATAGGAGCAGGGCTGCGGGGCCGGATCGACCCGGTCGGCGATATATGCGATTTTTTTATCATCGTCAAAGCCCACCAGAACGAACCGGTGAGCCGGAAAGCGTACCTTGTAATTCCTGTAATCCAGAAAGAAGATATCGCCCGTGAGCATGACCGGCCTGTTTTCCATGATTTCCGCTCTCACGACCTCCCATGCCCGATCGTTATCCTGTTCGATGGTTTCCGTGTAATCGATTCCCAGGGCGCTTGCCGCGTCGGCCTCCATGGTGATGCTTCTTCCGACCGCCACTACCGCAGGATCTATGTTTTCACCCCGGATATGGAGAAACTCGATGCCCGATCCCAGGCCGAAAACCGCGTCCTCGGACAGCTCGAGTCCGCAATAGTGAAATAAAAGGTTTTTCATGGCGGTCGTGCCGCAGTGTTTTCCTGGGATGTTTTTGTAATTTTCGATCATCGCTTTCATGATAATACCTTTTTTTGCATGGGGGTTGCGAGGAAAATACCAGTCGTTACCTGTTGGATTTTTACATCGCCGACGTCGGCGATGTAAAAATCCGGAAATAAGCCCTGATCTTATTACCGAAAATATCGCCATTGACTCCGGGTGTCAAGCAGTTGAAGCCGAACCCGGATATTAGATATGGGACTCCGGGCAAAAGGGTTGACACTGAAGTGTAAATGGGGTAGCAAAACCGATTAACCTGTTGTTTAAAAATAAAATTGTTTAAAAATAAAATCCAGGGCTGTTTACCGATATTCATTATTGGTAAACAGCCCCATGGAGGAGAATATATGTCTGAAAAAAAGGATGTTTTTACAAAACGGCTTGAGAAGATAGAAGAATTAAAGAACTCGGGGGTCGAGCTTTTCCCTAACGATTTTACCGTGTCCGACACGATTTCCCAAATCCTGGCCCGGGTCTCCGAAACCCCGGATGACTTTGATGCGGACAAGGGGCCTTCCTTTACGACCGCAGGAAGGATGATGGCCATAAACCGGTTCGGCAAATCAGCCTTTGTGCGGTTTAAGGACAGGACCGGGATGCTCCAGGTGTATATCCGCACGGACCGGGTGGGCGATGACGCCTACGCATTGTTCAAAAAACTCGATATCGGCGATTTCATCGGCGTGACCGGCACGATGTTTAAGACCCGGACGGGAGAGTGGACCCTGCTTGTCTCCGATTTCAGGCTCTTGTCCAAGTCGTTTAAGCCGCTGCCGGAAAAGTTCCATGGGCTCAAGGATCCGGAAAAACGCTACAGGCAGCGCTATCTCGACCTGATCATGAACGGGGAAACAAGGGATGTGTTTGTTTCCCGCAGCCGCCTGATCCACTCGATCCGGACCTTTCTCATGGATCGCGGTTTCATGGAGGTTGAGACTCCCATGATGCAGCCCCTGCCCGGCGGGGCCGACGCCCGGCCGTTTGCAACCCATCATAATGCCCTGGACATGGACCTGTATCTGCGCATCGCGCCCGAGCTTTATTTGAAACGGCTTGTGGTGGGCGGGTTTGAACGGGTCTTTGAGATAAACCGGAATTTCAGGAACGAGGGTATATCCACCCGTCACAATCCTGAATTCACCATGCTCGAGTTCTACCAGGCATATGCCTCCTATGAGGACCTCATGGCCATGACCGAGGCCATGTTCAGGGAGACGGCCCTTGCGGTAACCGGAGACAGCGTGGTAACCTACCAGGAAAAAGAGATAGACTTCGGGGGCCAGTGGCGGCGCATTACCATGCTGGGGGCCATTGAAGAAATCGGCGGCGTGGACCCGGCCTGTTTTACCGACCGGGAAAAACTGGAAGAAACAGCCGCCGTAAACGGCATACCGCTGGTAAATCCCGGCGGCAAGCCGGTGGGGACGGGCAAGCTCATAACAAAGCTCTTTGACCTGCTGGTGGAACCGCATCTTGTCCAGCCAACCTTTGTGACCGGCTATCCGGTGGAGGTTTCGCCTCTTTCGCGGCGCAGCGGCAAGGACCCTGCCATGACCGAGCGATTTGAGCTCTTTATCGCGGGAACCGAAATCGCCAATGGCTTTTCGGAATTAAACGACCCGGTCGACCAGAAGGAACGGTTTGTCGCCCAGGTCGAGAACAAGGACATGGAGGATGAAGCGCTTTACGTGGTGGATGAGGATTATATCCGGGCGCTCGAGTATGGCATGCCGCCCACGGCCGGCGAGGGAGTTGGGATAGACCGGCTGGCCATGCTTTTGACTGATTCTCCGTCCATTCGGGATGTTATCCTGTTTCCGCATTTAAAGCCGTCGGGAGAAAGGTAATATTTTCATGGAACATCGACACATTGATGTCAAGCCCGGTCAATGGGGGGTTGCCGTTATCCATTCCATCTGGGAACGTGGGACGGACGATGAAATCAAGGCCCTCATCCGTGCGGTAAAAACCAATCCCCATGCGGCAGATGCCGTGCGCAGAGCCATACCGCATTCGGATGTTTATGGATTTCCCAGATTCTTTAAACTCTTTCTGGAAAAAAACGATGGAAAAAGATGATGGTTACTGGGATCGTTGGGAGAGACTCCTGGAAGCGGCCTCAAATCTTCAGGGGCTTTTTCCCGGCGCGGTCCTGATCGGTGGAAGTGCGGCCGCAGTGTATGCCAAACACCGCGTATCATTTGATGCAGACCATATTTTACCTGATCTTGAGCGGAATTACGAAGATATAATTGAGTTTCTGGAAAACCGGGACGACTGGAAAACGGCCCGCTTAAATCCCCCAAAGCTTATCCTCGGCAATTTTCAGGGCGTGGAGACCGGCATTCGACAGTTGAGGCGGGATATTCCCCTGGAAACCAGGGCTGTTACCATGGGGGGCAAACAATTAATCGTTCCGACCATCCAGGAAATGATAAGAATAAAAGGATGGATGATCGTTTGCAGGAACGCCGTCAGGGATTATATCGATTTTGCGGCTCTGGCCGGGTATTTGGGCACGGAAGATGCCGTTGTCGCCCTTGAAAATTTTGACAATTATTATTCCGATTTAATCCGGAATACCGAGATTTCTCCGATTATTCAGTTGGTTCGTCAGCTTGCAGAGCCTCACCCCTATGATCTTGATGATATAGATATTTCGCAGTATAGGGGCGTTCGTCCCCCTCTGGATTCATGGGAATATATTAAGAGCGCTTGTGAATCTGTTTCCGTTGAGCTTGGGGACAGGCTGTAGGTCATGGATATATAGAAGGACAAAAATGTCATTTGAATTTTACATTTCAAGACGCTACATGCGGTCTAAACACAAGCAGGCGTTTATCTCCTTTATCACCGTCCTGTCCATGGCCGGTGTGACCGTGGGTGTCATGGCCTTAATCATCGTGATTGCGGTCATGTCCGGGGCCGAGTCGTATTTCAAATCCAAGATTCTGGGCGTTGAGCCGAACGTGATCATACGCCGCCACGGCGGGGCGATCACGGGGTATTCTTCGCTTCTGGAACGGATCAAAAAAGAAAAGGACGTGGTCGCGCTCGCGCCCTTTATAGACACCCAGGTTATGCTGAAATCAAAATCCGGTCTTTCCGGCTCTGTTTTGCGGGGGGTTGATCCAAAGGCGTCCGGGACCGAGATCATGGGCATGAAACGGGCCGATATTAAAGAAAAGCTTGCGCCCGCAAGCCTGGATACCGGCAACGCATCTTTTCCCGGGATCATACTCGGCCGGGAGCTTGCCGACCGCCTCGGGGTTTCAGCCGGCAGCGCCCTTTATATAATTTCGCCTTCGGGCATGCTTTCGCCCGTTGGCTACATGCCCGCCATGAGGCGGTTCACGGTCACCGGTATATTTTCGTCCGGGTTTTACGAGTACGACGCATCCCTTGCCTACATAAATCTTTCTGCCGCACAAAGGCTTTTGCGCCTCAAGGATGGGGTGACCGGGATAGGGGTAAAACTGGGCCATATTTACGATGCGAACCTGTTTGCGACAAATATTTCGGAAAAGCTCGGGTTTCCGTTCTGGGCTGTGGACTGGATGGATCTGAACAGGAATTTTTTTTCCGCATTAAAACTTGAAAAGACGGCCATGTTTGTCATCCTCACGCTCATTATACTGGTTGCGGCCTTTAACATCGCAAGCACCCTGATCATGATGGTTATGAGCAAAACAAGGGACATTGCCATATTAAAAGCCATGGGCGCTACGGAAAGGAGCATCCGGAAGATATTCGTCTTAAACGGGCTTTTCATCGGCATGACCGGCACCGCCCTTGGCGCTTCCCTTGGCGTTTTCGGGTGTTTCCTTCTTAAGCATTACAAATTTATCCATCTTCCCGGAGATGTTTATTATTTTACGACGCTCCCCGTGAAGCTCGAATGGCCGGATATTACTGCCATCGTGGCTGCGGCCATGATTATTTGCTTTCTGTCCACACTCTATCCCGCAAAACGGGCATCCTCTCAGGACCCGGCGGAGGCATTGAGATATGGATAGAGAAAAATCAACCGGGGATTGCGGTCCGGAAGCAGGGCCGGATAAACTTCCCCTGATCCGCATGGAAAATATTTCCAAGTCCTTTACCACCAACGGGACGACCGTTTCCGTGCTTGATTCGCTTTGGGTGGATATCCATGAAGGCGAAACCATAGCCATCGTGGGCGAATCCGGCATCGGCAAGACCACCTTTTTGCATGTGCTCGGAACATTGGAGCGGCCGGACAAAGGGCGTGTCAGCCTGGCCGGGGCCGATGTCACGGCCATGAAAAATGCCGAGCTCGCCTCTTTTCGCAACCATTTTCTCGGGTTTGTCTTCCAGTTTCATTACCTGCTGCCGGAATTTTCCACCCTTGAAAACGTCATGATGCCGGGGTTGATTGCGGGCATGAAAAGGGTGGAAATAAAGGATGCCGCCGAATCCATCCTGATGCGCATGGGCTTAAAGGAACGGCTTGCAAACCGGGTGGTGGATCTTTCCGGCGGCGAGCAGCAGAGAGTGGCCCTTGCACGGGCCATAGTCATGCGGCCGAAGATACTCCTGGCCGACGAGCCCACCGGGAACCTGGACCAGAAGAACAGCTCACAAGTTCATGAATTTTTAGCCGAGTTAAACCGCGAGTTTGATATGACCATGGTTGTGGTAACCCATAACCCGCGGCTTGCCGATTATATGGAACGGAAGATGACGATAGAGAATAAAAGACTCGTGGAGGTCGGATGATAAAGGTTTGCGGGAAACATTTTTATTTCATTGTCCCGGTGCTTTTCTCCCTGGTGTTTTTTGCGGCCGCACCTTCCCTTGCCGGGCCACGGCAAATAAAGGAAGTGAAGGTTGCGGGAAATGACAGGATTGAGGAGGCCGCCATATTAAGAGTGGTTAAGGTTGCGGCCGGGGACGAATATGACAAAAAAGTTTTGTCGGACGATCTTACGGCCATATACAATATGGGCTATTTTAATGATGTCCGGGTATCGGTTGACAAGGCGGCCGACGGGGTCACGGTGGTATTTACGGTTTCTGAACGTCCCACGGTAAGGGATATCGAATTTACTGGAAACGCGGTTTTCAAGGACGATAAATTAAAGGAGAATGTCGATATTTCGGCGGGTTCCATTTTAAATATTAATTCGCTCAAACGAAACGTCACCGCCATAGAGACCCTGTACAAAGACAAGAATTACCATAACGTATCGGTTAAATACAAGATTCACGAGATTGAACATAACCAGGCCGATATTGAATTTATAATAAAGGAAGGGAAAAAAGTCTATATAAAGGAAATCATTCTGGACGGAAACCATGCCTATACCGACAAGGAACTGAAAAAAAAGATGGAGACCGATGAAAAGGGCTTTTTTTCATTTTTTACCTCGTCGGGGGACCTCAAGACGGAAGATCTCAGCCAGGATATCGTGACCCTGTCCGATTTTTATCATGACACAGGGTTTGCGGACGCCAGGGTTTCGGACCCTGATATCCGGTTTGACGGAAACTGGATTTACATCACCATAAAGATAGACGAAGGCCCCAGGTATGCCGTGGGCAAGGTCGACTTTACCGGGGACCTGATTTTTGATAAAAAAGAGCTGTACGACCGGATAGCAATCGATTCAGAGCCGTTTTTCAACCAGAAGGTTTTGCGCGCCGATGTGCTGACCCTCTCTGACATGTACGCGGACAAGGGGTTTGCAAGGGCCGATATCTATCCGGACATACAAAGGGATATGAAAAAAAAGAGCGTTGACATAAGGTTTAACCTCAGGAAGAATAAGCCTGTCTATTTTGAGAAGATAATCATCGAGGGAAACACCAAGACGCGCGACAAGGTCATCCGCCGGGAACTCTCCGTATTTGAACAGGCAAGGTACAACGCCACAAAATTGAAACGATCGGTGCGCAACCTTTACCGGCTTGATTTTTTTGAAAATATCGATGTAAAGACCCGCAGGGGGTCCGCCGACGACCAGATGATCCTCGATATCGGGGTTACTGAAAAGGCCACGGGCGCTTTTTCCTTTGGGGCCGGTTACAGCGCCATAGACAAGCTCTATGTCATGGCATCGGTTTCCGAACGAAATTTTTTCGGCCGGGGCCAGCTCATGCAGTTTAAGATCCAGACCGGGAGCCAGGCCCGGGAGTATTCGTTTTCATTTACCGAGCCGTGGCTCTTTGATATTCCCCTTTCCGCCGGTATTAATTTATATTCATGGCAGAGGGATTACAACGAGTACGACCGGCATTCCAAGGGCGGACAGCTCAGGTTCGGATATCCGCTTTTTGATTATACCCGGGGCTATCTTTCGTATGCCTTTGATGCAAGCAGCATCAGCAACGTGGACGCGGCGTTTCAATACCTGATCGACGATGGGACCCTGACCGAAAGCAGCGTTACGGCAGAGCTCGTCTATGATTCCAGGGATAAGGCCATCAATACGACGGAAGGATCACGCCACCAGGTGAGCCTCCAGTATGCGGGCATGGGCGGGAACGTCGGGTTTATAAAGGCGCTTGCCGAGGCTGGCCATTATTTTCCGCTCTTCTGGCACACGGTTTTTTTCCTGCACGGCGAGGCCGGTTATGTTGACCAGCTTTCCGGAAAACAGCTGCCTGATTACGAGAAATTTTATCTGGGCGGGATCAATTCGTTGCGCGGCTTTGACTGGCGCGGCGTTTCCGCTTATGATAGCTCAGGCAACCAGGTGGGCGGTGATAAATATGTTCAGTTCAACGCGGAATTTGTCTTTCCCGTTATACGCAAGGCCGAGTTCATGGGGCTTGTATTTTACGATACCGGTAATGTATATAGTACGGGTGACAAGTTTGATATCGGGGGGCTTCGCAAGAGCGCCGGCTTTGGCATACGGTGGTATTCACCCATGGGTCCGATCCGCCTTGAACGGGGATATATCCTGGACCGGAAAAAGAACGCGGCCGGCGAGTATATCGAAAATAAGGGCCGGTGGGAATTTTCAATCGGCGGCGCATTTGATTGATTCTAAAAATTCAGGAGGAAAGATGCATTTTGTAAAGAAAGCAGTTCTGATAGTCGCGGTTATGGCGATTTGCACGGCTGTGCCGGCATTTGCAGGCAACACGGTAAAGATCGGCGTGATTGATTTCCAGAAGGCGTTAAAAGTTTCCGCAGCCGGCCAGGCATTTCAGAAGAAGATCGAAAAAGAGGGCCGCAAGATGGAAGCCAATCTCAAGGAAAAGAACAACGAGATAGATGAGATTGCAAATCAGCTCGACCGGGGCGCAAGCGTGATGGATGAAGACAAGCGGCTGGAAAAACAACGGGATATTGAGATCAAGAAATACGATTACCAGACCCTTTCCAAAAAATACCAGTCAAAGCTGCGGCAGATGCAATCGAATTCACTCGCCAAGATACAAAAAGACATGGTTGCCATCGTGGAAAAGATCGGAAAGGAAGGCGGGTATACGCTCATTCTGGACAAGAATGCCGTGGTCTATAATCCGGGCGGGGTTGATATCACGGATGAACTGGTTAAAAAATACGATAAGGTATTTGACGGAAAGCTTGAGTAGCCGCGACTATTGCGGTGCTCCCTGAACGTCTGCAAGCGGAGACGCCATGGAAATCACCATTTTTCAGTTAGCCGAAAAGATAGGCGCAAAGGCTGGCCAGGGCCATAAAACCATCCTTCGCACGGCCGCCCCCTTTGACCAGGCCGGTCCGGATGCCGTGACTTTTGCCGATAACACCAGGCTGCTCAAACTGATCGGCCAGTCCCGCGCCGGGGCGGTTATCGTGCCTTTGGGCTTTATTAATGAACCGGATGATTCCGGGCCCGGCATCCTCCTGTCTGACAATCCCAGGCTTGCATTTGCAAGCGCCATTCGCCTGTTCTTCCCCGATAACCGGCCCGCCCCGGGTATCCGTGCCAAGGCATTTGTCGGCCGGGGTTTTTCCTGTGGAAAGGACGTGTTCATAGGGCCGAATGCCGTGGTCGGCGAGAAGGTAACCCTGGGCGACCGGGTCTGTATTCATGCCGGCGTTGTTATCGGCGATAATGTGGTGATCGGCGATGACACACTGATTTATCCCAATGTCTCGGTTCTTGACCGGTGCGTAATCGGAAAACGGGTGATTATCCATTCCGGCTCCGTCATAGGGAGCGACGGGTTTGGTTTCACGCCGGACAGCGAAGGCCGTCACAACAAGATCCCCCAGGTGGGGATCGTGAGGATAGACGATGACGTGGAGATAGGGGCGTCAAACACCATTGACCGGGCTACCTTTGGCGAGACACGGATCGGCGAGGGAACCAAGACCGACAACCATGTTCATATCGCCCATAACGTAATCATCGGCAAGCATTGCATCATCGTGGCCCAGGTGGGGATCGCGGGCAGCGTGACCATCGGCAGCCACGTGATTATTGCCGGTCAGGCCGGGATCGGCGGGCATCTTTCCATAGGCGACGGCGCCGTGATAGGCCCCCAGGCGGGTGTCGCCAGGTCGGTCGGGCCGGGGCTCACGGTATCCGGAACCCCTGAAATGCCTCATAAAAAATGGCTGAGGGTCCAGAATCTTGTGGCGCGCCTTCCGGAAATTAAAAAGAGTGTAAGCAGCCTTGACCAAAGGTTGAAAGAGATTGAGGCCCGGCTGGATATTGAATCAAAGGATGATGGAAAATGACTTCCGAAAATCAGGCTGAAGCGCCAGATGCCACAATTGATGCCCTGATGGATACAATGGACATCGAAAAAATACTCGAGATCCTTCCCCACCGGTATCCGTTTCTCATGGTGGACCGGGTCCTTTGCCTTACAGCGGGGGAAAAAATAGTAGCGCTTAAGAACGTGAGCATAAATGAGCCCTTTTTCCAGGGTCATTTCCCGGGAAAACCGGTCATGCCCGGGGTCCTTATTCTTGAGGGGATGGTCCAGTCCGGAGCTCTTCTTTTAAGCCAAAGCCTGGCGAAGGAACGCTACATGTCCGTCTGTTTTTCAGGTATAGATCAGGTCAGGTTCAGGCGGCCGGTCACACCTGGAGACACCATGCTTTTCACGGTGGAGCTTATGCGGCGACGGCGCCGTTTTGTTAAGATGGCGGCCTTTGCCACAGTGGGGCAGACCCGGGTGGCCGAGGCCAAACTCATGGCCGTAATCGGAGGAGAAAAATGATACACCCAACCGCAATTATCGATCCGAAAGCCGAGATCGACGAGAACGTCAGGATAGGGCCTTATACCATTATCGGGGATAATGTATCCATCGGGGCCGGAAGCGTCATCGCCCCCCACGTGACCATTGATCCCTATGTGAAGATCGGGCCGGGATGCCATATTTTTCAGTATGCATCCATCGGCGCGGTCCCCCAGGCCCTGAAGTTCGAAGGGGAGGTTACCTGGCTTACGATAGGGGCAAACACGGTAATCCGGGAGTTTGCCACCCTGAATCGCGGGACCGGGTTCGGGGGCGGCATCACCGAGATCGGCGAGGAGAATTTCCTCATGGCGTACACCCATGTGGCCCATGACTGCAAAACCGGCAAGGGGGTGGTCATGGCCAACAACGCCACCCTGGCCGGCCATATTATCATAGGGGATTACGTTATCATCGGGGGGCTTACCGCGATTCACCAGTTTGTGAGAATCGGGGATCACGCCTATGTCGGTGGCAAGTCCGCGATTGTAAAGGATATTCCTCCATATGTTATCGCGGCCGGGGATCGGGCTGTCCTTCACGGATTAAACAAGGTGGGATTAAGAAGGTATGACTTTTCAGAAGAGACCCTGGGTGAATTGAAAAAGACCTACAGGATAATATTCAGGGAGGGGATTCCCATGAAGGAGTCCGTGGACCGTGTGCTTGAGGAGGTCGAAAATATTCCCGAGGTGGTTAAATTCGTTGAGTTTATCAGGACCACCGAACGCGGCATCACCAGATGACGGCTTCGTTAAAAGGCCGTCTGCCGCGTTGCGCTTCGCCGGGAAAGTACTCAAAGTACAAGGCGTACGTCTCCGCCTTTCCCGGCTTGCGCGCCTTGCATACGGCTCTTTTTACGAAGCCGTCAAAAGCTTTGCGGGGCCAGATATATTTATATATGGCGATATGGCTGTGAATTTACAGGAAAAGAAAATTGGTCTGATCGCGGGAAACGGACCGTTTCCGGTCATATTCGCCAAAAAGGCCACGCAAAAAGGATGGACGGTTTTTGCAAACGGGTATGAGAATGAAACAGACCCGATCCTCGCAGACCATGTGGCGGTCATGCAGACCATCCACATTGGTCAGGTCAAACGGCTGATCCGGTTTTTTAAGGATCACGGCATCACCGGGGCCGTCATCCTCGGCGGCATCGGCAAGCCCTCGGCCTTTTCGGATATCAAACCGGATTTAAAGGCCCTTTCCCTACTTGCCGGCATGCGTAAAAACACCGGGGACGACCGGGTGTTACGCGCGTTTGCCTCTTTGCTGGAAAACGAGGGCATAAGGATTCTCCCTTCCACCTTTCTTTTGCCCGAGATTCTCGCCCCCGAGGGGCGCTGGACAAAGCGGAAGCCCTCGAAAACGGAACGGCTCGATATCGACCTCGGCTGGAAGATCGCCAAGGCCGTGGGACGGCTTGATATCGGCCAGTGCGTTGTGGTGGGGCGGGGGTCCGTTCTGGCCGTGGAGGCCATAGACGGCACGGACGCCACTATTCTCCGTGGAGGCGCCCTGGGAAAAGGGGTTTCCGTGGTGGTGAAGGTGTGCAAGCCGACCCAGGATTTTCGGTTTGACGTTCCCGCCGTGGGCGTCGGGACCATAAACCGGATGCACGAGGCAAAAATTACGGCCCTGTGTGTGGAGGCCGGAAAAACGGTGGTATTCGAACGTGACGAGATGATTGCCGCAGCCGACCGATTCGGGATTTCCATTGTAGCCGTAAAGGATAAGGACGGGGAGAAGATATGAACGAAAAGTTCATGGTACGGGCCGCCGTGGTCGGGGTGGGGTATCTCGGCCGGTTTCACGCGCAGAAATACGCGATAATTGATAATGTGGATCTCGTGGGGGTGTCGGACATCAACCGCGACCAGGCCGATGCAGTGGCAAAAGAGGTGGGCACGGATGCATACTACGATTATTCCACGCTTTTCGGTAAGGTTGATGCCGTAAGCATTGCGGCCCAGACCCCGCATCACCATGAAATCGCCCGGTCCTTTCTGGAAAACAACGCCGATGTATTGATCGAAAAGCCGATCACAGTGACGATCGAAGAGGCTGACGATCTTATCGAGCTTGCCGAAAAGAAAGGCCGGATCATTCAGGTGGGGCATCTCGAGAGGTTCAACCCTGCGGTGGTCGCGGTCCGGGACATGATTTCAGATCCCATATTCATCGAATGCAACCGGCTTGCCGTCTACCAGCCCAGGGGGTCGGACGTGAGCGTGGTCCACGATCTTATGATCCACGACATCGATCTCATCCAGACATTTGTCCATTCGGGCATTTCATATTGCCACGCACTCGGCACGCCCGTGGTCACGGACAACGCCGATATCGCAAACGCGCATATCGAATTTGAAAACGGGGCCGTGGCCAATGTGACCGCAAGCCGCATATCAAACAAGAGCGAACGGAAGATCAGGTTTTTTCAGAAGGACGGGTATATCTCCATCGATTTCGCCAACCGCTCCATTATCCATATCCGGCCCGCAGCCGGAGACGACAACTGCCCCATCCCGGGCATGCACATGGAGGCCCATGAATTCAAGGAAGGCGACGCGCTTGAAGCGGAAATCCGTTCCTTTGTCAAATGCGTTTCCGATCGGGACGTACCCGAGGTCACGGGCGGGATGGGCCGGGCGGCCTTAAAGACCGCTGTGAGTATCACCTCCCAGATCGAGGCTGCTGTGGAGAGGTTTAAGGGGTGATTGTGCCTGGCTGTGATGGATAGGGTTGCTTTGCATTAGATGGAAACAGAACGAATGGGGGCTTGATATGAATAAACAATTTAAAATTATTGTAGAAAAACATTCTGATGGTTACATTGCATATCCCTTGGGCCTAAAAGGTGTGGTGGTAAGCGAAGGTGATACATACGAAGAAGTCTTAACAAATGTGAAATCCGCAATCCAATTCCATATTGAAACATTTGGAGATGAGGTTTTTGAAGTGGATGAATCGGTTTTAGAAGCTTTTGTAGCCGAGGCCGGAGTAGCGTTAAATGCCTAAATTTCCTGTTGATGCCCCAAAAGCAAAAGTAATAAAGGCACTAAAACAGCTTGGCTTTGAACTTGTGAGGGAACGTGAACATATTGCCCTGATCAGAGAAAACTCAGATGGAACAAAAACCCCGTTAACCATGCCTAATCATGCCAGGTTGAAAAGTTCCACATTGCGAACCATTTGTACACAAGCAAATATAAGCCGGAGTAAGTTCTTAAAAGCATATGCCGGAGAAAATCGATGAGAGAAGAATACGATTTTACAAAAATGAAAGGGCGGAAAAATCCCTATTCCAGACAGTTGAAAAAACAGGTGACGATTCGAATGGGCGTTGATATTATCGACCATTTTAAACAGATGGCCGAAGACACTGGTATTCCGTATCAGAATCTGATCAACCTTTATTTAAGGGATTGCGTTCAGTCCGGCCGTAAAATTTCCATCCGCTGGGCCTCCTGAGCACCCGGCAACCGGCGCCAAAGAAGGAAAACCGCCATGCCTGATACTCCCACTGCCAAATGCGTCCTTATTATCGCCGGTGAAACTTCCGGGGATCACCACGGCGCGCTTCTTGTTTCCGCCATGAAGCAGAAAAGGCCTGATATCTTTTTCTGCGGAATAGGCGGGCCCGAGATGCGGGCCGCTGGGGTTCGGATCATCGTGGACGCCGAAAAACTCTCGGTTGTGGGTATCACCGAGGTGGCCTCGAAGCTCCCCAGTGTTCTTGCCGGGGCTGCAGCCGTAAAGCGTGTGATCGACGCCATCCACCCCGATCTTGTCATTCTCCTGGACTTTCCGGATTTTAACCTTCGCATGGCCGCATACGCAAAGAAACGGGGAGTTCGTGTCCTGTATTATATCAGCCCGCAGATCTGGGCCTGGCGGTCCGGCCGGATCGAGACCATACGCAAGGTCGTGGATCACATGGCCGTTATCCTTCCTTTTGAGCAGGAATATTACGAAAAAAGAGGGGTTGCCGCCACGTTTGTGGGTCATCCCCTCCTGGACCAGGGAGAAGGGCTGGCCGACTTTGGGGACGATTCCCGAAAGCCGGGCATAATAGGCATCCTGCCCGGTTCGAGGCTCGGCGAAGTTGAAAAAAATCTGCATGTCATGCTGGCTGCGGCAAGCCTCATAAACCGCCGGCATCCAGGCGTGAAATTTCTGGTTTCGGCCGCCCCGTCCATAGATCGTGATCGGCTTTCAGGCTTTATGCGACCCTATGAGAGTATCTGCGACATCAGCATTGATACCCGCAATATCCGGGAAATACTTGGCGAATGCACCACGGCCATTGCGGTATCCGGGACCGTGACGCTCGATGCCGCAATCTGCGGGGTTCCCATGGTTATTGTGTACCGAATTTCGCCCATAAGCTATATGCTGGGCAAATCCCTGATCCGCGTGGATCATATCGGCCTGGTAAACATAATCGCGGGCAAGAGGGTAGTGCCCGAGCTTATCCAAAACGAGGCCACGCCGCTACGCATTGCAGATGAAATATCGTCCATGATAGACGATCCGGCTCGACTTTCGGCCATCAGGGCAAAACTTTCCGGGGTCAGAAAAAAAATGGGCGGGCCCGGCGCGTCAACAACAACGGCAAAAATCGCGTTTTCCCTTATGGATGAAAAGAATAAAGGCCGTTAGCTATTAGCCGTTAGCGGTTCGCTCGTTTCCACGCTCCAGCGTCCCCTCGTTCCCACGCTCCGGCGTGGGAACGTATAGCGGATCAACGAAAGGTATCAATGGGAAAAAAAGAAAAAAATGAAATTTTGAAAAATCGACGCCGGCGTTTAATTGAATATATCCGGGGCGGCTGGGCAAGGCTTGCCATGGCCATGGTCTGCATGATGGTGATGGCGGGCTCAACCTCGGCCACCGCCTTTCTGGTCAAGCCGGTATTGGATGATATCTTCATGAAGAAAAACCGGGAAATGCTTGCCGTAATCCCGATTGTCGTGATCCTGCTTTACATCTTCCGGGGCTTTGCCATGTACGGTCAGGAATATTTGATGCAGTACGTGGGGCAGAATATTATCAAGCAATTGCGCGATGATCTGTACGCCAAAATTTCATCCCTGCCGCTTGCTTTTTTCCACGAGATGAAGACCGGTGTGCTCATGGCCCGCATTACAAACGATGTGAGCATTATCAAAGAGATGGTGTCAACAGCCGTGACCGGTGCGCTGCGGGATACGTTTACGGTTTTAGGTCTGATCTTCGTCATCTTCTACAGGGACTGGAAGCTTGCCGTTATCGCCATTGTCGTCATGCCTGTCGCCATTTATCCCATAGTCGCGTTTGGCCGGAGAATACGCAGGTTTTCAACTTCCAGCCAGGAAAGCATGGCCGACCTTAACTCCATGCTCCACGAGACCTTTTCGGGCAACAAGATCGTTAAGGCTTTCTGCATGGAGGAATATGAAAAGAAACGTTTTTTTAGAAACAGCGCCATGCTCTTTCGCTACGAGATGAAGACGGTTCGCGCCCGGGCGCTTACCTCACCCATAATGGAGCTGTTAGGCGGCGTCGGGGTCTCGCTTGTGATCTGGTACGGAGGATATGGCGTCGTTTCCGGGGCGTCCACGCCCGGCACCTTCTTTTCTTTCATGACTGCGGTCATGCTTCTTTATGCCCCGGTCAAGAAACTGACAAAGCTCAACAACACGGTACAACAGGGCATGTCGGCCGTGGACCGGGTCTTTGACGTGCTTGAGACCGAGGCCAAAATCCAGGAGGCTGAAACTCCGATTTTGCTTCCGGCCCCGCCCCACAGGGTTGTTTTTGATAACGTCTCCTTTTCCTATGATGGGACAACCCCGGTGTTAAATGGGATCGATCTTGATGTAGCGCCCGGCGAAAGGCTTGCCATAGTCGGCATGAGCGGCGGGGGCAAGACCTCCCTGGTCAACCTGATCCCGCGTTTCTACGACGTTGCCAAAGGCGCCCTGAGGATCGACGGTATCGACATTAAAGACGTTTCATTAAAGGATTTAAGAAGCAGGATCGCCATCGTGACCCAGGAGCCGATCCTGTTTAACGATTCTATTCGCAGCAACATCGCCTATGGTCGTCCGGATGCGGATGAAACGGCCATAATAGAGGCTGCAAAGGCCGCTTACATACACGATATGATAAAACGCCTGCCAAAGGGCTTTGACACCGGGATCGGCGAGCTGGGGAGCCGGCTTTCCGGGGGCGAGAAGCAGCGCATGTGCATTGCCCGGGCGCTCATCAAGGACGCGCCCATATTGATTCTGGACGAGGCCACCTCTGCCCTGGACACCGAGGCCGAGCGACTGGTCCAGCAGGCCCTTGAAAACCTCATGTCCGGCCGCACTTCCTTTGTCATCGCCCACCGCATCTCCACCATCATCGACGCAGACCGTATCATCGTTGTATCTGCAGGAAAGATCGTGGAGCAGGGCGACCACGAGACACTTTTTAATTTGGACGGGGAATACCGGCGGCTTTATGACATGCAGTTTTCAGACAGGACGTAAGCGGTTGGTCCGTTATTCGGTTGGCTGAATGATGGCGTTTATATGTCATATATGGCCCAAGGGTCGCTTTGAAATGTTTTTTCCGGGTCCGTCGCAGTAATTCTAATTATGGAAAGAACTGCGGCACGGCCATGTAGCGGATGGCTTTAGCCTTCCATTTGTTGGGAAATGGCGGCCTAAAGGCCGCCGCTACGTTGGCCCACGCATGGCAACAGTTTTGTTAAATCCATAATTAGAATTGCTGGGTTCGGCGCTGAATATGATTTAAGAAATGCCAAGGAGTAGGGTTGTATGAAAAAATTATTGAGAGATAATCCGACAGAAAAAACAGTATGTAATATAATGATTCAATTCAAGACGTGACACATCACCATGTATTACATGAAACAAACATGTGTAAAAAACATGTGTAAAAAATCAGGAGAAAACATGGTCCAAAATTCCGGCAACCTTCCGGCGGATCTTCGCGGAGCAGGGCGCTTAACCATTGAAGCCATTACCGGCATTACCGATATTGTAGAATCAATGCATCACACCATAAGCAGCCTTGCAGGGCTTCTATGTGCAAAGGATCAGGATAGGACAACGTGTATCACTGGAATGGTTTACAGGAATATCCGTTCAATTACCGAACTGGTGGGGGACGGGCTCGATGCGCTCCTTGGCCGGCTCAGCTCGGTGATCAGGGAAAAGGAGTCATCACCAGGCCGTGAAGCCGTTCTTGCAGCATTAAATGGTGTGCTCGGCGATCATCTTGTGGCCAGGAACAATCCACTCGCTATTTCCATGCAGTTTCGGAGCCAGGGAAAACCATTGAGCAGGCAGGCACTTTTGGAAACGATTCGGCAATCCGACGGCAGGCTTGCAATAATGGTGCATGGTTCATGCATGAATGATCTGCAATTCAACCGGAAGGGACACGACCATGGCGCGGCCCTGGCCCGGGACCTGGGATTGATCCCTCTTTATGTTCATTATAATACCGGGCTTCATATTTCTGAAAACGGCAGGCAATTTTCAGACCTTCTTGAAACACTCCTTAAAACAATTGCTGAAGAAAAGCCTGAAGCAAGAAACGGCCGGGCCCGGCAACCCATAAAACTTTTCATCATCGCCCACAGCATGGGGGGCCTTGTTGCACGGAGCGCATATCATTACGGGAAGATATCGGGCTATTCCTGGCCGAATCATCTTCAAAAGATCGTATTTCTCAGCACGCCGCATCATGGGGCGCCTTTGGAGAAAGGCGGCAACTGGATCGATATGCTCCTAAATATAAGCCCGTACAGCGCCCCCTTTTCCCGCCTGGGAAAAATCCGGAGCAGCGGGATTACCGACATGCGGTACGGCAATGTGATAGACGAGGACTGGAAGGGGCATGACAGGTTCGAGTTTTCAAAGGACCAGCGAACCCCGGTGCCCTTGCCCGAAGGTGTGCAATGTTATACTGCCGCCGCAACCACCGCCAGGCAATCAAATCCGCTTGGTGACGGACTTATCGGAGATGGGCTCGTAACATTACGTTCTGCCTTGGGGCGGCATAAGAAGGATGAATTTAACCTTTTGTTTCCGGAGGCCCATCAATGGGTCGGCCGGGAGATGAACCATATGGAATTGCTCAATCATCCGGATGTTTACGAAAATATCAAAAAGTGGGTGTCGGAATAGATGAAGTCTATGGAAGTTAAGGGGCACCCTCTTTTTCAACCGTCCATGCCTTCTCATGGATAAGAAAGCAGATGCCGTGGACGGTTTTTCCGGCCAGAAAAGATCACACGTAGATCATAGGCAGCCAATGACTGAAAATAAAAAAACAATAGGGCTTGCGCTGGGCAGCGGCGGCATCAAGGGGCTTGCCCATGTTGGCGTGATTAAGACCTTGGCGCGACACAATATACCCATAGATTTTATTGCAGGCACCAGCATAGGGGCCTGGGTTGGCGCTCATTATGCTATCTGCAAAAACATTGAAAAACTTGAAATATACACCATAGGGAAAAAAAAGGAAAAGCTTCATTCCATGTTTGAGCTGACGCTGAAGGGCGGATTTATCAAGGGAAATAAGATCCAGCATCTTTTTGAGCAATGGCTGGAAGATGCCTCCTTCCAGGATGCCCAAATTCCCTTGAAAATTATTGCAACGGAACTGATCAATGGCAAAGAAGTGGCTTTTTCAAGCGGGAAAATCGCTCCGGCCCTTCGTGCCAGCATGGGAGTCCCGTCTATTTTTGCCCCTTTTGCCTATAATGACATGATTTTGGTGGATGGAGGAATCTGCAACCCGGTTCCCGCAGATATTGTCCGAAAAATGGGCGCAAATATCGTCATATCGGTAAACCTCGATAATTACCGGGTGGAAGGATTATTTAAAAAAGAGGATATCCATTCCATTGCCGGAGTTTCCGCACGAAGTATCGACCTTTTGCGGCACTACCTGGCAACCCATTGTGTAAAATCTTCTGACGTGGTTATTGAACCGAAAAATTCCCAGGAAGAATTATCGGCGTGGAAAAACTATTTTACCCATGATATCGGCAATCAGCACATAAAGCTTGGTGAAGAGGCCACAGAGGATCAAATCCCCCTTATAAAAGAGTTATTATACTCTGCCAAAAGTGATTAGAACCCTGGATAAAAGGAGTTTTCGTTTCCGGCACACTGCTTGCAATTCAATTTTATGAAATTAATAATCTTCAAGCCAACGGGGGGCCTATGAGCAATCAAACCAATTATGACTATGACTTTATCGTTATCGGCTCCGGATTCGGCGGGAGCGTTTCCGCGCTTCGCCTGGCGGAAAAAGGATACACGGTCGCGGTCCTGGAAAAAGGCAAGCGGTGGAAATCCGAGGATTTTTCAAAAACTAAACTTTTTACGAGATCATAAAAATTGACGATTCCGTAGAAAGCATACCTCAATACTTCCGCTCATTTGTCTTTATGGTTGACACGGGTTGTATAACCATATATATTGGTTCTGTTTTATAACTATTCCAGGAAAAAAAACGAATGTATCGTAAGCCCCGGAGTTGTTCCGGGGCTTTTTTTATTTTGGAACAAAGCAAGAAGGATTTGTATGAATTTTCAAACGTTCAATCTTAAGCCGGCAGTTTCTGCCGGTGTTGTAAAAGCAGGATTTACCAGCCCTACCCCGATCCAGAAAGAAGCGATCCCGCCGGTTATGGCTGGCCGTGATGTTGTTGGAGTAGCCCAGACCGGCACCGGGAAAACAGCCGTTTTCGTATTGCCGATTTTAAACCGGCTGGTGTCCGGGAAACGCGGCCAGACCCGCGCCCTGATCGTCGCACCCACACGCGAACTGGTCGAACAGATCCACGAGGCCATTGTAACACTCGGTGTAAAAACCGGTCTGCGAAGCGTTACCGTCTATGGCGGAGTGGGGATAAACCCGCAGATTCAAAAATTAAAAAGAGCTGATATTATCGTGGCCTGCCCGGGCCGGCTTCTCGACCACATCCGACGCAGGACCGTAAATCTTTCCAGTCTTGAAGTCCTGGTTCTCGACGAGGCGGATCACATGTTCGACATGGGGTTTCTCCCCGATGTCCGGCGGATTGTACAAAGCATCCCGGCCCGGAGACAGACCCTGCTCTTCTCGGCCACCATGCCCGTTGAAATCCGCCGCCTGGCCGATGAAATTCTCAATAAACCGATCAGTGTCAAGGTGGGAAATCCGGCCCCGGCGGATACTGTCAGCCATGCCCTTTTTCCGGTGGCCCAGCACCTCAAGACCCCGCTGCTGATGAAACTGCTTAAAAATACCGATACCGGATCAGTGCTGGTTTTCACCCGCACCAAGCATCGCGCAAAAAAGCTCGATGAACAATTGTCCAGGGCAGGATACCGATCGGCATCCCTGCAGGGGAATCTCTCCCAGGGACGTCGCAAGGCCGCCCTGGACGGCTTTCGCGCCGGAAAATACCAGATACTGGTTGCCACTGATATTGCCGCCCGGGGCATTGATGTTTCTAAAGTTTCCCATGTCATTAATTATGATATCCCGGACACCTCGGATGCCTATATTCACCGCATCGGCCGGACCGGTCGCGCAGAGCGGAGCGGGGATGCCTTTACGCTGGTAACCAATGCGGATAAGGCGATGGTCAGATCCATTGACAGGGCCGTTGGTTTTTCCATAGAGCGCCGAAGCCTTGCCGATTTTGATTATACGGTGCCGGCTCCGCGCAAGGCCAACGCGGTTGCACGCCCGGCCCGGCGAAAACCGTCACAAGCGGGCAAGGGTGGACCCCGGAAAAGCGTATTTGGGCCGATCGTCACCACACGTCCGAAATTTTCCGCAAGAAGGCGAAATGTGCAGCCTCATGCATGAATGGTGAATTAACCGCCAGCCTGTTTTTGTCGAACTGTCAACACGTGTTGACAGTTCGACCGTCTCATGGATTCTGTTTATCTTCTTCGTCCCCTGATTGTGCGCCCGCAGCTTCTTTTACCGTTTTGTAGATATTCTTGAAGTGATTGCCGAAGCTTGTCGGTGATATATTGCCCACCTCTATGAATTTTACCACGATTTCCTTGACGGTTTTAAGGACCAGCTCGTCTTTTTTGCTCATGATTCCTCCGGAAATGATTGTACAAGGCCATCATATCTGTAATTTTGTAAAACTATCATACCCCGGCCACACAGGCAACCCTTGCCGACAGGGCAGGGATATGATAATTAAATTTGAAGTATAGCGATTTATTGTCCATACCGGAAAATTTTTAAGACACAGACAGATTGGAGCAGTACAATGATGATGTTGAAAAGCAGCCCGGCAAAAACAGGGCGCAACGATCCATGTCCCTGCGGGAGCGGTTTGAAATACAAAAAGTGCTGTCTCAACAAGGCGAGTGAAACATCAGGAATGGAGTATATGAAGAAAAAATATTTGAAGAAATTCGGCATCCATCTGAATGATAAAAAGGCGATAGAAGGCATCCGGGTTGCGGGCAGACTCGTGATTGAAACCCTCGACCTTGTTGAAAAGATGATCGCGCCCGGCATAACAACCGATGAGATCAACACCGTGGTGCACAGTTTCGCCGTGGAGCATGACGCCATCCCGGCCCCGCTCAACTACAAGGGATTTCCCAAAAGCGTATGCACATCCGTAAATGATGTCATTTGCCATGGCATCCCGGATGATCGCATCCTTGTGGACGGCGATATTATAAACGTGGACGTGACCCATATTTATAAAGGCTTTTATGCCGATGCCAGCAAGACCTATTTTGTTGGAACGCCGGGAGAAAATGCAAAAAAAATCGTCGATGTCTCTGCAACCTGCTTAAAGAAAGCCATGTCCATGCTTGAACCGGCAAAAACCATCGGCGATATCGGCTGGGCGATTCAGCAATACGCGCAAGGCAGGGGGTGTTCCGTTGTCCGTGAGTTCGTGGGCCACGGGGTGGGAAAAGAATTCCATGAACCGCCCCAGGTCCCCCATTACGGCAAAAAAGGGGCCGGAATTCCCCTTGTGCCGGGCATGGTTTTTACCGTGGAGCCCATGATCAACCTGGGACGTGCTGAACTTTTTATTGAAAAGGACGGCTGGACCGCAGTGACTGCGGATCATTGTCTTTCGGCCCAGTTTGAGCAGACTTTTCTTATTACCGAACACGGATATGAAAGCCTAACCCCCTATGAGCTGTGATGGCGCAGGCATGGTGGAGGTGAAAATACTTAACGAATAACCAGTGCAAGGAGATGCCATGAAAACCAGGAGAGATTTTTTAAAATTCAGTCTGGGCGCGGCGGCTGCCGGGATTGTTGCTCCATCTGCGGCATTTGCGGCTTCTGATAAAAAAGAGGCGCTCCCTTCAGGGCTGATCTATACCAAAGCCAATCCCGGCCGGTGGGCAAAAAAAGTTTCATCCCATCTGCCCATAGTTGAAGTAAAAGACCGGAAGGTTACCATAACAACGGACCATCCCATGTCGGAAAAACATTATATCGTCCGGCACACCCTGGTTGCTAAAAATGGGAAGGTACTGGGTGAAAAGACATTTTATCCCACGGACAAGAACGCCGTGTCTGTATTCGAGGTGCCCGAAGGCTATACATCGCTCTATGCCACGAGTTTCTGCAACCTGCATGATTTCTGGGCGGGGCGGCTGAATTTAAGATGGCGTCGTAAGAAGTTGATTATCCCGCGCAGCGGTATTTTTACAGGAAGTAATTTCTATCGTAGGCCGGGTTTCTTACCCGGCGATCAACTACGCCTTGTATATGGAACTCTCTACTTAGCCATCTTAACCGGGTTGCCTGACTTTTTACGAGTACATCTTTATTGCTTCTTTGGTTTTT
The DNA here is from genome assembly GCA_013151835.1 of Deltaproteobacteria bacterium. Classification (GTDB taxonomy): domain Bacteria; phylum Desulfobacterota; class Desulfobacteria; order Desulfobacterales; family Desulfosalsimonadaceae; genus JAADHK01. Next base: position 23,337 of record JAADHK010000069.1, read on the forward strand.
GTATTTGTTTGGTGTTCATAGGCTATTTCACCGTTTTTTATTCACCGCAAAGGGCTTCTTATGCACGTTTCAGGGGCATTGACTTGCTGTGACGCCTCTGTTTCCTATGCCGCGACTTGGACTGCGAAAGATGCAACGGCCCATGTTGGATTTTAATGGAGAAATCCGTCAGCCCCATCTTATTGCTTTTTTATCAGTACATATTTCTGAAAACGGCTTTTGGGTTTTTCGGGGATAGTGTGCACTACAACCCCATCCGCGATCAGGTTTCTTAATATCTGTTTAAGCTGACCTGAAACCCGTTTCTGGTCTAAAATTTGAGACATTTCAGTTGCTGACAGTGGTCCTCTTACAAGTAACTGCAAAACCTGCTCGCGTAATGACTTGGACTGTGACTTGGACTGTGACTTGGACTGTGACTTGGACTGTTGATCCATTTGGTCGAAAAAAGGTTTGAAGGTTAAAATAACAGAACCCGACCGCACGTTCCATTTGGGGGGCGGGTTGTTGTTTTCTTTGCACCAGTCGATAATATTTAATGTTCCGGTCCCCCATTGTTCAATGATGCCGGCCCGGTAAAAAACACTGGCAATCAGGGGATTCCATGGTCTGGATTCATGGGGCTGAGACAAGGTTTCGGGTGTGAAACCAAAACGTAAAGAACCGGGGTTTACAATCTCCATCCGATCATCGTAAACAGCAATCGAAACGGATGCGCCGCAAATGGTATAATCACGGTGACACAATGCATTTGCCAGTGCTTCCCGTATGGCGCGGGGCGGATACAATGGCCTATCTTCCCGTTTCATTTTGCCGGAAATCACTTTCCCTGCAATCGGCATATAATCGCGAATAAAGGTCTCGGCGCGTTGGAGCAACGAAAAGGCATGGCCCTGGTACCGGCGGTTGTCGATAAAGTCAGCCAGTCGATCCGTTCCCCTGAATCGGGCAAGTTGAATTGAACACTGGGGGTAAAGTGGTTCCAACCGCTTGCTTTTTCCATACAAAACAATAGCCGCATTGGTTAGCGCACCGTCAATAATCAGCCCGAGGCCCGTCAATATTGACTTGCTGTCGGTTTTTCTTGGCTTGTCAATCCGTCCCGCATCAATGGCGGAAGATAATGTCAGCTGGATTTCATCGACATCCAGATCCTTGATTGAAATCCCCGTTGCAGCAGGTTCATTTTCCCATCTGCAGGTTGCATGGAGGTGTTCTACAAGACGCCGCTCATATTCAACTTTGGGCATGATGCTGGTTGTCGGGCCGCTACGGATATATGGGCGGCCATCATAGGTATACAGACCGCCACCGCCGGGGACTCTTAATATGATCACGGCTTTTCCGCTTTCAAGCGTAACCGTCTCAATATCGGGAAATGCGGGAGGGTCAATCCGCTTAATTTCAGCTGAAATATCAGCCATGGTTTTAGCGGTGATATCCTGGCCTACAGGTTCGCCTTTGTCAGATACGCCAAAAAAGACAAACCCGCCAAGGCCGTTTAACATGGCGCATACGGTTTTCATGGCAGTCGTGCGCTGACCGGTGGAGTTTTTAAATTCGAGCCGGTCGGATTCGCCGGATGAAACCAGTTTTTTGAGTTCTTTTAAATTCATGATCCGTATTTAACCTCAAGGGCGCAGAGGACGCAAAGAAAAAAGAATAATCGCTTCGCGCCACAGCGAAGCTGATTTTTTTACCCTTTGCGTTCTTTGCGGTGATTTTTTTATATCATGATATATATCTCTATTCAAATAGTTGTTTATTTTAGCATGGCCGACGCATCCAGGAATTTGACATACACAATGAATAATGCAATGTACCTGTGTTAAAAAAATAGATTTTTTTTGTAACTTCTCAATAAGTTCGGGTGCCCACAACACAATTAGATCTATTGCAGGAGGGTTGTATATCTTTCTGGAGTTCAGGCGTAAGCCTTTTATAAAATCCTTACGGAAAAATCCACCCGAACTTATTGAGAAGTTACCCTTTTTTCTGATAAACTTGCCATTGGTCAATTATTTTATACATCCTTACATGAATCAATATGACAACATTTGATCCGGACAATCCGCTGATCGTCCAGGGCGACCATACTGTTCTGGTGGAGGTGGGGAGCTCGAAATATAAACAGGCCAGGGATGAGCTATCGCGTTTTGCCGAACTGGTAAAATCGCCGGAGCATATTCACACTTACCGGATAACACCGCTTTCCGTATGGAATGCCTGCGCTGCGGGTGTTTTAGCGGCGGAAATAACCGGGGCCCTTGTGGGTTATTCAAAATATCCGGTGCCGGAACATATTCTTACCGGAATAAATGATTTTGCCGACAGATACGGGCGTGTCAGTCTGACCAGGGAAAATCAGGGCCTGCTTCTAAGCATTGATGACCCGGCGCTGGCAGAGGAAATATCGCTCAGCAAACAGGTTGCGCCGCTTCTCGCCAGGAGGCTATCACAAAAACAATTCCTGGTGCTGCCGCTTAATCGCGGTAAAATCAAACAGGCCCTGATTAAAATCGGTTATCCTGCGGAAGACATGGCGGGGTATTCAGCCGGAGAGACAACCTCATTTACAATACGCGATTTTACGCTGTCCGGGAACCGTTTTTCTTTCCGTCCGTATCAGCAACAGGCTGCCGACACGTTTTACGCAGGGGGCGAAGCGCGGGGCGGGTCCGGCGTAATTGTGCTTCCATGCGGGGCGGGCAAGACCATCATAGGGATTGCGTGCATGAACCAATTACAGGCATCCACCCTGATCTTGACAACAAATGTGACAGCTAGTCGGCAGTGGAAGGCCGAGCTTATGGACAAAACCAGCCTCGGAGATGATCTAATCGGTGAATACAGCGGAGCAAAAAAAGAAATCAAGCCGGTTACCATTGCCACATACCAGATAATGACCTATCGTCCGGACAAGGAAGGCGATTTTTTGCATCTCGGTCTTTTTGATCAGCGGGACTGGGGCCTTATCATCTATGACGAGGTTCACATGCTGCCTGCTCCGGTATTCCAGATTACTGCGGGCCTCCAGGCCAAGCGTCGTCTGGGCCTTACGGCGACGCTGGTCCGGGAAGACGGCAAGGAGGAGGATGTGTTCGCCTTGATCGGCCCCAAAAAAGTGGATGTGCCGTGGAAGGAGATGGAGGGCCAGGGATGGATCGCCAAAGCTTCATGTTGTGAAATACGCCTGCCTCTGCCTGATGATATCCGCATGCCCTATGCTGTTGCAAATCGTCGTACAAAATTCAGAATTTCATCTGAAAATCCCGCTAAAACAGATGTGGTCATGCGAATTCTGCAACGGCATAAAACCGCCCAGACGTTAATTATCGGCTTATATGTGGATCAGTTAAAAAAGATTTCAGAGGCATTGGATATCCCGCTGATTACCGGAAAAACGCCCCAGAAACAGCGTGATGAACTGTTTTATCAATTCAAAACCGGCGAAATCAGTATGCTTGCGGTTTCAAAGGTTGCCAATTTTGCGGTGGATCTGCCGGATGCATCCGTGGCGATACAGATTTCGGGCACATTCGGCTCCCGCCAGGAAGAGGCCCAGCGACTGGGACGTATCCTGCGCCCAAAATCAGACGGCGGCCGGGCGTATTTTTATACAATAGTAAGCCGGGATACGGTTGAACAGGATTTTGCCTTAAAACGTCAATTGTTTCTCTGTGAGCAGGGGTATGAATACCATATTGCCCAAGGAAATAATTTATGAAACCGGAAAAAATGCTCAAAAATATGTGCGACTATGGCCTGACCAATGTGGACAAAAAGGCGATCTGTAAGGCCAGGGATTTTCCCGCAAATTACGCTCGCTCCCAGGATCTTTTTCAACATGCTTTCCTTTCAGATACCGGTGTGAAAAAAGCTGTGGGGCAGTTGGATGAAAAAGAATATATCCTCCTTAATTTAATGCTTTTTATGAAAAGAGAAGTTGATATTACTTTTTTTTCCCGGATATATCCGGCGATGGGTGTTAATTCGTGGGGGCTTACATTTAATAAAAAATATAAAATCGTATTTGATAATGTCAGGGCAAATCTTATCCGACGCGGTATTCTCATTTTTGATCAAACACTGGAGCGGATTCTGGATGAAAAAACAATTCTTGAACGTCAGCGTTTCTGGTTCCCTCCTGAATTTGCTCGTCACCTCCCGCCTTCGATTTCGGTAAAAGAAATCAACAATCCAAAGATCATATTGCCGCCTGAAAACATTCTGCGAAAAAAACTGGCGGAGATTTTTTCCTCTAAGCCTGAAGCCGGGGCTGAATCAAAAAATATGCAGGGACGGCTGCAAATCAAAGACGGTGTTTTGTTGATGAATAACGCGAAATTTACTGAAAAACTGCTGCAATCCTGGAATATATCTTTGTGGACAAACAATATTAAAATTCCCGAACAAAGCAAAAGTTTTCCCCTCGACAGGCTGCTTGATTATTTTCTGGGCCAAATGGATGCAAATCAATGGTTTCATCCGTTAAGCCTGATTCCTTTGTTTGAAACGGTCTTTGCCCACAGCGATCTGCCAGATCCTGTTTCGGATTTTATGGAAACACTGTGCGAAAAAGGCTGGCGCCGGGGATGCCTTGCCAAAACTGCTGCAGGCAAAACTTTTTATTACCGCCCGGGCAAAAATGTTATAAGCCCCGGTCTTAAACCGGGTGATTATTTAACCGCCATGGACGAAAACACATTTGCCGTGGACCTCAACCTTATTGGGTATAAAAGTCTGGAAATAATCGCCCGGGCCTGTCGGATGCAGGTAACCGGCGGCAGGCTCACCGGCAAAATCGACTTCATCAGATTAAGCCACTGCATGGAAGAAATTGAGCAAGAGCCTGATTTTTCCTGGCTTCATGAGCATCTTGCAGGGGTTAAAGACACGGCGGCCCTCATTAAAAAGCGGAGAAACAAAACAATTATTCATGAAAATATCATGACGGCAAAAATCAGCGACCTAAGCCTCAAAATAATGATTGAGAAACATTTTGCCGCCACCGGCAAAGTCATCAGCTTAAATGATGAGTTTATCGTATTTCCGCCTGCGCTGTTGCCGGAAATACGGAAACTGACAAAAAAGGCGGGGCATGTCATAAAAAAAGCAAACAGCGTTGAAAGCGATTAAAAGGATGTTTATGGGAAAAAATCCTTTAGACCATCTTGTTGAAATAAATCCGGATGGCTTGACCATTGTTATCAACAATGCTGATATCCGTCATGATATTAATGTGTTTCTTGATTATATCGATTCACGGGGAATCAAGCGGACCCACCGCGAAAATCAAATTCCCAAGGCCGATCTTCTGCGCCTGGCAAAGGTAATGGGCGATGAAGAGACCCTTGAACAAGTCCGCTCTGATGGCTATTCTCCATGGGTTTCCCACATTGACCGGCTATGCCTTAGAATGAAATTTATTCAATACGATACCGAAGGCGTGTATGCCGGGTATAGCAGTTCTGCTCCGTCGTTTCCTGATAATTATGTTGATTTGGACGCTGATCGGGTTTTATCTTTTTTTGATCTGCCCCTGCAAGAACAGGAAAATAAACTTCAGGCATGCCTTATAAATGAAGCCTATCCCTGTACGAATGAATTTTTCTCCTACGGACCCCAAAGCCGCCTTGACCGGTTTAACAGCGCCGGTTGCCTGACCGGGGTGATGAAAAAAATTGATTTTCCAGGGGCCAGACAGAGCCTTTTGTCGCTTCTTGCCTCATGTACTCCCGGGAAATGGTATTCCGTCAAATCTCTGATCGATTTTATTAAAACCAGCATGCCCTATTTTTTGATACCGAAAAAAGTGCCGAAATTACCATCCGGCGGGAAAAACCGGTACCATAATTTTATGGAGCAGAAACCAGAGGACCACTGGCCCAGATCCGTCATAACCCAGACAAGCCCCAATGCCTTCGAACGGGTGGAAGGGCGTTACATAGAACGTTTTCTTGAAAATATTCCGTTGACTCTAAGGTACGTTGAGCTTGCTTATGACAAAAAAGGGGATTTACCGCAAAAACCTTCCTTTGGGCGGATTCGCGCCTTTAAAGTCACGGACCGCTTTCAATCCGCAATTCACCAAAAAATCAGGGAACCCTATGTAACCGTACTGCCGAATTTTGAAATTCATGTGGAGTCTCTGTTTTACCCGGTTAAGATTATCAATACCCTTACATTATTTTGTAATATTAAAAGCCGCGATATTCATACTATAATGAAATTATCCAGGGGAAAAGTGATCGCCAGCCTTGCGGCGAATGATTCCCTGGATCCGGTAAAGATTCTTCAGAACCTGTCCCAACAGCCGCTCCCCGGGAATATAGTAAATGAACTCAAAGCGTGGAGCGGACATGCCGAAACCTTTATACTTTATGAGAGCTTCGGCTTACTTGAAGGCAAAACAGCTGCAAAGTATGCCAAAGATTGCATTGTGGAAAAAGCAGGCCAGGATGTATACATCATCCGTTCACCGCAAAAGGTATACCGGCAGCTGGAAACGGCGCTTCAGGTACCGTTGTTGATAAACCATCCGGAATCAAGGCTGAAATCCCCGGACAAGGGAGCCAAAAGCGTTTTTTGTAAAGCCGGCGCGCTAAAAAAATCCACCAAACAACCGAAAAAGAAAATCAACGTCCGACGTACCGTTGCTGTTAATAACGTGGAGAGACCCGTGGATATATGCACGCATACGAACATCAACCGGAAATATTGCGGTACGCCGGTTGAAACAGGGCCGGGATACAGCTTGGTCGAACTTGAGACCTTTTCCGGCATGGCGGTGGATGATTCCGGGCTGGTGCATGGCGGGTTTGTCTTCGGCCTGGCCGATTATGCGGCCATGGTCGCCGTCAATCACCCGAACGTGGTTTTAGGGTCAGCCGAGGTGAAGTTTTTAAAGCCTGTTTCCGTTGGAAGCAGGCTTGTTGCCCGGGCCCGGGTTGATGGAGAGCCGGGCCGGAAAAACAAGGTGCTTGTCACGGTGTCATGCGAAGAGGTGCCGGTCTTTGAAGGCAGTTTTTCCTGCCCCGTACTTGAGCGGCATGTGCTGGCATGAGTGTGTTATTTCTGCTCACAGACCCTTTGCCCGGTTAAGCCGCGAGAATATTTTCCGATTGGCCCTGTAAATCCGCACAAAGGCGTCATATAGAAAGTCATAGGTGCTGCGGTTGTCCGGGTCAGGCGAAAAAGTCCTGTCATATTTAATGAGGCCCGGGATTTCTTCAAATTTTAAAAGTCCGAGTCCGACTGCGGCGATAAAAGCCGCCCCGCGCGCATTGGCCTGCCGGGGGGATTTTGCGCGCCGGATCTCGCGATTGAGCACGTCCGCAAAGACCTGGCACCATACATCCGATTGCCCCCCGCCGCCTATGATGGTTATGGGCGAAAGCCGCCTCCCCACGAATTTTTCCACATATTTCAGGCTCCAGCGGGTATTTAAGGCCACCCCTTCCAGCACGGCCCGGATTATGTGGGCCTGGGTGCATGTCTTTGTCATGTTGTAAAAACCTCCCGCAAGCATCGGGTCATCCACCGGCGTACGTTCCCCGTTCAGCCACGGCAGGAATATGAGATTGTCCGATCCTGCCGGTACGGACGCTGCGATTTCGTCTACCAGTGCAAACGGGTCTCCCGCCCTGCTGCATAGTCTTTCGTCATGGATCAAGAGATTGTTGAATAGAAAATCGAGGCATCCGCCGGCCATGTCCTGCTCGTTTACCGACTGGTAGCGCCCCGGGATTGCAGATGGAAACGAGGCGATGGAGTGGAACACGTCTGTTTTCTTGAACGGGACCACTGCCTGGAGCCACGAGGATGTGCCGACATAAAGATGGGCCGCGAAATCATCCACCGCACCGGACCCGACGCACGCGGTCTGGTGGTCCGGCGAGCAGGCCGCCACTCTTGTTTCCGGCAATAGCCCTGTTTTTTCCGCAACATCGGGTAAAAGCGTCCCTATGATATCCGTGGGCGCGACCATGGGCGGGAGTTTGTCGGCATCAATCCCTGCCGCCCGGATCAGCTTTGGATCGTATCGGAAATGTTCAGGGTCACGTATATCGGTCATCCAAAAGAGCTGCATGGAATCGTGTGTTGCGGTAAATTTTCCGGTGAGCCTCAGGTTCAGATAATCCTTGCTCGGCAAAAACATATACGTTTTTTCGTAAATTTCCGGGAATTCATTTTTAATTAAAAGTACGTGGGCTATGTCGTCCTTGCCGGAAAGGGTGGGGCCGCCCCCGGTCTTTGGGAGCCATTTTAGAATCATGGAAAGGCCGTAGCCCTCAATGCTCGGAAACCCGGACACGAGTTTTTTGACATACGGCGCTCCCCGGGAATCCATCCAGGTGATGGCGTTTTTCAGGTGTTTTCCCTGCCGGTCCACACAGACGGTGGTGGAGAATGTGCTTGAAACAGCCATTGCAAGAATACGATTTTTATTGTCCGAATTGCGGGCCACAAGCGTGGACGCGGCCTTTACCAGCGCATTCCACCAGTCTTCGGGGTCCTGTTCGGCCCCTCCGCCCGGCAGGAAATGGATGGGAGTGCTTTCAAATTCAAAATCAAGCACCTCTCCGAAAACCGATACAATGGCCGCCTTTATCCCGGAAGTCCCGTGGTCTATGGCAAGGATACAGCCTTTGTCGTTCATAATTAGCCCTTATATCTCAATATTTTTTATATTTCCATCCTTATCCACCTCCTCGACAATCACGCCGGAAAAGGAGGCACCGTCTTTAACTTTTTTATCCAGCCCCATGACATCCGATATAAGCGTTATGAAATCAAGAGGATTAATGCAGCCTTCAGGCGGGAAGATTCCTTTTTTAGATATTTTTCCCGTGGCAAGGAGGATGGCGCCCATGGCCGCCGGAATACCGGTTCCCTCGCCCAAAGCCTCGCTTTTTGATGCCATGTGAAAACGGTATTCCCGAAAAACCCCGTCCTTCTTGCCCGAGACCACCACGGAGCAGCAACCCCGCTGTTTTCCAAACCCGGTCTCTTCAAGGATTCTTTCCCGTTCCCGGATTATGTATGCCATGGCAAACTCGGCCGGCACTACGGGCCTCCCTTTTACCATAACGGGTTCCCGGCTGTCGAGCCCCAGGCGGCAGATATCCTTTGTCAGGCTGTAGTACACGTCGGGCAGCACGGTTCCCCGGTTTGTCACCTGTTTTAATTTAATGTATTTCGGGAGGGTCACCTGTTCCGGGTGAGGGTATGGGTAGACCGGTATGTTTTTGCCTATCATGGGAAAATTGAAATTTGCGCGCAAGGCCCTGCCATCGGGCTCAAAGAATTTTACATATTTAAGCTCTCCGTCCAAAAACATCGGAATATCTATGCGCATGCAGTGGAACCGGTGACCTATGACCCCTTCGCCCTCAACGGGCTCTCCGCCGTGGGCATGGAAAATATCCACAGCGCGGGTTTCGTCCAGAAGATTGTCGGCTGCGAATTTTGCCAGAAGATTGGTGGCCCCGGGCGAACTCCCTATCCCTATGATTGCGGTGATCCCGGCTACCCTGGCGGCCTCGTCCATCTCAAGGATTTCCTGCGTTACGTCCACATCATCGCATACATCAACATAGTCGATTTTAGCATCAATAACGGTTTCGAGTATGGTTTTGACGGTTTTATAGAACGGACCGATGCAGTTTATCACAAGGTCCGCCCCGGATATGGCCTCCCTGATACTATGGCGGTCATCGGCATCCACGAAAACCGCTTCCGTCCCGTCCGCACCAATGTTGGCCGCAAGAGATTTTGCACGATCGATGTTGATGTCTCCGATTACGATCTTTGAAAAAACATCCCGGCCGGCAAGGGTCTTTACAACCACGCTCCCGACCGCCCCGCATCCGCCCAGTACAACGACTTTTTTGCCCATGATTTTCCTCCTTTTTGCTTTGAATTGCCCGTACACGACGGGCCCCATATTTTTTTTGGGGTAGTATTAACGAAGTTAAATTTAACTAAGTTAATTAAGTGCCGATGTCAAGAGAAAAATCTATATTTTTTAATGCGTGACGGATTCGTAAAATCTGATTATTCGTGTTTGGATCAGCACTGTCCGGTTTAGTTCTTGCTTGCCGTTTGAACCTTTCTGCTCGAAAAAGGCCTGATTATGATCTTTAAAAAATGGTACAAAATAAAATATTCGCACGGCCGGCGTAACGGAAGGCTTCAGCCTTCCATGTACCGATGTTGCTTACACGCAATTAAATTAAAGGCGGCCTGCTGAAGGCCGCCCCTACGATGGCTGTACAAGAAAAATAACAGTCTGCAAGAACCAGATCGGACGCTATTGATTTATCATAGGAGTTTTTCCAGCCTTTTCGCCAGTAGCCGAGGAAACGGCATGCGCCAGGCGTTTACCGGCTTTTTTAGCCCGGCCTGAAAGCGGGCCTGCCTTTTTACGCTCATGGATTGATATTGCAATACTAAACATGATATATAAAAATAGAAAATTTGCCACCACGCCGAGCCCGGCACGAGAGGTGAGCCCTTTCGCCGGATCGGCCACCTGGTTTTCAAACGCTGCGTCGTCTTCATAATTTCCCACAAGCCCCGAAAAATCAGCGGGTTGGCCGGCAGAGGCAACATCGGCCACGGTGAAGTTCTGGGAGGACGAAGCCACAGCCATCTGTCTGTATCTTCGAAGCTATATGCTTGTGATGTATCGGAAGTAATGATCAACCTTCATCATGAATTAGATAATCCGACTATGACAGTTAAAGAGTCGTATCGAATTTTGAAACCTTGGGGGAATATTTTTATTGTTGATTGGAAAAAGAAAAATATGACAGAGGGACCTCCAACGCAAATCAGATATTTACCTGAACAAGTTAACAAACACCTGAGCCCAAGAAATGGCTTTACGAACGCCCGGTTGCTTTTCTCTTTTTTGCAGGCCTGAAAGACAATATGAAGCATTTCTGGAAAAATAAGATGGTAATTCTCCTCTTTTTCGTGCTGATTTTCATGCCCGATGCCGCCATTGCGACACAGGGCCATAGAGGCATCGAAGGCCTTTATGTCCACCTGATCGCTCATGTTTTTTTTATATTCTCCATGGTTCTGTTTGTGTACTGGATTCAAAAAGGCCGCCTCATTGAGGCGGCTGGGTGGAAATATATCCGGTATTCCGCGTATTTTTTTATTCTCTGGAATATTGACTGCATTGTGGTCCATCTTCTGGAAAGCCATTTATATAAGATTGCCGGGGCTTCTTTGGGAATACTGATTTTACCGGTTTCAAACGCCGCCTGGATAAACGGCATATACTATTTCATGAAAATGGATCATTTTTTCTGCGTTCCCGCCATGGCCTTTCTTTTCCTGGGATTAAAGCGCCTTTTAGAAGAGGAATTATCATGAGCCTCATATCAGGAGTCATATCCGCAGTGGATATCATCGGCGCTATCCTGATGATCGCATTTGCCTTCATGAGTCTTCGGCTGGCCATGAGACTCGTTAGAAGAGAGCCGCATAACATAATTCACGCCTATCTGATGTGGATATGTATTGCCATGGCGGTTTTTGCCGTATCCCGTTCGGCCGTCCATATTATAAGACAGTCTCTTGATCTTGTCGGGAATGCCGGGGCATGGCAATTTATCGGTCCATATAGCGGCGCCGTTAATACCTTCACCTTGATCGTGGTCGGGGCTGTCACCCTTTTTTTCGAATATACATGGAGCATTTACCGGCAGATTTTATCCGACAAGCAGATCCTCCAGGCGACAAGGGGGGAACTCATGGATCTCAATGAGAACCTTGAACGACGGGTTGATGAACGTACCCGCGCGCTCGCGGACTCGGAAAGGAAATATCGCGAAGTTTTTGAGGTTTCAAGGGATATGATTTTGCTTTCTGATCTTGAAGGGCGGATATTTGCATTAAATCCCGCTGGCTATGAAATTCTGGGGGGAGCTGCGGATGTCAGCGCCGCGCATATTGAATATTGCCAGGATTTTTTATTCCGCGGTAAAGACGACTGGAAGAAAATAGTTACGGTGATCAGGCGGCGCCAATGGCTGCCTGATATGGAATTTGACATGGTAAATGCCCGGGGGGAAAAACGGCGGATCCTCTTGAGTGCGAGCCTCGTGCCCGGCCCCCGAAATGATGAGGGCCGTATTTATTTTTTGATCAAGGATATCGAAAAACGGCGGATGATAAAGGAACAGATGGCAAGGGCGGACAAGCTTGCCTCAATAGGGGAACTTTCGGCGGGTATCGCCCATGAAATCAATAATCCGCTGGGAATTATTCTCGGCTATGCACAACTCATGCTCCGGGAGGAATCCATTCCATCCCAGAGGAGCGAGGATCTGAAAACCATTGAACGTCACGTGCGCACTTGCAAGGTTATCGTTGAAGACCTTTTAAATTTCGCCCGTGTCTCGCCGGCAAAAAAGGAAATGAATGACATCCATGGCCTGATTGATGATGTCATCAAATTTACATATTATGATTCAGGGTTCGACCGGGTCGTAATTGAAAAGGATTATGATCCTGATGTGAAGCCTCTCTTTATAGACGAGAAAAAAATTAAGCAGGTTTTTGTCAACCTGATTGTAAATGCGAAATATGCCATGGGCGAAAAGGGGTCAATTAAAATATCAACTTGCCTTAACGAACCGGATAAAAGGGTTGAAGTACGGGTATCCGATACAGGCTGCGGGATTTCGGAGCAGGATATGCTTAAGATTTTCGATCCGTTTTTTACAACAAAACCGACTGGTGTCGGGACGGGCCTGGGTCTTTCGGTCAGTTACGGCATTGTCAAGAATCACGGGGGGGATATCCAGGTTAAAAGCGAGCCGGGAGCCGGGGCCGTATTTACCGTTCTGCTTCCACTGGAGCCTCACCACGAACACATTATAGGGTGGGAAAAATGATTACAGCACTTGCCGAGACTTATCCGGACCTCAAGGCAAACCAGAACATGATGCAGCTCCAGGAGGAACTGACCTCCACCTAAAACAAGGTGTACTTTGCACGCCAGGCGTTTAACGACGCAGTCGTAATCTATAACATCACCTGCGCCGAATTTTAACTGGTTTGCCCCCAAACTCTTTCTTATCATAGGTGGCGGCACGTGCGCGATTATCCGGGATGTGAGTTCTGCCAATTTTGATGGACTCGTAAAAAGTCGAAAATCAGCTCGATTTTATATGAAAAAAAGGATCACTGCCCCACGTTAAACTCGGTCTCAAGGACTCGTAAAAAGCTTCGTATAATCCGGGAAAGGACGAAGGCGTACTTTTTGTACGTTGAGGCCTTTCCCGGATCGCGCAACGCCGCAGACGGACTTTTTACGAGTCCGTCATAGTTGATGGTGCGCTTAAATTCCATGTGTCGGCATGTACACAAACACCACCAGGATAAAGGCGAAGACTGCGGTGAGCGCAGCCACGCCGAACCCGGTGAGAAATGCCTTAAGCCCGAGCGAAGCAAAGCTCTTGAATCTGACCTTAGCGCCCACTCCTGCAAATGAGACCGCCAGGAAGAATTTCACGACGGGCTTGAGATAGTGTAGCGAGAAGGCGCTCCAAGGCCCCTTGGTGGCGGCAATGGTGAGCAGAACGGAGTTGAGCAGCGTGAAGACCACGAACGCTATTGCAAAAAGAGGAATAAGCTTTCCGTTGTTTTCATTTACGCCCTGCTTGTGATGGAATATCGCCGCAAGTATTATCACGACCGGGGCGATGGAAAAGATCCTTATGGACTTCGCCACCATGCCCATTGCCATTGCCTTGTCGCTTACCTGAGCTGCTGCGCCGACTACCTGAGCGGTCTCGTGAATCGCAGTGCCGCAGAAGACGCCGAACGCGATTTCCGAGTGGTGAAGCCAAGAGCCGACGATCGTGCTGGTGAATAGATAGGGGTATAAAAACATGACGATCAACCCAAACAGCGTAACACAGGCGACAGCCATCCCGATTTCTTCTTCCTTTGCATCGATTGCCGGTCCGATTGCCGCGATGGCAGTGCAGCCGCAGATCCCCGTGCCGCCGGCGATCAGGAGGCCCAAGCGATCACTCAATCCAAAGAGCTTTCCCAGATAGAGCCCGCACACGATGGCGAAAGTGACCACGGCCAGAACCTCGATCAGGCCGATCCAGCCCATTTGTATCCAAGCCAGGGCGCTGATCGTAAGGCCCAGGATGGCAATACTGAATTTGAGCAGGTTGCTCGCAGAGTAGTTGGCACCCTTGAGCATCTTTTCCGAGGGCGGAATGATATTTACGGCGCCGATGCTGAACACGAACGCCCACAATAAGGCGCTGATCCTGTTGTAGACATACCGGTTGGCCATGAAGGACAGAACAGCGATGATAATACAAAAAACTATTCCGCTGAACATATCTTTCGTCGGCCAAAGCGCCCCGGCAGATTTGTTTCCATTTGACATGATGATCTCCGAATAATGTTAGGTTAAAGAGTTAATAAATTGCTTTTGACATACCCGTTCACGGTTGCAGGTGTATTAAAACAGGTAATTCATTTCGAACCGGTACTCGTTATATGACGGATCGGCCTTTGTTGCGCCGTTCATGTCGACCGTGTTGTCGTCGCCGGAGACAATGCCCATCCGCCCCTTTACCTCAAGACCCGGCACGGCCGCTATCTTTTCGATCAGATCCAGGGTGAATATCTTGGAATCCGCCTGAACATCCGGTTTTTTATCGTCAAAGTTCTGGATAGCATAGCGCACCATTGCGGTAAGGCCGGGAACCATTCCGGCTTTTCCGAGATTATACTTGACCTGTGCCATGAGGGTCTCGGTGTCGGCATACCAGTTGTACTGGGCCATGGCCCGGGTATATCCGCCGGTGGGAAACCCGCGCCAGGGGGCGAGGATGTCTGCCTTGTCGGCGATCTTTGAATAGCCCAGCCTTAGGCTTGCCGGACCTTTTTTGAAGTCCAGGCGGGCGGCATAAAGCTTGCCGTCCATGTTAAAGGGATTGCTGTAGCCCCTGGCGTCCGTGGTCGTAATTTTTGCTTTGAGTGACGCGCCGCCGATGGCCCCGGCACCCCTGTCGAATTGCTGAAGATAACGGAAACCCGGAACAATTTTCAAACCGTTATCGAATTTTACCGTGTAATTGATTTCACCGGCGGCGGTCATGATGAGTTCCGGCACGGCCGTATAGTTTGCCATAAGCGACAGCCCGGGTATGGATTTGTTTGTAACCTGGACGATCATGAGCCGGTCATTGATGCCGGCCGCCTTGAGTTTTGATAGTGTAAGCCCCTTGTGCATGGCCGAATCGTCGTTTTCATTCCATTTGCCCACCGGGTCTGCCGGATCATCGCCAAATGCGAGCACATGGTGAAACGAAGTATGGTCCCGCAGTTTCTGGCGCGTGAAAAAGGCCGCCGCAACCTTTGTGCCCGGGATATACTTGCTGTGCAGGGAAACACCTTCGAACGTGTTCGGGATCATCTTGGTGTCGTTGCTCTTGGTGAGCAGGCTCTCGAAAATCTGGCGACCGGCCCGCAGGCTTGAGTTCATGGCCTTGTATTCGAGAAAGGACTGGGCGAGAACCGTCATGCCGTAGCTGCTTTCCGACGCTACCTTGTGCCTGGAAAAGGTGTCCTTGCCGGATTTGGCGAATTTATAGTCATCACCATCCATATGCCACGGATTCTGGCTGGTGTAGAGACCTGCGGTCATTCCCAGGCCGTGAAGATAAGCGCTCTTGTAGATCATACTGCCGCCTATGCCGATGGCATAGTTGTCCTGGGTCTTTCCGGATATCGTATTCCCCCAGTTCCAGCGGAAGAAATTGGTACGCAGCCGCCCGTAAAAGATTCCCTTTGAAAACATGTCCGAAACATTGTCTGCGCTTTCGGGCAGAATTTTATAGGTTTCCGTCATGTTCCCCTTTATGGTTCGTTTGACGTTGTCTGCGGCAAAGCCGCTTACGATCATGCCCTGTAAAAGTAAAAGCGCACAAGCCAGAATTCCTCCTTTAACGATTGTCTTCATACTACCCTCCCTTTTAACGATTATAATAAAAAACGGCCGGCTCCCGCACCATTGCCGGAGCCGGTTCAAGCAGTTCTTTTAACCCGTAAACTCATGATCATTTCCTGTATTTGTCGGCGGATAAATTATACCGCCGTAATATCTGCTGCAAAGCCTGTCGTTCCAAGCCGCAGGACTTGGCCGCCTGCGTGACGTTTCCTTCGTATGCCGAAAGAAGCTCGTCTAGATAGGACAGGTTGAATTTTTCTAAAAATTCCGCCTTTGTCTCCTTATAGGTATTTTTTATGGACAGCTTTGAGCATATTTCTTTATTTTGTTTGTTTACTTCACCTTTTTGAATCTGAAAATCTTTTGGCGTGATTTCATCCGTCCGTGAATATAGAATGCCCTGAATAATACGGTTTTCCAGTTCTCTTACATTTCCCGGCCAGGGCATTTCCCCAATCATTCTCAGCAGCTCCGGGGAAAGGCGTTTGGGGCCGGCGTTCAACTTTTCGCAATGTTTTTCCAGCAAAAAACCGGCGATAAGCGGGATATCTTCTTTCCTGTCACGCAGCGGCGGGACATGGATGGACAATACCTTCAGGCGGTAATAGAAGTCTTCCCGGAATTCTTTTTTTTCTATTTTTTCGGTCAGGTTACGGTTGGTGGACGCAACGATGCGGACATCCACCTTTACCGGCTTTGGATCGCCCAGGGGCTTGATCTCCTTTTCCTGCAGAACCCGTAAAAGCTTTGTCTGGATCACCGGGCTTATATCGCCGATTTCATCCAGAAAAAGAGTGCCTGAATCAGCCTCCTGGAAAAGGCCTTTTCTGTCCCTGGTGGCGTGGGTAAACGCACCTTTTTTATAGCCGAAAAGCTCGCTTTCCAGTATCTGTTCCGGAACCGTGGGGCAGTTTACCGGCACAAACTGCTTCCGGCTCCGGTCGCTCAATGCATGGACGGCCCGCGCGGTCAATTCCTTGCCCGTGCCCGATTCTCCGGTAATCAATACAGTGAGGTCGGTTTTTGCGGCCATTTTTATTGTTTCATATACCTGCTGCATCTTGTGGCTTTTGCCGATCATCTTATGAAACGCATACCCGCCGGTGCATTCATTCTGAAGCCTGGTATTTTCTTTTACCAGGCGGCTTCGTTCCAGCGCCTTGGAAAGCCGGAGAATTAGATCGTCATGATCCAGCGGCTTGGTGATAAAATCATAGGCCCCCCGCTTCATTGACTCGACCGCCAGGTCGATGCGGCCGTATGCGGTCATCATTACAATTGTCATATCGGGATGGTCCGTGGCTATCCTCTCCAAAAGCTCCATCCCACCCATCTGCGGCATGCGGATGTCCGCGATTACCAGATCGTAGTTAGCGGCCTGGATTCTTTTAAGCGCTTCTTCAGCCGAATTCACGGTGTCGACAATACAGTCAAGCGTCGGCTCCAGGCTTCTTTTTAGCAAAGAGAGCATGTCCTGTTCGTCATCTGCGGCTAAAATGCGTGCTGTCGGCATTGTTTTTCCTTTTTTTGAGTAGGGTGAATTTAAAGCAAATTGCGTGCCATGTCCGGATTGTGATATGTGCCAAGCCTCGTGTTTCCTTGCCGGATCACCGGCAAAATCAACTTTCATACTTAACGACGGTAAGCGTATTTTTATCAGACAGGATTAGAATACGTACTTAGAATGCCTGTATAAAGGAATGCTCAGCTATTTTCGCCGCATTAAAAAAATATCGCATGAAGCGTTTGAGCTGTTATTATAAGTAGATACATAAGAGCAACCTTTTAGTTTCTGTGCAAGTATTTTATTGCGCCGCTACGGAGGCAAGCCTGCCGCCGTTCCTGAAAATAAAAGTATAATTATATTTTATTAACTATGATTCTGGTAAGTTCTTTTGAAGAGAAATGGGAGGTTCCCATGCACCCTTACAGGATTATCCCTGAATAAGCTGGTATGCTTTTTGCTAAAATATTAATCTTGGTTTTAATTTGGGTGAATCGGCCGTTTTGCGAATTGTTGGGATCTAGGCCGAATAAAAAAAACCGGCTGGATAGCCGAAAACGTCAAGGAGGAAAAATGGAAGAAAAACAGATGGAAAAGCAGATGAGCCGGCGGAATTTTTTCGCGGGCGCCGGTATGTTTTTAACCGGTGCCGCCGTATCTGCCGCAGGATGCTCGATGTTGGGGGCGAAACCGCCTGCGGAGCAGACCAAGGCTGCCTGGCCGTATCCCTATAAGAAGGTGGATCCGGAACTAGTCCGGAAACTCGCCCACAAGGGCTATTACAAGGGTAAATGAGGGTACGGCGTCACATACGCGCTAGTTAGCGCGTTAAAAGATCAGGTCGGTGCCCCCTATGATACGGTTTATCCCGAGACCATGCTGTGGGCCACGGGTGGCGGTCATGGATGGTGCGTGATGTGCGGTTCCCTTATTGGCGGAGCAACGCTTATAAACATGGTTTGCGACAAGAAGACCGCCTTTAAACTGGTGGACCAGCTCTTCTCCTGGTACGAGGCCACCCCGTTTCCCAGCGATATATCCAACAATCTTGCCCATGAGAAGAAATTTCTCGTCGACAAGTACAAGAGTACGAAAATTTTAAAGCAGACAGTTTCCAAATCACAGCTCTGCCATATTTCGGTGACCCGCTGGTGCAAGGCGTCCGGTTATGCGACGGCTTCACATGAGCGAAGTGAACGGTGCGCCCGCGTGACTGCGGATGTGGCGGCCTTTACGGCCCAGCTGTTGAACAAGCACGCGGACGGATTGGTTGAATCTGCATACGCAATGTCGGCAACCGCCACGGAGTGCAGGTCGTGTCATGCCAAGGGAAAGACCTTTGAAGAAGGCGGCTGGACCCGCGGCAAGATGGACTGCGACGAATGCCATGGAACCCGCGGCAAGGAGATTAACGTCGCAGAGGGTCATTACACGGATTAGTCCGGCAACCAGAGCTCAAACACGGATGGGTTGATACGAATCATCTCATGCCCGGGTTTGTTAATACCTGAATTTTGCATGAAAATTGACAAGAACTGTTTTATCAATTGAAAATAAAGGGATCGCAAGTAATCATCGTATTTTTTTCTTATCAATTTTCACCCGAAGGGCGGGCCGGAGGCTTCCATATGCTGCGTTATTAATGGCTTGAAATAGTTCACTATGACGTCGCCATTAAATGCCTTGCATATGGAAGCCTCCGACCCGTGCAAAATTCAGGTAATATAAATGCACCAACCGCTTGATTTTTGAGGTTTGGGCAGAGCGAAGCGAAACCCATAGATTATCAAGTGAGACCTGCCCTGAATGGATGGTGTAACCGGAGCCGGCGGGAATCCCTCCTCCCGCCGGCTCATCCATCTTAAGGGGTATATCTGATCATCTCACCATTTCCGCGCTTTGGGCCGGAACCCAGCAGGTGCGGCCGTCGGGCAGGCTGACATTAAGCCAGTTCCCCCTTTTTTCAATCAGCACAAATTCAGTTCCCGCGTGAAGCCGGCGGTCAAAGCTCTTTGCGTACGATTCTCCGTTTCCCTTGCGGGCCGTGACCGATTCGTCGACAATAACGCCGGGCCGCACCGTCTTTTGGGCGTAAGCCGTTGCGCAAAGGGATGCGCCGAACATGATCGAGATGAAAACAGCCATGTAAAGCAAGGCCGCAGGCACGGCTTTTTTGAAAAAGCGGCGTCCGGCCGAAAGAATCCAGATCAGGGCAAAGAAGATTTCAAATACGATGATTCTTACGGTAACCGGAAGATCGTAGTGCCAGAAAAAAAGCGTCTTAAACACCCGGGTCTCTGTTTTTTCAATGATCCGGTCCTGCCGGGTCGCACGGGCGTAGGCCAGGTTGTCGCGCAGGTTTTTATCATTGGGGATATATGCCTTTGCCCTGAGATAGTTTAAAATGGCCCGCCCCGTGTCGCCGGCCCGGAAAAAGGCGTTTGCCGTGTTGTAGTAAAGGCGGCCGTTTTCAATTCCCGTAGGTCCGGTAATCTGTTCGTATGTCATGGCCGCGCGCAGGTAGAGGCTCTTCGCTTTTTCCCGGTCTTTTTGAGCTGTCCGGTTTGCCTGGAGAAAAATCTCGTTTGCCTTGTAAAACAATGCTGCGGCCTTTGACGGGGCAAGCTGCTTTGCCGCTACCGGCAGACAGAGGATTAAGGCCGCAAGAATCGCGGATACAAATACGGCAAGGCCCGTGCCTGACATG
>JAADHK010000069.1:43600-64405 GCA_013151835.1 Deltaproteobacteria bacterium
TTTATCATAGGACTTTTTCCAGCCTTTTTGCCAGGTTTTTCGCCCGTTCAACGGCCCGGTCCCGCGTTGCGCTATCCGCACCGCCGCCGTATCGTGCCGCCTCGCAATCCGCAAAAAGCGCTCCTGTTTCCGATATTATCTCGTCCGTGGCGCCTTTTTCCCGTAAAAGAACTTCCACCTCGGCCATGGTAAGCGCGCCGGGCGGAAGACGAAGCTTGTCCCCGAGGTATGACCTGAACGCCGTGATAATCGCAGCCATTGCATCAACGGGATCATTTTTGCCCGCGGCCGAGGAAACGGCATGCGCCAGGCGTTTACCGGCTTTTTTCGCCCGGCCCGAAAGCGGGTCTGATTTTTTACGCTCATGGATTGATATTGCAATGCTCAACATGATGTATAAGAGCGGAAAACCGGCCATCACACCGAGCCCGGCACGAGAGGTGAGCCATTTCACCGGGTCGGCCACCTGGTTTTCAAGCGCTGAGTCATCTTCGTAATTGGCGGCGATCCCGATATTCCATGATTTTACCGAGCCGCTTGACGGCGCGGCCGAAACGGGCGTTTCAATATCCTTTGCCGTAATCATGCGAGCGGCTTTTACGCTTATGGGTATGGGATCGGTTTTTGCAGTTTTAAATTTTTTGGCGCCGGTATCAAAATAGCTCAGCCGTATTGCCGGTATCTCCTTTATTCCCGGATTCATGGGCCTTATGGTCTGCGTGAATATTTTTTTGTCCCCCGATATTTTTCCCGGGGCCCGTTCGGACGGGATTTTAAAATCGCGCACAAGGTCTGATTGATCTGAAAGCTGCGGGAGATCAACCGGTTCCAGATAGTCGGGGCCGGACACGGATATTGTCAGGGTGATGGGATCACCTACGCTGACGGCAACCGGGTCGGCTGCGGCCGTTATACGGTACTTTCCCACGAGCCCTGAAAAATCAGCGGGCCTGCCGGCAGAGGGGACATCGGCCACGGTGAAGTTCTGGGAGGACGAAGCCACGGCCATCTGTCTGTATACTCCCTGCCGGCCGAACCCCCTGTTGTTGAAAAAATTGGAAAAAAAGTCGTCTCCAAACGGAGACTGTCTTTGCCTGTACCCGGAAAGCACTGAAAAGGCGACGCTTGCGGGTTTGATGGTAAAAGATCCCGCTTTTTTGGGAATCAGGACCTTTTGAAAGCTTATGGTTGTAAATTCCCGGCCGTTTAAGGTCTTTTTTCCCTGAAACCCGATGACCTGACCATTGTTTGCGGGAATGGTAAATTTTCGCCCGCCACGGCCCTGCTGTGATACGGGGTCGTCAATGTAGAAAAGGTCGTTTTTTTCAAGCACCGGAATTGTAAACCGGGCGTTTCTCACGTCCGAGGCCAGATACCAGGTCACGGTCAAAATGACCGGCTCCCCCGTATAGCAATGGTTTTGGGACAGCGAAAGATCCAGCTTGAAATCATCGGAATGGCCCGGTTTTTTAACAAACACGGAAACCGGCCGGGTAAGCGCGGTCTCGGACTGTGCGTGTACTTTTATGGGGCCGATGGTATGCTTTCCAGGCGAAAGCGGGGTCAGGGTGTATGAAAAGACATAACCCTGGTTGATGTTTTTTTCGATTCGGCCGTTTATGATCCGGATCATGGAGGAGGAGTTCTGGCTCCCGCCCTCAAATGCCACGGTAAAGCCGTCAAGCCCGGAAAGATCGGGCCGCTCCGGTGAATCGCTTCCTGAAACACTTATCTGCAAAGTAAAGGGCTGGCCGGTGAATACCTCGGTGTCGGATACGTTCGCCTCGGCAGACAGCGCGGCCCACGCATGCATCGGCACGAGTATCCAGGCTGTAAACATGAACACAACGGCCATCTGAAATATGAGAAACCTTTTCACTATTATTTACCAGTTTTTATCCACATCCGAATACCCGCCGGATGTCGAATGGTTTGCATTGTTTCGCCTCTCTCTTTCACTGTCTATTATCTTTCCCGCCGTGTTGTCCTGCCCGTTTTGCTGTTTGTTTTCTTTTTTTGCTTTCAGCTTTTTTGCAGCCTGATCTTTTTGTTTATCCTTTTTCCCCGCCTTGTCCTGCCCTTGTTTTTGCTTGTTTTCAGATTTGCTTTTGCCGGATTTACCCTGCTTAGTTAAAGATTTCAAGGCTTTTTCCATGTCCGCAAGGGCTGCGGCCTGGTCGGTTTCGGCATCGGGAAGTTTTTTGTCCCCGATTTTTTTCGCGGCGCTTGTCTGGTTTTTTACGGCATTTTTCAATAAACCCTTTGCCGCAGCCATGGGTCCGGTGCTGCCATTGGGGGTGCCAGGGGGGTTGCCCGGCGGGGGAGCGGCATTTTTTCCGCCTTTTTTCGACATTGCCTCGGCCGCCTTGTCCGTGTCTTTTGCAAGGGCTTTCTGATCATCCGCCAGCCCTGAAATTTCCTTATCCTTTTTAAGATTGTCTTTTTTTTCGTCCGCGAAATATTTATTCCTGTCGATCAGCTCCTTTTGCCTGTCAATCAGTTTTTTTAAGCTGTTTGCGGAAGCGGCGGCTTTTTTCGCCTCGGCTTTTTTGCGTGTGATTTCATCCATCATCGATTTCATGACAAGCCGGACGGTTTCGATGTTTTTTGTCGCATCTCTTTTAAGCCCCGGGTCTATTTCGCCTTCATCCGGGTCTTTTGCCATGGACGAAAGCTGGTCCAGGGCCTTCTGGTAGTTTTGTATGCTTTGGGTGCAGGCCTCAACCGCCTTGTTCATATCGCTGTCTTTCTGGCGCATGGCTACCTTATATTCACAGTTTCCGAGGTTGTAAAGCGCACGGGCCGTAAAAAGCGGGCTTTTCGCCTTTTGCGCGGCATTGTTCCAGGATTCTTTGGCCTTGTCCCAGTCACCCTTGCGATAAAAGGCGGCTCCCTTGTTAAAGTCTATGAGCGCCGATTCGGGCACGTCCACGCCGGCCTTGTCATAGTCTTTTAAGGCTTCGTCGTATTTTTTTGTTTCATACGCCTGATTCCCCTTTTTAACCCAGTTTTCGGCGGACCCGGCGCGTGCAATACGGCTTTGGGCCGCTAAAAGGAGAAGACAGGACAGGATAATATAAAAAAGAGTCTTATGCCGCATTGCTTTTTTTCCTTTTTTTCCTGTCACCCACGACCATTTCCCATAAGAGCAGGAAAATGGCGATTGTCAAAAATATCTGGAATTTTTCCTCGTACCGCTTGATGGTTTCGCTCGTGAGGTTCTTTTTCTCAGCGTTTGCGATGAGCTTGAGGTAAACGCCCCCAAGGTCGATGGCGCCCGTTGCAACGTTTAAGTATCGCCCGCCCGGCGTGGCATTTGCCATTTTCCTCAATGTGTTGGCGTCCAGTTTCGTCCAGACCTCCTTGCCTTTGTATTTTAAAAAGGTCTTGTTTCCGTTTTCATCGGTTATGGGGATGCGCCGGCCTTCGTTTTCGTCTCCGAGCCCTATGGCGATAATCCGCACACCCCTTTGTCCCGCTTTTTTGGCCGCTTCAACAGGGAAGCTGTCATGATCTTCCCCGTCCGTGATCAGGACGATATCCTTATACGCCTTGACCTGGTCATCAAATACCTCGTCCAATGCGGTCCTGATGGAGTCTCCGATCATGGTGCCCCCCCTGGATGCGCTGTCCGTATTTATCCGGTCGAGCATCATGCGGAAAAACCCATAGTCCTGGGTAAGCGGGCATTTTACCACACTGGTTCCGGCAAAGACGACCAGGGCCACGCGGTCGCCCTCCAGCACGTCTATGCAGTCCGATATGGCAAGCTTTGCCCGCATCAGGCGGTTCGGCTTGAGATCTTCGGCCAGCATGCTTTTTGATACGTCGAGAATAAATACCACATCCCTTCCTCGACGATTCACCGTCTCGGGCTTTGGGTTCCACGCAGGCCGGGCTGCGGCCACAATGATAAATATCATTGCGATGACTATTGCCGCAGCCTTCCAGCGTCGCCGGGAATAGGCGGCCGAAACCCCGACCTTTTGTACAAGGGACGCCTCGATCAGCCGCAGCAGGGCTTCCCTGCGCTTCCGGCCCGCATACCAGAAAAGCCCTATGATAAGCAGGATGCCCCACATTAGATGCAGCATCCCGATGTTTTCAAAACGGATACCGGTCATGGAATTCTCCTGAAGAGCGTCGTTGAAAGCGTGACTTCAAGCCCAAGCAGGGCAAGGGCCAGAAGTACGAATATTAAGAAGTTTTCGCGATAGTCAACGTAGCGCACCGATTCGATCTCGCTTTTTTCCATTTTATCGATCTGTTTGTAAATTTGCCGTAAACTTTCCGCATTATCAGCTTTCTTGAAAACTCCGCCGGTGATTTCAGCGATTTTTTCAAGCGCGGTGAAATCGACCGGGGCGGATATGGGCATCTTGTATACCCCGAACGGGGTCTGGACCGAGGCCATGGCATCGCCTCCGCCGATGGCTATGGAATACACCCTGATCCCCCATTTTTTCGCAAGCTTTGCCGCATCTTCGGGCGACATCTTTCCGCGATTGTTCTGGCCGTCTGAAAGCAGAATGATGATTTTGCTTTTTATCTCGTAGGTTTTTTTCTTTTTTTTCTGGGCGGCAGCTAAGGTTTTTTCGGCCGTGTCAAGCCTTGCCGCAGCCAGGGCCAGGGCATCGCCAATGGCGGTTCCGTCCTCGGATTTGCGGGTGACGAGTTTAGTCTGTTTTAAAAACAGGGGAAGCGCGCCATGGGCCAGGGTAAGCGGGCAGACCGTTTCAGGATACCGGGCAAAGGCAATCATTCCCACAAGGTCATTGGGCCTGCCGGGAAGATCGTCCCCGTTTCCGAGAACAAAGTCGGAAAAGACCTTCTTGACCACGTCGAGCCGTGTTATTTGATTGCCGGCATATTCCATTTCCGCTTTCATGCTCCCGGACCGGTCCACAACCATTTCAATGGCAACCCCGCGGCTCACCTCGCGGACTTTTTCTCTCCCGGTCTGGGGCCGGGCCGCGGCAAGGATGAGAAACAGGACGGCAAGGATTCTAAGCGCCGTGGGGAGCCAGGAGAGGCGGAGCCGTATCGACCGGCCCGCGCGGGCCGCGTTCTGCACGGATGAAAACCGCACCGCACCTGTTTTTGCGGTCTTTTTGCGCAGCACAAGGACTGCGATCAGCGGAATTATGAGCAATAGTGCCCAGGGTGAATGTAAATGCATGTTTTATTCCATTTGACGACTCCGTAAAAAGGCCGTCTGTGGCGTTGCGCATCGTCGTGAAAGGGCTACCGTACAAAAAGTACGCCTTCGCCTTTCCCGACTCGCGCGCCTTGCATACGACGCTTTTTACGAAGCCTTAGTAGTATTGTGTAAGTCGACACTCCCCTACAATGCTGTATCTTGTTTCCTGCCTCTTGTATCTTGTCCCCTTGTCTCCCATATAAAGGTCTTGCACGAATCAAAGGTCTCCTGGATATCCTTTTCGGACGGCATGAACGCCGCAAATTTCACCATGTCGCAATGGGTCAGAAAGTCCTTTAGCAGCCCGCGAAACTTGACCGGAAAATCATCGTTTTGGTTCAGTCCGGCTAAAAATTCCTTGGTGGTCTGTTCCGGCGCGTTTATCCCAAACCTGTTTTCAATATAGCGCCTGAGTATATCTGAAATCTCCTGGTAAAAGGCTTTGGTTTCACCCTTTTCAACGAGGTTTTTTGAAACAAGTTCTTCAAGCGCGGCGATTGCCCGTTCGTGAGGCGGTACAAGGAGTTCCGCGTTTATGACGGTTGCATGCCGCCGCCTGTAAATAATGAACCCGATTCCGCATAAGAGAAGTATTGCCGCACCGCCCGCGCTTATCCATATCCATTTGGATATCTTTTCCGGCATTTGCCCGGGTGGACGGATATCCGCGATTTTTAGATCTTTAAGTTTTTTCGGCAGAACGGATCTCACATGGATGGTGATCTTTTCGGTTTCAAGTTTATGTGCGTTTTTCTCTTCTTTCCCGGTTTTCCAGAAGTAGATTGTCATTTCCGGGATAACATAGTCCCCGGATAAAAATGGCTCCAGCACATAGGTGCGGCCTATCTTTTTCTTTCCGTCTTTTGTAAGCCCGGGCGCACTTGTATGAAAGTCCTTGATCCCGAAGCCGGACAGCTTTTCTCCTGCCGCAGGAAGCGTTACGCTGTAGTCGTCATCGGTTATCACGGTCATGGTAAAATGGAGCCTGTCGGCGATGGTTATCTCGGACTTATCGATATCGATAATACATTTTGCGGGCCCCCGTTCCCAGGTTTTGTGAATCCCGGCATCGGTTTTTGTCGCCTTTTTAACCGGTTTAAGAGGCGCTGCCTTTTTTTCGCACCCGGATGACAGGAGTGCAAGAACTGCAAGCACGGCCAGAAGAATCGCAATGGCCGTGATTCGCAGGGTTTTTCGGTTGTCTGTTTTTTGAAAAAAAGTCATCATTTATTTGCCGCCGGTCTTTTTCGCCGATTGTTTGCTGTTTTTTTCGTTGTTTTCTCCGGAGAACAGGGATGAATGTATGACAACGTCATATTTGTCGGTAAGCTGTTTTATCATGTCCTGCCGGACCGTTTGTTCCTTTTTCGAATAAATAGTCGCGTATATCCTGTCTCTGACCTCGTCTAAGCTTTGTTCCTTTTCCGGCCGAGTCTCGTCTATCCGAATGATGCAGACCCCGTTCGGGGTTTCGAAGTCCTTATCGACAACTTCCCCTTTTTTTGCGGAAAACAAGGCTGCCGCCGCCTTTTTCGGCTCCTTTATCCCCGGAATATCCGGGTGATCGTTTTTTTCTATCCAGCGACCTGTCCCGCCCTTGTTTCCGGCGTTTTTTTGAGCAATTGAGTATTTTTCAGCAAGGGTTGCGAAATCAGCCCCTTTGGCCAGCTCTTTTCTGACCTTTTTTGCGGTGCCCGCGTCTTTTACCATGATCTCGGAGATTTTTATCGCGGCAGGCACAATGTATTCCTGTTTATGGGCCTGAAAGTAGGTGGCAATGTCATCGGGCATGATTTTAATGGCGTCTTCGGAGGCCTTTTCAAGCATGGCGGCCGCGAGTATCGACTTTTTATCGTCATTGATCCTGTCCATGACGGCAGGATCATTATCCAGCCCGGCCGCCCTGGCTTCGCGGTAAAGGAGTTCGGTCCCGAGATATTGGCGGAGAAAGGATTCGCGTTTTGACGCAGTGGATAGTTGCCTTATCAAGTTTTCCTTTTCTTTTTTCAATCGTTCCGGCCCCATAAAGGCTTTTATGGATAGAAGCTTTCTGTCCACCTCTTTTCCAATCATGCGGTCGATGTCGGAAATTGTGATCTTGTCGTGCCCGATTTCCGCAGCAACTTCTTTGCCGTTGGCGGAGGTGTTTTTTGTGCTGGTTTCCTTCATGCCGACCCTGTCTGCAAGCTCATGGTTTAATGCCGAAAATTTCCCCATGGATTCAAGACAGTCCGCAACCCTGCGCCCGATATCGGGTGAAATGGAATCGATCTTTTTGATCCGTTCGGACCGGTAGTAGGCGCTCAGTGCAGGGGCGTATTTGTGGTCATCCTGGAGGAGTTTTCCCACCCGGAACCAGATTTTAGCGGCATCTTCGGCCCCGGGGGAGAAGCGCTTCAGATAATCCTCCCAAGCCTCGGCCGCATCGGCTGAAAGGCCCTGCTGTTCCAGTGTTACGGCCAGGTCCTTTGCCGCATCGGCTGAAAGAACCGGCTTTTTCTTTGCGGGCATCGACCGGTTTGCATGAAAAACAAATATCCCGGCAAATACGCACAGCACAATCGTTACGATGAGGTTTACGATGAGCAAAGCCGTAATGCGCCGGCTGCTCGCATTGCCCCGTTGCCCGGGAAGGCTGAAGTCTATGTGAGCGTTCATGACATTTCCTTTTTTTAAATTTGATGGCGTCGTAGAAAGCCCCATCTACTGCGTTGTAGCGGGTCGCGAAATGCTCGGAATACTAAATGTATGCCTCCGCTTTCGCGACACCACTACGCCTTGTATATGGAACTTGCAACGATGCCATCTTTACCGGATCGCCCGACTTTTTACGGAGCCGTTTGTTTATCTCCTCAGCCGTCGCGCCCTTATTCTGAAAAACCGGACAATATCTTTGACGTAGTCCGTGCCGTTTAAGACCGCCAGGTAATCGACACCCATGGACTTAAAGAGATCACACAGATCCTTTTCCCTGGTGGTCCCGAGTCTGGTATACTGGTTTCGAACATTTATGCTCGACGTGTCGATTACGATCGTCTCGCCGGTCTCGGCATCTTCGAGTTCCACAAGGCCCACGTCGGGCATTGAGATTTCTGCGGGATCGGTCACCGAAACCGCGATCAGGTCGTGCCTTTTCCCCATTACCCGGAGCGGTTTTTCAAACCCCTGGCCCAGAAAATCCGAGATCAGGAATACCACGCATTTTTTTGTGGTGATTTTGTCGATATACTCCACCGCGGCCTTGATATCGGTCATTGACCGCTCGGGAGAAAAATTGAGCAGCTCGCGGATGATGCGCAGCACGTGGGTCGTCCCCTTGGCAGGGGGGATAAAGGTTTCAACCCTGTCGGTGAACAATACCAGGCCGACCTTGTCGTTGTTCTTTATTGCCGAAAAAGACAAAAGCGCGCAAAGTTCGGCGGCGGTTTCATTTTTAGTGGCGCGCCTGCTTCCGAACGCGCCCGAGGCCGAAAGGTCCACCAGGAAGAGAACGGTAAGTTCCCGCTCCTCGACGTACAGCTTGACATGGGGCGTCCCTGTCCGTGCCGTTACGTTCCAGTCAATGGTCCGGATATCGTCTCCCGGCTGGTACTCGCGAACCTCTGAAAAAGACATACCCCGCCCCTTGAACATGCTTTCGTATTCGCCCGCCAGGACGTCGTTTACCGCCTTGCTGGTGTAGATTTCGATATACCGGATTTTTTTTGCCAGTTCCTTGGATATCATGGGACTTCCACGTGCGATAAAATGTTTTCAACAATCTCTTCAGGGGTTTTTTCCTCGGCTTCCGCCTCATAGGTGATGATGACCCGGTGCCGGAGCACATCCATGGCGACTGATTTCACATCCTGGGGGAATACATATCCCCTGCCGTCCATCAGGGCGTTGGCCCGGGCCGCCATTGCAAGAAAAATGGTGGCCCTGGGCGACGCGCCGTACCGGATGTACGGAGCGATATCAAGACCGCAGGACTCCGGTTTTCGGGTGGCTTCTACGATGTTTACGATATATTCCTCGACTTTTTCGTCCATGAAGATTTCATCGGACAAAGCCCGCAGACGGGCCACGGCCGGGATATCCATCACAGGCTCAACATGTGCATCCGGCACCGACCGGGCCATTTTCCGCAATATCCGCCGCTCTTCGTCCTTGTTCGGATAGGTGACCGTAAGCTTGAACATGAACCTGTCCACCTGGGCTTCGGGGAGCGGATAGGTCCCCTCCTGCTCTATGGGGTTCTGGGTCGCCAGCACCAGGAACGGTTCGTCCAGCAAAAAGCTGGTATCTCCGATGGTCACCTGCCGCTCGGCCATGGCTTCGAGGAGCGCGCTCTGGACCTTGGCCGGGGCCCGGTTTATCTCGTCCGCCAGAACGATGTTGGCGAATACCGGTCCTTTTTTGGTCGTGAACTCCCCTGACTTGGGGTTGTAGATAAGCGTGCCGATGAGGTCGGCCGGGAGCAGGTCGGGCGTGAACTGGATCCGGCTGAAGGAGGCGGACAAGGCTCCGGCCAGTGTGGTGACAGTAAGAGTTTTGGCAAGGCCGGGCACGCCTTCGATCAGGACGTGCTGGTTACACAGCAGGGCCATGATTAGCCGGTCGATCAGGGCTTCCTGGCCCACGATCACCTGGTGGAGCGCATCTCTTAGTTTCCCTATGGTGCGGCTTTCCGCCGCCACCTTTTCCCCGATTTGCTTTACGTCTATTGCCATCTCTTTCTCCTTTGATTTTTTGCGCTCTCGCGGTCAACGTTATCTTTTCATCATAAAATCATTTTTTATAACACTTTTGACACTACCTAAAACCTTTGATTGAAAACGGATGTTTTTACGTATTTAAAACGGTGCTTACTTTTTGCAGCAGCAACTTTAAACTGTCCGACTTGTCATAGTAATCGTGGGCCGCCTCAACAAGATGTTTTTGGTCGTCGAGCGGGTATACGCTTGCCACAATGACCTTTGTGCGTTGGTGAAACGTCCGGATGATTTCATAGAAGACCGTGCCGTCAACTTCGGCCATGTTGATATCTAAAAGGACCAGGTCAACGGCATGTTGAAGCATGAGGGCGTTTGCCTCCAGGGCCGAGTTCGCCTCCAGGGCTAGGTAGCCTTCCCTTTTTAAAATGGTGGCATAAACGCTCCTGATTTTCTCTTCATCATCTATTACAAGGATGGTCTTCATAAAGGCTCCTTTATTCGGCCGGTTTTTCATACGGATCGGAATATACAACAGGAAGGATTAGAAAAGGGTTAAAATAGGATTAGAATTTTCTTATGATTTACGGACTCCGTAAAAACAGCCTTGAGAAAAAAGATTGACTCATGCGGACCAATGGCTTACCTTAAAGTAAGACTATTAAAAAAAAGTAAGGAGGCTTCCATGGCGCTTGCGACACTTACAACAAAGGGACAGGTCACAATTCCCAAGGCAGTTCGGGATTCTTTGAGCCTGCACCCGGGGGACAAGGTCGAATTTGCCGTCACACAAGAAGGCGAAGCCGTTCTCCGGCCTGTCACAAGAAAAGTCGAAGAAGTTTTCGGAAGCCTGCGGACCGATGTTTGCGGGCCGGTCACAATCGAGGAAATGGATGCGGGAATAAGACGTGTGGTTCGAAAGAGAGTCAATAAATGAAGGCCATAGATACCAACGTGCTGGTCCGTTTTCTTGTGCGGGATGATGAGAAACAGTCCGAACTCGTCTACAAGCTTTTTAAAAGGGCGCAATCCGTTAAAAAGGAATTATTTGTTCCCTTGATTGTTGTGCTTGAGACGATATGGGTGCTTGGGTCCGTTTATGAGATTCCGCGAGAAAAGATAATCGATTCCGTTAAATCACTTTTAGGGCTGCCGGTTTTGAAATTTGAGGCACGATCGGCGATTTTGGGGTTTGTTTCTTCCGCGCAAAAGACAAAAACTGATCTGTCGGACCTTCTGATTGGGCATTCGGCAAAATTTTCTGGCTGTGAATCCGTGCTTAATTTTGATAAAAGGGCATCAGGTTTTGGGCTGTTTCAGCTTCTTGACGAGGAGAGTGGACGCCCCTGAATGCCTTTGTGGAAAAAATCCAGGGCGCCCTTTACCTAATTCAACCGGCAATATAATGACACCGGATTTAATCGAAAATCCTTGCAGAGGTATATATAGACTTGGAAGAATCTATGATAGCGGCAGTTCCACCGTAAAAGTAGTTCCCTCGTTTATCCGGCTTTTTACCGTGATTTCCCCCTGGTGGGCCTTTACGATCGATTGTGCAATGCTCAACCCCAGGCCGTTTCCCGGGGTTTTCCCCTTGTGGACCCGGAAGAACTTGTCGAAGATCTTTTCCTGATCTTCTACTGAAATACCGATGCCCGTGTCGGATACGGATATGCGGGCCTTGCCGTACCGTATTTTCAAGGCGAGATTGATGTTGCCGTTTTTATCGGAATAATTGACCGCGTTTGTCACAAGGTTGAAAAAGAGTCGGGTCAGGTGGGTGTGGTCACCCTGGATGTATACCGGCTTTTCGGACAGGCTGCTTGTTACGCTTATTTCTTTTTCAGATGCAAGCACGGTCGCGTGCCGGCATATTTCATCAATTAATACGTTTAAGTCAATCCGTTTAAACCCGAATACTTCGGGGCTGTAATCGAGCCGCGCCATGAGGAGCAGGTCCTTTATTATCCGGGTGAGCCGGTCGATCTCCTCAAGTGAATCTAATATAACATTTTTATATTCATCGATATCACGTTCACTGCTCAGGGCCAGCTCCATCTCCGCCCTAATTATGGCGATGGGGGTCTTCAGCTCATGGGCAACATGGGAGCTGAACTGATTTATGTGCTCAAACGCCTCTTCGAGCCTGTCGATCATGCCGTTAAATGAATAGATCAGGCTTTTCATTTCATCGTCCCCGGCAATCTCCTCGATCCTCAGGTTTAAATCCGTATGGCTGATTTCGTCGGCAAGCCTTGTGATATGCAACACGGGTTTGAGAATCCTGCTGGCGAAAAACCCGCCTAAAAAGCTTGTCAGCCCAAGTATGAACAATATGGATATCCCTATGAAATATAGGAGATTGTTCAGAATTCGGTGAACAGCGTCAAGAGGGCTTGCGAGCTGGATGACAAACCTGAACCGGTTGTTGGAATAAAACGGGAGATTGATGGCGCGAAACCTTTTGCCGTTGTATTTAATATCCGCAAAATGGACGGAAGAAAGGCTTATGGGGATATCTTTTCTGAAAAGGGCTGCAATGCCCGGCTTGAAATTATCTGATTTCGAGATCACCCGTCCGGCGTTGTTTACGATATATATATAATCTTTTTTGAGCTGCAGAGCCTTGATGTCCGCACGCCACAGGTCGTCTATGAGAAGGCGCGTCCTGTAATCGACGCCGAGGAGTTTGTTTATTATGTCCCGGGGAAGGGGGCAGGTCCGGTTCAGGCGGTCATAGGAGGCAAGGATATTTGCGATTTCACTGCCCTTGAGGCGCAGGCTTTGGTCGATATTCTCATAAAGAATATGCCGGGTCAGGCTGTACAATGCCGTGCTGAATCCAAGCAGGATCACACACAGGACGGATGTGTAAAGAACGCTTGCCTTGAATCTTATTGAGTTTATGCGCATGAGCCCTTACGCCTTGATCATGTATCCCACGCCCCGTACCGAGTGGATGATTTTTTCTTCAAAATCCGCATCCACTTTTTTGCGCAGATAATTTACATATACATTTATGACATTGGAAAAACTGTCGAAATCCTGTTCCCAGACGTGTTCCGATATCATGGTCCGGGTCACGGCGCGACCGGCGTTTAACATGAGGTATTCGAGCAGGGCGTATTCCGTGGTCGTGAGTTCAATCTCATTTCCTGCCCTTGTCACCCGGTGGGTTACCTGGTCGAGGGTCAGGTCGCCGGCGGAAAGTACAGTGTCGCGGTTTTTATAATTTCTTCTCAGTAAAACCCTTACCCTGGCTAAAAATTCCTCGAACGCAAAGGGTTTGGTCAGGTAATCATCCGCCCCGGAATCAAGCCCGGATATCTTGTCTGAAAGCCCGTCCCGTCCCTGGCGGTCAGCATCAATATGGGAACGTTGTTTTCCTTTTTTCTCAGTTCCCGGCAGATGGATACCCCGTCTTTTCCCGGAAGGGTAAGGTCCAGGATAATGAGGTCGTAGGGGTTTGTCTCGGCAAGAAAAAGCCCGTCCATGCCGTCATTGGCCACATCGACCGTATAGCGCTGCTCCCGCAGGCCCCTGGCGACAAAAGAGGCCATTTTTTTTTCGTCCTCAATTAATAAGATGCGCATGCCTTGGTTCCCGGTATCGTGTCAGGATTTCACGAACATATACCATCAATTGCCTGTTCATTATGGGCATATCTACCGAGAGGGGAGCAAAATGTCAAGCTGTGGCGCTGGAATATGGCTCTTGTTTTCTTTAATCCTCCTGCCTTTGTTTTTTATTTTGTAATAATCCCTTTTATTCCACCTGATATTAATGAGGCGATATTGGTCAGAATATGTGGTAGCGCCATGCCACCGGATGTAACCCCTTTTGTGCATTATTTTTGATGTGCATGCATGGAACCTTTAAGTAAATCCAAAAAACGCCGGTGACGCGGCCCGGTCCTTTCTATATGACGATAAACCGCTAATTTTATAGCATCCTCAATGAATATCCAAACAATGCAGTATGCCCAGATCAATCCGATATAGGACCAGGGGATCGGCGTGACGAACCAGCCGAAAGCGGCAATCAACGCTGCGAGAACCTGCGTGCCGGCAATAGCTGCTAACAGGATCGGCGCCGGATAAGGGCGGGTTGTAAAAGAATGCCGGGTGCGGGCCACAAATAAAGTCATATGCCCGGCGACCGCCAGTTTTAAAAAAATCACCGTCTGCAGTTCGGCCAGTCCGAGGCCGAACCAGGATTTTGCGATAATCAAAAGAGCGAATGTTTCGATGACGCCGATTCCTCCCAAAACGCCTGCAATCGTCAGCACCCGATGCATGTCCCAGCGTACCGGATTCGGGTCGAGCCATGTATTGTCTTTGGCGATCGTCATGATGGGCAGATCATTTAGCAGCGCCAGCAGGATGATCATAATGGCGGTCATGGGGTAAAAATTATAAACCAGCATCGCCAGCACCATGAATATCATGATACGAATGGTTTCGGTGATACGGTAAATGGCATACGCATTCATTCTCTCGAAGATACGCCTGGCCTCTTCAATAGCCTGTATGATAACGTTCAGTCCGGGCTTGGTCAGCACCAGATCGGCTGCGGCGCGGGCCGCATCCGTCGCACCGGACA
Organism: Deltaproteobacteria bacterium; assembly: GCA_013151835.1. GTDB lineage: Bacteria > Desulfobacterota > Desulfobacteria > Desulfobacterales > Desulfosalsimonadaceae > JAADHK01. The sequence goes on from JAADHK010000069.1 coordinate 58,097, forward strand.
CGGCAATTCCCACGTCGGCCTGTTTAAGGGCCGGGGAGTCGTTAACTCCATCGCCGGTCATGCCCACAAGGAGATCCCGGGACTGAAGGGCCTTGACGATTTGATACTTATGTTCGGGAAATACCTGGGCATAGCCATCGGCCTTTTCCACGCGCTTTGCAGTCTCTGCGTCCAGAAGGTTACCCGCTCCTTTTCCTATAAGGTCATCGGCAGGCAGGATGTTTTGGCCCAGACCCAGTACCCCGGCTGTCTCCCTGGCAATGGCCGTGTTGTCTCCTGTTACCATTTTCACTTCTATGCCGTGGGTTTTGGCCATGGCAATGGTTTCTGCGGCATCATCCCGCGGCGGATCATACATGGGCAAAATGCCAAGAAAAGTCCATTGCCCGTTGCCGTTAGTGCGTGCTACCCCTAAGGTACGATATCCTTTAGCGGCAAAATCGTTGACCGTCTGTTCCGCCTCTGCATTCGCATTAATATCCATATCGCACATTTCGAAAATGACCTGGGGCGCCCCCTTGGTCACCCGGAAGGTTTTGCCGTCGGTCTCAGTAACCGTTGCCTCGGTGCGCTTGGCGACCGGATCAAAAGGGATAAATTTCTGCTGTTGATAAGAATTTAAAACGCTTTTTTCTTTAAGCCCCTGGAAGACAGCCAGATCGATGGCATCCTGATTTTCCAGCCTGGAAGCCAGGGTTGCCGCCAGAATAAGTTCCTGGGAATCCGCGGCGGCGAAGGTCACGGGTTCGCCAAGGGTAAGCCGGTTCCGGGTCAGCGTACCGGTTTTGTCCGAACAGAGAACCGATATTCCGGCGATCTCCTCGATGGACTCCAGGCGTGATACAATGGCCTTTAGTTTTGAGAGCGCAAGCGCCCCGACCGCCATGGTAACGGAAAGCACGGCCGGCATGGCAACGGGAATGGAGGCGATGGTGAGGATTAGCGCAAACTGCGCCAGTTCAATAAGGGGAAGGTGCCGATACAGCCCCACCAGAATCAGCACCGACACCAGGGCAATGCAGATGTAAATCAAAAAGTCGCCGATGGTCAGCACCGCTTTCTGAAAATGGGAAACACTCCTGGCCGCGCTCACTAATTTGGCGGTATGTCCGAAAAAGGTATCCATGCCGGTGGCCGTCACCAAACCTGCCATTTCTCCCTGTTTGGCCACTGAACCGGAGTAGGCGATATCCCCTGTCTTTTTGCTCACCGGCAGCGATTCACCGGTTAAGGCTGACTGGTCAACACTTAAGTAGTCTCCGTCCATCAGCTTGATGTCCGCGGGAATAACATCGCCCAAGCGCAGCCGAACCACATCTCCCGGCACCAGCTCCCTGGAATCAAGTTCCTGCCACTTTTGATCTCTAAGCACCCGTGCCTTGAGGGCCAGACCTTTTTTTAATTGTTCAACGGCATTGCCGGCCTGAAATTCCTGCCAGAACCCCACCACGCCGTTAAAAACGAGCAGGAGCAGGACAATAATCAAGTCCGGCCAGTGACGGACCACTGCGGATAGCAATGCGGCAATTTCTATCATCCAGGGGATCGGCCCCCAGAAATACCTCAAGAATTTTACCAGAGGACTGACCTTTTTTTCAGAGATTTCATTATAGCCGTATGCCTTAAGGCGGTCTTTGGCCTCAGAATCGGAAATGCCTTTTTCACTTGATGCAAGCTTCTTTAAAAGCTCGGCTACGGGCGCCTTCTTTGCATCCTCGGAGCTGATGGCATTCGGCTTTACTCCATCATGATTGTCCATTATTTCTCCTCCTGTCGAACTCCTTGCATTAAGAATGTAGGCGCTGCGAGCTTATTTCCCACCAGCCTGTTAATGGATACAATGTTCCGGGATCAGCCCCTATGCCCAAATCCTTTTCATAGGGGTAATACACCAAAGGCGCATCTTTTAAATCTTCAGTTATATCTACACGATAGAAAAGAATCCCCGTTTCTTCCAGAAGAGAAAACAAATCTCTGGATGCTGTTTTGGAAATATTAAGATGTTTTTCCAGAAAATTTCGAATCGTTTGCCGCCCTTTAGCGTGGTTTTCTTGAAGCTTGTGATCAAATTCCTGCAATAGTATTTCACCTGTATCTGCCAATGTCCGGCCTTTGGAAAATTTGCGGCATAGATCTTCATTTAAATTAACTGCAAGAAGACGGGCTTTTGCTATAATTCCTTCGATATTGATCAGCCGCATCTGGATTGAACGCTTTTCCGCTTTTAATAGAGGCAGTTCCTTTTTAGCATACTCGTGCTCCGTATCCGTATGGTCATCAGCCTTTTTTGCCCATATTTTTGCAAAGCGGTTTTCCCATTCTTTTAGTTTTGTTTCCAGGTGGAACCATAGATCATGTCCATCCTTCAGGCTGATTGGGGGGGATTGTTCCAAGAAAGTGGCGTCCGTACCATTAAGTTTTTCGATAAGAGCCTCAATCCGGTGCAGGTGCCCCCGCGTCATAACGCGGTCATCTTCAAGCCGCAGCAACTCTTTTTTAAGGGTTCTTTTTTCCTTTTGAGTGTAGGCTTCCATAATACGTTTGTCGTGTTCGATAAATCGGTCAGCAAATTTTTCTTTTGTTTTTTGTTTAACCGGATCACTGGAACCATCTTCCAGACCTTCATGCGTTTCGCCAACGGCTGTCTTTGTCTTTTTCCAATGTTCAAATATTTTGCGAAAATGATCCTTGACAAAAGCTGCAACTTCATCCTCTTCCACATCTTTTTCTTTTATGATCTCGCTTATTGCCTTATCCATATCTTCACGAAGTGACATAACATCCTCCTTTGACTTTGAAAGTCTAATAAATTATTAGTCATTCCTCTCTATCCCTCATACTCTTCCGACAGGTCATTAAGATGATCAATGAGCCTTTGCAGGTGATCCCTTAAGTGCATCGCATCTTTTTTAAACATTTTTTTAACACGGGCCTGTCCCTTCAGATCCTTTAAAAAGAACTCTGCATCATTAAGCACATGCTCCATATCATTATGCAATTGTTTGATGTCTTTTTTTGCACTAGTCATTTGGTTTCTCCTTATGGTTTGTGTTTATAACAAAATACAATTTACGACCCGGAAACACTACTCAGTCGGTTCCGCTACTCAGGCTACACAAATGGTTTATTGTTCTAACCGAGCTAACATTGCCCGGATTAAGTGTTACTCTATAATTTTTTAATCAAAACTTAGGGTAGCTGTTTTATGCGTATGGAAAGAGTATAATCATGCGGGATAAGAATATGGTTAAAATAGAATTAGAATTTTCTTATCTTTTCAAATACTTTAAATGGGGGATCAAAATTTTATTGGTTTCGGGAATACCCGTGTCACATTATCCGGCAGGGAAATCGTCATCAACAGTCATTTCCGGGTCGAGCATCCATGGTTGACTTCGGGTATAAATGTAATTACAATAATTACAAAATGATTTTTAATGAAATTTAAGAAGGATATCCATGGAAAAACAACAGCGGGTAAAGGATATTAAGCTGATTCCCATCGGCAATTCAAAAGGAGTTCGCATTCCCAAGGCGCTCATTTTAAAATATGGCCTTAACGATTCGCTTGTGCTTGAAGAAACAGGCAGAGGGCTGCTTATTCGGAGAAAAGAAGATAGTAGGTTGTCCTGGGAAGAGACATATAAAGCAATGTCTGATGAAAAGGAAGCCTGGGACGATTTTGACACAACACTCCTTGACGGACTGGATGATGAGGATTGTGAATATTAAAAGGTACGAAATATATTATGCCGACCTCAACCCCACGATAGGAAGTGAAATAAAAAAAGTCCGTCCTGTTGTCATAATCAGCCGGGATGAAATGAATAAATATCTGGAAACTGTTGTCGTGTGCCCTTTAACCTCAAGGCTGCATCCTAAATGGAGAACCCGGCTCCAGATTAATTGCGCGAATAAAAAGGCCGAGATCGCCGTTGACCAAATACGCACCATCAGTAAACAAAAATTGAAAAAGAAAACTGATAAATTGTCAAATATTAAAGCCGCTCAATTGCGCAGGCTCATTACCGATATGTATGGTGAATAGTTTTTTGGAAGGAAGTAGGCCGGGTTTCTTGCCCGGCGATTGTCGGGAAAGAATCCCGACCTACAATTGCACTGTCAATTATGAAGTTCCATAAAAAGGCTGATGGTTTTTAAATGACTTTGTTTTTATATCAAAAATCGAATCGCTATTTCGCCCAGATTCCAGAGGGGTTTCAAGCTATTGCTGAAAAAGAGCTTGAGTCGCTTGGCGCGGTACAACTCAAACACGGCTTTCGCGGGATTCATTTTTCAGCGGATCAGGCGGCACTTTATACGATCAATTATAATTCCCGCCTTCTTTCAAGGGTTCTGGCGCCTCTGGTTACATTCAGGTGCAGGGATCGCGAAGACCTTTACCGGGCCGGCCGGTCAATCGACTGGGCCGCGTTTTTTTCGATTCGCAATACATTTGGTATTTTCGCGAATGTTTCCGGGAACATCAACATAAATCATTCCCAATTTGCATCTTTGTGTTTAAAGGATGCTGTGGTCGATTTTTTCAGGGACACCTGCGGCAGTCGGCCGAATGTGGATGGAAAATCCCCGGATGTCTGGTTAAATCTCCACATTGAAGGAGATCGGGCCACCATCAATTTTGATACTTCCGGCGGTTCGTTACATCGCCGTGGCTACAGGCGCGAAACGGTTCAAGCGCCGATGCAGGAAACACTTGCCGCAGCGGTTTTGGCGTTTTCAGAATGGAACGGCGAGCGGCCGCTTTATGATCCCATGTGTGGCGCCGGAACATTGCTTTGTGAAGCAATGATGCGTGTTTGCTCGATTCCGGCCGGATTTTTGAGAAAGCGATTTGGTTTCAGTTTTCTGCCGGATTTTGATGAGGCGCTTTGGATGAAAATCCGAAAACTATCGGATGAAAAGATCCGGCACCTTCCAAACGGGTTGATTACGGGCAGCGATAAAGACAAATTCGCGGTAAAAGCATCTACCGTTAATTGCCGTTGTCTGCCGGATGGTGAGGCAATAAATATTTTTAAAAAAGATATTCATGAACTGTCCGGTATTGAAAACAGCGTGATTGTCTGCAATCCGCCATATGGCGTCCGCATGAAAGATTACACGGCGTTAGGCGTTTTTTATAAAAACCTGGGTGATTTTCTAAAACAAAGATGCAAGGGGTCCGATGTTTATATTTTTTTCGGAAATCGGAAGATGATAAAGAAGATCGGTCTTAAGCCGTCATGGAAAAAACCTTTGCGAAACGGGGGCCTGGACGGAAGGCTTGTGAAATACGAAATGTTTTGAACGCCGGGATTCTTTTCCCGTGAACATACGGGACGCCCCTAACTTAATAACTTAAACCAGCTCGTACCCTTCTTTTTCTACAATATCGGCACCTCGCTTAACCGACTTGCTCACCGCCACGCGTGAAATATAGAACCGCCTCGCCAGCGAAGCCATGCTTTCTCCCAGCTCGCGCACCGCCCAAAAACAAATTAAACTGCGGGCCGCCACAAGACGCTTGTACCGGCCAGGCAGCCAGCCATCCGCCTCCGGCATATCCAAAAGCCGTGAAACGCGCTTGGCAATGAAGTCTACATCCACTCCCCGGGTTTTAAGCTCGTATTGCCGTTCAAAGGCCTCATCGTTTGCAGTAAGAATGTGATTAACAAAATCCCCACCATCCAAAATGCGTTCATCACTCTTTATATTAATTATTGGATTTGGGATGTTACAAACTTATTAACTTGCTTGAATCAATCTGAAATTTTATATTTTCTATAAATTAATAAGTTTGGAACGTCCCGTGTTTTCCGTAAATTTCATTGACATAACATTAAATCAATATTATTATTGTAGCAAAATGCATCATTTCGACGCTAATTGCGTCAACGATAAACAGATCGATGACAGGAGGTTATGATGGCTACTGTATCTTTAAGAATAGACCGGAACCTGGCCCTTCAAGCGGAGCGCGAGGCCAGAATTCAGAACAGATCAAAGACCAAACAGCTTGAGTACTGGGCAAAATTAGGCAAAGCCATTTCATCTAAACTAAATATTACAGATATTTTTGCTGTGTCTCAAGGTATAAAAACGATTAAATTAGAGGTGACCCCATCTGTTCAATCAATTCCCGTTGATTCAGACATTATATTTAATGATCTCGAAAACGATAGGGCTAAAGGACTTCTTGCTAAGAATGTAACGTCTGCCAAGATATACTATGAGGCAAGCGTTGAACATCCTGGTTACCTTGATCGAGTGAATTCCATCACCGGAAAAAGGCAAACTGGTTCGTTT
>JAADHK010000142.1 GCA_013151835.1 Deltaproteobacteria bacterium
CTACGCCCGATGTCCGTATCCGGTACATAACGAAAATATCGCATGACCGTGTAGGGGCGGGGTTTATCCCCGCCCGTTTTCGCCAAACATGGCTCATGCCGCGCACTCTGCATGAACCATAATTTTAAATTACCGACGCCATCAAATTTTGGCTTGACAGAAAGCATGCTTTTGATAAACTTAAAAAACTACTGAGGGTTGGTGCAGCGGCAGCACGACGGGTTCTGGTCCCGTTAACAAAGGTTCGAATCCTTTACCCTCAGCCAAAAAAATTCGCGACGGGTCTCTTACTCAAAATCCCGACAGGGGCAAAAGGTAGGCGATGTCCTGATTTCATCATAAAGGGGCTGTGCATGTTTATTGCGCAGCCCCTTTTTTGATGGAGTGATGGAGTCAAAAAAGTCAAACGTAGACCTGACCCCAATGCCAGGAGAAAGAAACCGGTGATGCAAACGGTTTGAACCCCTTTAAATATAATCTTTTGAGGTACACGCAATGCAGATCGCAGCGATTGCTCCCGTATTGCCGGACAACTATTACGATCAAGAGTCTTTGATAGCGGCTATCCGCCATCTTTGGGCCGGACGCCACCACAATGTTGACCGGCTCATCGCGATCTACCGGAATGCTTGCGTTAAGGGGAGGCATCTTGCCCTTTCCCTGGAAGAATACGAACACATTGAAACCTTTACCGATGCCAACAATGCGTTTATAAAATGCGCTGTTGATCTTGGCGAGCGGGCAATCCGCGAAGCCGTGAAAAAAGCCGGGTTGTCACTCGTGGATATTAATCATCTGTTTTTTGTTTCCATCACCGGCATCGCCGCGCCTTCTGTGGATGCCTTGCTGGTCAACCGCCTGAATCTGAGGAACGATATAAAGCGGACCCCGATTTTCGGCCTTGGATGCATGGCCGGGGCGGCCGGCATCACCAAGGCATTCGACTATGTAAAGGCATATCCGGATCAAGTTGCGGTTGTTCTGTCCGTTGAATTATGTTCGCTGACACTGCAAAGAAATGATCTCTCTGTTGCCAATATCGTTTCAAGCGGTCTTTTTGGAGATGCAGCGGCGGCGCTGGTAGTGACTGGCGGTGAAAGAAAAAAGGCTGCTCCCGTTATTGTAGATACACGCTCGGTTTTTTATAATGATACGGAACATATCATGGGTTGGGACATAACATCCGATGGATTTAAGATTGTGCTGTCCGGCCAAACTCCCAAAATCGTGGAAGCCTTTATCAGGCCGGATATCGAAAAATTCCTCGCGGATAATGGATTATCAATAAAGGACATTGGCAAATGGGCAATTCATCCAGGTGGCCCGAAAATCCTTGAAGCCGTTGAAAAAAGTCTTGAACTGTCTCGGGAAGAGCTTGCCCTGTCATGGAAAAACCTGCATGAAGCGGGAAATGTTTCAAGCGCTTCGATCCTGATGATCCTCCAGGATATAATGGACAATCACTGCCCGCCTGATGGAACCTATGGGCTGTATAACGCCATGGGCCCGGGTTTTTGCTCTGAAATGGGGTTGCTGCGATGGTAACTGCCTATATCATTCTGCTTATGCTTGTGGGCGGAGAACGATTGATAGAACTGCGAATCAGCAAACAGAACGCGGCCTGGGCTTTTAAAAATGGTGGATTTGAAGTTGGGAAAGAGCATTTCAAATATATGGCTGCCCTTCACACGATCTTTTTGTTTGCCTGCGGACTTGAGGTCCTGCTTCTGAATCGCCCATTTATTCCTGCTTTGGGCTATTCTATGCTGGTCCTGGCTGTCGGCGTTCAGATACTCCGATATTATCTAATTGCCATATTGGGTAAATATTGGAATGTAAGAGTTATTATAGTTCCGGATATGCCGGTCATAAATCGAGGATTATACAGGTACATCCGCCACCCTAATTACCTTGGGGTCATTGTCGAAGGCGTAGCGTTGCCGATGATCCATACCGCATGGATCACTGCCCTTGTCTTTACCGTTTTGAATGCCTGGGTATTAACAATACGCATAAGATGCGAGGAACGTGCATTGATTAAAAATACAAACTACATAGATAACTTTAGTGCACTGAGAAGATTTATTCCATTTTTAAAAAGGAATTCTGATCTTGACACGGAGTGAAATATTAAAAGGTATTCAGTATGTATTTAACGAATATCTTCAGATCGAGTCGGCGATAACTCCCGAGGTGGATATAACAAACGAGCTTCAACTGGATTCTTTGGAATTGCTTACCCTTATTGTGGAGCTGGAAAATCATTTTCTGGTAGCCTTTGAACACGGGGATGAAAAAGATGTTAAAACCATAGAAGATTTGATCCGTTTAATTGAAAAATCGATTATTTCGCAATATGGTGATTCCAATGGATGATGCGACACTTTGCTCTATGCTGAAACGGGCGGCAGAACAGGCCGACAGCGGTTATCGGTTTTTAGACACCCGTGAAAAAGCCATTTACATTGGCTATGATAAACTGCTTGAAAAGGCCGTCCAATTTGCGGGGGCTTTTTCCCGAATGGGTATACAGGCAGAAGATCGAATTGCCCTTATATTGCCCACATGTCCGGAGTTTTTCTATGTATTTTTCGGCGCCCTGCTGATCGGCGGCATTCCGGTCCCCCTCTATCCACCGGTAAGACTGGGGCGATTGGAAGAATATCACCGGCAAACCGGCCGCATGCTCAATATCTCCAGGGCGCGTCTGGTAGTAACCAATAAACTCATTAAACGCATAATCGGCCGCTCAGTGGCAAAGGCATCGCCGGACCTCGGGATAATTACGGTTGATAAAATCAAGCCGGCCCCGTTTGCATTTACAGCCGGCAAACCGGATGCTTTGGCTTTAATCCAATTTTCCTCGGGTACGACAGTCGATCCCAAGCCCGTCATGCTTACTCACCGTCAGGTTATCGCAAACATTCAGGCAATACTGAAAGTCATACTGGATGCCTATCCACCGGAATCATACGGCCAATATCACAGCGGCGTCAGTTGGCTGCCCCTTTATCATGATATGGGATTAATCGGCTGTGCTTTGCTCGCCGTCAGCCGGCCCGCCGACCTTACGATGATACCGCCTGAACTTTTTGTTGCGCGACCGGCTGTATGGCTCAGGGCGATTTCAGCCTATAAATCCTTTATAAGCCCTGCTCCGAATTTTGCGTACAGCCTATGTGCGGACAAAATCAGGGACAAGGAAATCGAGGGCGTGGATCTCTCCCATTGGCACATTGCATTGAACGGAGCTGAACCGGTTACAGACGCATCCCTTGAAAAATTTATCGAACGATTTGCTCCTTACGGCTTTCAAGCACATGCCCTGACACCTGTTTACGGGCTTTCGGAAGCCGCGCTGGCGGTCACCTTCTCCGACCTGAAAAAACGTTTTAAATACAAAACCTTTGACCCGGAGGCACTTTTAAACGGCCGGGCCCAAATATCCAAACATGGAAGCAATTTGGTCTCAGTCGGAAAACCTCTTCCGGGCTATCAATTGGAAATCCGGAATCAATACGGAGAAAATGTGCAAGAAGGCATCATAGGCACCTTGCATGTCAAGGGACCATCAATTATGGAGGCATACGACGACAATCGCGATGCGACCTTAAAAATACTCAAAAACGGATGGTTGAATACCGGCGATAAAGGATTCATCTGGGAAGGAGAACTTTACCTGTATGGCCGGGAAAAAGATCTGATCATCATTCGTGGACGCAATTACGCGCCCCAGATAATTGAAATGGCGCTGCACCATTTTCCCGGTATCCGGAAAGGATGTGTCATTGCCGCAGGTTATGTCCCCGAGGGCGATAACTGCGAAAAACTGATCATTTTTTGTGAAAGGGATAAAAAAGGCGACAAATCCGGGGACAAACAATTGGCCCAAAAGGCTTCTGCGGAAATTGCAGGAGCCTTTGCCATAAGGCCTGAGTCTGTCATTGTGATGGAACCTGGAACCATTCTGCGGACATCGAGTGGCAAACTAAGACGAGGGCCCACCTTGAATCAATATTTGGCGGGAACACTGGCCCCGCCCAAACAGGTCACCATATTCAGAATGGCCGCTGAAATGATGCGGTCAAGAATTGCGTTGGGCATCACTTCGTAGAAGCCATTTGGCATTGCGGGCGACAAAATGGAATATTTTTTAAAGGGGAAGCAGTAATGGCGAAAATAAAATTAAAATCAGTAGATTTTACAAATCCGGAAAATAAAAAAGATTTTAATGGCCGATTATTCTCGGAAGTCGCGCCGACGTATAATTTTTTAACAAAAGTCCTGTCCCTGGGCAGAGACGGCGCATGGAAAAATATGCTTATAAAGTTGCTTCCTGAAAAGAAAGCTTCAAATTGTCTGGATATCGCATGCGGGACAGGCGATATCACATTCAGGCTTGCGGATAAGTTTTCGGAGGGTGAAATCATCGGTATTGATTTGAACGCGGATATGCTGGAAATAGCGAAACTGAAAAACAATTATCCGAATATTAAGTTTGAACTCAAGGACATGAATCATATGGATTTTGAAGATAATTGTTTTGATGTGATATGCGGAGGATATGCGTTAAGAAATTCGCCGGATTTAACGTTTACGCTCAAAGAAATCAAAAGAATCATGAAGGATAATGGGAAAGCTGTTTTTCTGGATTTTTCAAAAAGCAATAATGCAGTCATGCAAAGATTGACATATTTTATTCTGGCATTCTGGGGCAGCTTATGGGGGATCATCCTTCATGGAAATCCAGATGTGTATGCCTATATTGCGGAAAGTCTTAAATATTATCCGGATCGGATAAAGTTAAGAGAAATGCTGAAAGAGCTTGGCTTTAAAAATATAGAAGGTAAATTGCTTTTTGGTGGAATGCTTGAAATCCTGAAATTTGAGAAATAATTTCATTATTCAGTGCCTGAACGAAAAGCTGAAATTGCCATATTTCCGGTAGATTAAGGATATTTTCCAAATCGAAGTTTTTGAGCCATTAGCTTTTAGCCA